>NZ_LZOX01000016.1:0-459522 GCF_001679495.1 Haemophilus sp. CCUG 66565 | reverse complement strand
ATTTTAACTAACAACTATTTATTTGAAGTAGATAAGATAGAATAAAGCTTCTTCAGAATAGAGAATAAAATAAAAGATAAAAAAACCAGTCGAAAGGCTGGGTTTTTTCTATTATTATAGCCAGACTTTCGTCTGGCTATAATAATATACGCTATTAATATGGAGCCAAATAGCTTAAGCGATGAATAGAAAAATCCTAACTATATAATGCCAAAATTTAACATATAGGAGGATTATCATAGTAAGTAAAGTTAATGACGACTGAAGTCTATAATTTACAAAATGGAATGGTAAGTATCATATTGTTTTTATTCCGAAGTACATAAGAAAAGTAAACAGGATAAAACCAATTTATGGAAGGTGAAGAGTAGATATAGGGTAAATATTGAGACGGTTATATGGTTATAAAAATATAAGATAATTGAAGTATGTATAATGCCAGACCATATTCATATGCTCTTTGCTCTCTTTAAGGGAAGGTAAGAAAATAATTAGATAGATTGTCAATTCTCACAAGCCCTTTTAAGGCTTGTGAAGTATAGGGCGTTATAAGAGTGCCTAAGAACTGACGTTTTGTGCGGATTGTTATTGGCTACTGGAAAAGTATTATGATATATAAAAATAAAGAAAAGAGTAGATTAATACTTAATTTCTCAGCTACCTAATGCAAACTACTACCTTTTATTTTCTGCATTTTCTGGCTCTAAATCTAATTTTGCCATTAATAACTGATCGCCATCTTCTTCTGGGTTACCTGTGACAAGTAATTTATCGCCATAGAAAATCGAATTTGCACCCGCCATAAAACACATTGCTTGCATTTCTTCACTCATACCACTACGGCCTGCAGAAAGGCGAACATAGCTTTTTGGCATGGTAATACGTGCAACGGCAATCGTTCGCACAAATTCTGTCCAATCTAATTCTTCCGCATCGGCTAACGGTGTACCTTCAACCTTAACGAGTTGATTAATCGGCACTGACTCAGGTTGCGGATCAAGATTTGCAAGGCTAGCGATTAATCCAGCTCGTTCTTTGCGGGTTTCATTCATCCCCACAATGCCGCCACAACACACTTTTAACCCAGCTTTGCGCACTTTTCCTAACGTGCTAAGGCGATCATCAAAGCGGCGAGTACCAATCACTTCTGCATAATGTTCTGGTGCTGTATCAAGATTATGATTGTAATAATCTAATCCCGCCTCTTTTAAATCTTCTGCCATACCATCTTGCAATAAACCAAAAGTACCGCAAGTTTCTAAACCGAGCGATTTCACTGCTTTAATAATTTCTGTGACTTTCTCAATATCTTTTGGCTTAGGGCCTCGCCAAGCTGCGCCCATACAAAAACGCCCCGCTCCACGCGCTTTCGCAATTTTTGCTTTCGCGACGATCTCATTAACATCTAATAATTGCTGATTTTGTACCCCCGTGTGATAACGGGCTGATTGAGGGCAATAACCACAATCTTCAGGGCATCCCCCCGTTTTGATAGACATTAACGTGGATAACTGAATCGCTCGAGGATTAAAATGCTTGCGATGAACTTGCGCAGCTCGGTAAACCAATTCCAAAAATGGCGTTTCAAATAACGCCTCAACTTTGCAAACAGACCAATATTCAACGCTTGGATGTGGTGTAATGGAGTTAATTTGTAGTTTTTCAGTTAACATATTTTTCCTTTGAAAGTACGGTGAATAATCACCGCATTTTTGTATCTTATCTTTATTCAGTTTATAGGCTGGTATCGATAGCCATGAATAGATTCACAAGTTATAAAATCTATATAATTTTACGTCTCTTTTTGCAATTGACTTATCTGACCATTTTCCACCAACAATACTCGATCTATCGTACCAACTAATTCCGATGGTTGGTGAGTAACAAGTAACAACGTCAGATGTTTCTCATCACAAAGTTGGGCAATTAAAGCAAGCATTTCTACACGAAGTTTCTGATCTAATGCGGAAAAAGGCTCATCTAATAACAAGATGGGTTTATCTCGCAATAAACAACGCGCCAAAGCCACTCGTTGTTTTTGACCACCTGAAAGAGAATTCGGTAAACGTTGCAAATAATCGCCCAATCCTACAGAACAAGCGACCTGTTCAATTTTTTCCCGCTCAAGTGCGGTTAATTTTAAAGAGGGTTTTACCCCCAACGCAAGATTTTGCTGTACGGTTAAATGAGGAAATAAATTATTTTCTTGAAATAACATGGAAACTGGACGCTCGTAGGGTGCGCTACGAGTATGATTTTTATCATTTAACCAAATTTCTCCTTGATGAGGAAATTCAAATCCAGCGATTAAATTCAATAACGTACTTTTCCCCGCCCCACTTTCGCCAATAATTGAGACACGCTCGCCAGCATTTACGCTCAAATTAAAGCACATCGGTAAGGTTTTATCGTTCAAAATCACATTATTTAGATAAATCATTGTCATCCCTATGTGTGTGAATAAAGGTAAACAATATGCCACAAAGCAATAATAAAATCCCTGCAGTTACAGCTGCATCTTGATTACGATAATTACCTAGCTGCAGATATAACAAGTGTGGTAGAGAAGTAAACTCTTGATTGCCGAACAACGCAATAGCCGTAAAATCCCCTAAAGATAGCGCCAAAGCTAAAGCAAAAGCATAGCGCAATGGTGCACGTAAAGTTTGCCACTCAATCAGATAAAAACGTTGCCAGCCCAAAATTCCCAGACTATTACACAGATTTTCGTAATAGCGCATATTGTTATGAAAAGGTGCGCTCAAAATACGCAAAACAAAAGGCATTGCACTTAACGCATTGCAAAATACAACAATCGTAAACAAATCAATATTCGAAAAATCACGCTCTTGTAATAATAAAAATAGCCCCATTGCGAGTACTAAAATCGGGATTGCCAAAATCACCATTCCTGCATTAATAATAAATTGCGCAATTTTCTGATAATGCAACCATTCTAAACGGCGTGATAAAAGCAATAAGGCAATCGCCATCATTAATGCAATCAATGCGGACAAGGGCGCGATAGAAAGTGAATAGCCTAACGCACGCCAAAGTTGAGAATTATGCCAAACTGTGAGCAAACTTGGTGAACTCAATGCGCTGACAAGAATATTCAACACTGGCGAAAAAAGGAAAAATATAAAAATAAGTAAGACAAAAACATGGAAAATTTTGACCGCACTTTTAGGTTTCTCAAACCAAGGATTACTATTGCTCAAGCCATTTTGATTAGAGGGAGAAAAACGCGATGTTAAGCTAAATAAAACCAAGCAAAATACAAATTGTAACATGGCAAAAAGTGCTGCTTTTGGCAGATCAAATTCAAATAAAATCGCTTGGTAAATTGCGGTTTCTAACGTTGTATATTGAGGTCCTCCGCCTAGTGTAAGAACAACGGTAAAACTGGTGAAGCAAAGCATAAAAATCAAGCTAAATGTGGGCAAACATTGCTGACGAAAAACAGGCCATTCCACCAATTTAACGAATTGCCAACCTTGTAAATTGAGTTGTGCACCAAGCTGACGTTGCTGATAAGGGATACTTTGCAAACTTTGTAAGAAAAGCTGAGCTGCCAGCGGGATATTGAAAAAAAGATGGGCAATTAAAATACCCGAGAGCCCGTAAATATGTCCCTGCCACGGCATTCCAAAAAGGTTAGCAAACCAAGCTAACCAACCGCTTGAACCATAAATGCCGATCAAACCAAAAATTGCCACTAAAACAGGTAAGACAAAAGTTAGCGACATTAATTTTAATAGCCATTTTTTTCCTGAGAATGGTTGATAAAACAATGCTCGAGCGAGGAGCAGACCAAAAAAAATAGATAAAACAGTAGAAAGTAAGGCCTGTCCAAAACTGAAAAGAATCAAATGCTGTAGGTAATCATCCGTGAACCAAGTTTTCCATTGTAATTCATCGCCCAATGCAAAGATCGAACTTAATGCGCTACCATAAAAAAGAGTAATGAAACTAATGACAACAACGCCGCCCACATAATGACGAGGGCGGAGTTGTGGATGATGAAATAACGAAAACATCAAACTATTTTGTTAATGTAGTTTGCCAAGTGCTAATCCAATTTTTTAAGTGTTCCGTATTCACCGTTGGATTAATTGGAGTTTGAGTTTTTTGTTGGGCTTTAAGCGCATCAAAGTGCGGTTCAATTTCACCTTGAATGACTGGCAACATAATATTGGCTGTCACAATATGTTTTTGTGAGGTAGGTGAAATTAAAAATGCCATAAAATCATCCGCACATTGATTTGGATGGTTTGCGACTCGAGCCGCTAATTCCACTTGAGTGATATGCCCTTCCGCAAAATCAGTCGCTGCATAATTATCTTTTTTCTCAAAAAGTTGGTGATAAAGTGGTGATGTGCTGTAACTTAACACTAAATCAGCTTCGCCTTTTAAGAATGCACCGTAAGTATCTGACCAGCCTTTACCCACTGTTACCGTATGCTTATCTAACGCTTTCCAAGCAGATTGAATTTTGTCCGCTGGATAAATTGCATTCATCCAAACCAATAAACCACGACCCACACTGCTGGTACGAGGATCTTGATAAATTACACGGATATCTTGGCGTTCAACCAATTCTTTCAAACTTTTCGGCGGATTTTGTAATTTAGTTTTGTCATACACAAAAGCATAGTTACCGAAATCGAAAGGTAAGAAGGTTTTATTCGTCCATTTTGTTGGCAGATCAAGTTGAGTTAAATCTACTTTATTTGGCGCGAAAATACCTGTTTTTTCAGCTTGCTCTAAAACAAAGTTATCTAAACCTAGAACAATATCTGCTTTGGTTTTCTTTCCTTCCAAGCGAACTCGATTGAATAACACGCCACCACTTTCAAAAGGCGTAAAATTAATAGCGCATTGTGGGTGCGCTTTCTCAAAATCTTGTTTTACTTTTGGACCAGCTCCCCATTCAGAAGTGAAAGAATCATAGCTATATACGTTAACACTTTGCTGTGATTGGGCTAATGCAGCGGTGGAAAAAAGTGCGGTAGAAATTAAGGTTAATTTAAGAAGTTTCATTATTACATCCTTATTTATATCAAAAGGCAGCAATAATGACGGGAAGGAGATAAGGCTGTATTCCTAGTTTCCTACGTCAGTATTAACTGTTTCAGGTTCACGGGTATGATCTCAGCATATTGCACCCCGACTAGGCTTTTTAGTTTATTAAAATTTACTAAGATTGCCAACGGATTTTTCAAAAGAAATAAACTTTCTACATTTCCTGAAAAAATAAAAAATCCCTGTAAAACAGGGCATTCATAAGAAGTTTTAAAATTAAAAAGTGATTCGATTGGGCTTTCAATGCCTAAATCTGTGTGAGCAATGACTTCAAAACCAAAATCAGCTAATACATCTGCAATTTCTTTTACTTTGCCTTTATTGCCCGTGGCAAGTACAAATCTTTGCTTCGTAATTCTGTCCCTCATATCAAACATTGTCTTATTTTAATATCTCACCAAAAATTTTCGGAATAAATATTGACTTTAACCTTAGGTCAAGGTTTATGATTCGTGCTCATTCAGTTATCACATAGGAGAAAAACATGAAAAAACTTATGACTTTTATCACACTTAGCGCTGCTGCAGTTTCAATTTGTGCCCAAGCTAATGAACAACCGCATCAAGCACACATGAATATGCCAATGCCGACAGGTTCTGCAATGCAACAAGAATTAATGCAAGGTATGAATCAAATGCATCAAGACATGATGGCAGCCATGCAATATAAAGATCCTGATGTTGCTTTTGCAGCAGGTATGTTGCCACACCATATTGGCGCAGTAAAAATGGCGGAAGTTGAATTAAAATACGGAAAAGATCCTGAGATGCGTAAGCTTGCTGAGAATATTATTAACGCACAACAAGCGGAAATTGAACAAATGCAAAAATGGCTTAAAGTGCACAATAAAAAAGCCCTGTAAAACAGGGCATCCATAAGCGGTTTTAAAATTAAAAAGTGATTCGATCACGGTTTCTTTCAAGTGTTGCTTTACCAATCCCTTGCACTTCTAATAGTTGTTCAGCACTCGTGAAATTACCGTGTTTTTCACGATATTGCACTATCGCTTCTGCTTTTTTTGCACCGATTCCTGTTAAGGCTTTTTGAATTTCACTAACGGTTGCCGTATTGATATTCAATTTATTACTCACAGTAGCTGGTGCAACTTGAGCTTCAGTTTGAGTTGCTACAACAGGTTGAGCGGTTTGTTCTGTTGCTTTTTCCTCAGCAAAAGACGAAGAAGCAACAAGCGCACCACACAATACCATCGAAGTAAATAATGTTTTCATTAATTTCATAGAGGTTTCCTTGTAATATGAACATGTTGACGAGCATATCAACACAGCCATTTTTTATGCTTTCAAAAAAACGCTCAAGATTCTTACCGCACTTTTGCGATTCAGATCGCAAAAATTCTTGATTTTAATGAAAAAACAAAGGGCTTATCATTTACGACAAGCCCTTAAGATTAGTTAACTTCTTTTATTCTCAGCTCTTTTGGAACTTCAAAGAACATATTTTCTTCTAACCCTTGTAGTTCTTCTATGGTATTCGCACCAAACTCTTTTAAGCGGGAAATAATCGATTGAACTAATTCTTCGGGTGCAGACGCGCCAGCTGTAATCCCAATGGTTTTCACATCATTAAACCAATCCGCTTGAATATCGGAAGGATCATCAAGAAGCTGTGATTTTACCCCCATTCGAGAGGCCAATTCAGCTAAACGATTTGAATTTGATGAGTTTTTAGAACCTACAACCAACACTAAATCTGATAATTTTGCCAATTCTCGCACCGCTTCTTGACGATTAGTTGTCGCATAACAAATATCGTTTTTGTGTGGCCCTTGAATAGCGGGATATTTTTCCTTTAATGCAGCAATGGTTTCAGCCGTATCATCTAGCGACAACGTCGTTTGCGTCATAAAGGTTAAATCATCATTTTCTTGCATCGGCAAACGTGCAATATCTTCTACTTTTTCAATCAGGAAAATACCGCCATCTTCATTGCTATACTGCCCCATCGTGCCTTCAACTTCAGGATGCCCTTTATGCCCAATCAAAATCGCTTTTGTTCCCTTTCGACTTGCACGCGCAACTTGCATATGCACTTTTGTTACCAAAGGACAGGTTGCATCAAATACTTTGAGATTGCGGTCTTTCGCTTCTTGTCGAACAGCTTGAGATACACCATGCGCAGAAAAAATAACAATAGCACCATCAGGAACTTCGCTTAATTCTTCTACAAAGATCGCGCCACGATCACGCAATCCGTTCACAACAAATCGGTTATGCACCACTTCGTGACGAACATAAATCGGAGCGCCATGAATTTCTAAGGCTAGTTCAACAATGCTAATGGCACGATCTACACCGGCACAAAATCCTCGTGGATTAGCTAAAATTATCTTCATTTCTGACCGCACTTTTCTGCTTGTTTATCTTGTACTTTTTTCTTTTCGCTCTTAAAAGCATCCAATGCTAATAACCCTGCGCCAATACAAATGGCGATATCGGCAATATTAAATACCGGATAATGGTAAATATCCCAGTAGAAATCAAAGAAATCTACGACAAAACCGTTATAAGCGCGATCTACCATATTCGCTAGCGCCCCTCCAATAATGAGTGCATAAGCAGAATTTTGGATTTTTTGTTGGGCATTATTTTTTGCTAAAAAATAAACCAACATGCCAGAGATAGCCAATGCTAACAAAATAAAGAAATATTGTTGCCAGCCGCTATGATCCGCTAAGAAACTAAATGCCGCACCATAATTGCGAACATAGGTGAGATTGAATACAGGCAATACATTAACGCTTTCATACAAATCAAATTTTTGTACTACAATGTATTTAGTGAGCAAATCAACCACAAAAGCGACCGCACTTAACCATAAAAATGAAAGCCCTGATTTTTTGGACATACTATTTCCCTTTTAAAAAAATTCCGCTAATTCTAGCATAAGCCGATAAATGATAAAGCACGATCTCATTTACTGAACGGCTTCGGGTAATTTTGCTGGATCATCAGCCAATTCTTTAACATTCACCACTTTCTTCCAATCAAATACCTTAATTTCCTGTTTTTCAGGATGGAAGAAATTCACACCTTGTAAATGTTTTTCCTTAATCCCCATCCAATCAGCAAAACCATAAACAAAATTAAATGCAGATTGTGGCGTTTTTATTTTTTCTACCTTTTGGCTATCACTCGAAAACATAACGAAAGGAATTTCATAATCTTGTTTATAAAGATTATTTGGATGCAATGATAAGCCTTTAGAATCCTCATAATGAGCAAGCCCGTGATCAGAAAAGTAAATCACCGAATAGGGTTCATTTTGCGCCACTAATTGTGAATTTAATTTTTCTAAAAACTGATCCGTATATTTAATCGATTCTAAATAACAAGACATAGATTGATTAATAAAATAATTTTTAACCTCATACGGAAGACGCTCGCAAAAGGCTGGATGTGAGCCCATTAAATGAATCACAATTAATTTTGGATTCGTAATATTTTCTTTTAAGGCTTTATCTAATACAGGCAACATTTCATCGTCATACACTTTTTTAGAGTTATAACCTAACGGCTTCATAAAAATCGTTTCATCCGCACTTTGACCAATACGAGAGGCCATCGTATCAAATTCACCAATTTTGCCTTGATTAGAAATCCAATAGGTTTTCACACCCGCTTTTTTGGCTAAAGAAATAATATTATCCGTATAAACCGTTTCCCCTTTATCTGCTCGATATAAGGTGCGTTGTAAAGACGGTTGCGTATTTGGTGCCGCAGAATAATAATTTTCAAAAACTGTGCCTTTCACACGCTCTAAAAATGGCGTGGTTTTCAGTGGAAAGCCATATAACGACATATAATCTTTTCGCATGCTTTCACCGATAATCAAAATATAATTTTTATACTTTGGCGTGAAAGATTGAATATCCCATTGAGAAGGCGCATTAACGGATTGATTTAGAAAATCTCGTTGTTCTAAATACAGATCATTCATACGATCAAATTCTGAGTAAAACAGAACAGGATAAAAACGGAATTTATACGCATAGTTCCAATCAGAAAATTGATTGTAAGAAAAAACTAATAATAGGCTGATAACAGCCGTATTTAGCCATTTAAATGCTTGTTGTTTAGCATGAAAACTTAATTTCATTAAAGCAACAAACAGAATGAGATAAGTAGCTTGAAATAAAAATATCCAAAAAGGAATGGTTGTATAGTATTCCAAAGTTTCATTAATATTCGTTTCATAAACAGAAGCGATAATACCCAAAGATGGAATACCATAGAAAAAACCTGCAGAGCAATAAAATAGCGCACTGAGGAATAATACGGTGATTAATATTCGCCCAATCCAAGGGGTGAAATAAAAAGAAATCGCCGTGATAATAAATAAAATTGCGTAATCTGAAACGGGAATATTCTCACTTAATACATTACCCAACCCCATATTGGTAAAAATGGAGAAAACAAGCAATAAGAGATAAAACCATATTGTTTTTGAGCGAATCATTTCTTTTCCTAACATCATCTCTACTTCCTTTTGTACAAAAGTAAAAAAGTGCGGTTAAAATCAACCGCACTTTTATGTTTTACAACGAATTTAATTATGCAAAATGGCGCACTTCACCATTACCCGCCACATTTTCTACACAACGTGGACAAAGTGTAGGATGTTCGGGATTTCCCCCAATTTTGTCAGAATAATGCCAGCAACGTGGACATTTTTCACCGTTTGAACGGGCTACGCTTACCGCAATACCTTCTAACTCATCCGCAGCCACATCCGCTGGTTTGTCTGCTAATGCTTTCACTTCAGCTTTTGAGGTGATTAACACGAAACGTAATTCATTGCCTAATTGTTCTAACAATGCACGATATTCGTCATTAGCATAAACGGTTACTTCTGCTTCTAAACCGCCGCCAATCACTTTATCGTTACGCGCAACTTCTAATACGCGGTTCACTTCAGAACGAACTTTAATCAGTTGTTGCCAGTAAGCATCATCTAATTTTTCATTCTCGCCTAAACCAAACAAGCCTTGATAGAATTCTTCAGTAAATACGAATTCTGCACGAGTACTTTCGGTTTGTGGCAAGTGTTGCCAAATTTCATCGGCAGTGAAAGATAAAATCGGTGCCATCCAACGAACTAATGCTTCCGCAATATGCCATAACGCAGTTTGACAACTACGACGAGCAAGGCTGTCTGCTTTGGTTGTATATTGACGGTCTTTGATAATATCTAAATAGAATGACCCCATTTCTACCGAACAGAAACGCATTAAACGTTGTACCACAGTGTGGAATTGATAGTTATCGTAGGCATCTTTGATTTCTTTTTGCGCATCTAATGCACAAGCTACCGCCCAACGATCTAGGCTAATCATGTCTTCTGGTTTGACTAAATCACGTTTTGGATCAAAACCATTTAAGTTCGCTAATAAGAAACGTGCGGTGTTACGAATACGACGATAGCTGTCCGCTGCACGTTTTAAGATTTCATCAGAAACCGTCATTTCACCGGTATAGTCGGTAGAAGCGACCCATAAACGTAAAATATCACCACCGAATTTATCCATTACTTCTTGTGGTGTCACGATGTTACCGATAGATTTTGACATCTTACGGCCTTGACCATCCACAGTGAAACCATGGGTTAATACTTGTTTGTATGGTGCTTTGCTGTCTGTTGCCGTAGAAAGCATTAAAGAAGACATAAACCAGCCACGGTGTTGGTCAGAACCTTCTAAATACATATCGATATCTTGACCGTTAAATTCCGGACGATTCGCCACAACAGAAGAATAGGTTGATCCTGAGTCAAACCATACATCAAGGGTATCAGGCACTTTGCGATAGGTTTCTGCGTCCGCACCTAATAATTCTTTTTCGTCTAAATCCCACCATGCTTGAATACCAGCTTTCTCTACGCGTTTTGCTACTTCTTCAAGTAACTCTAAGGTACGCGGATGGAGTTCTTCGGTTTCTTTGTGCACGAATAAGGTCATCGGCACGCCCCAAGTACGTTGACGAGAAATACACCAGTCTGGGCGGTTTTCAACCATTTTCTCGATACGTGCTTGACCCCAATCTGGAATCCAACGAACTTGTTTGATTTCGCCTAATGCTTGTTGGCGTAAACCTTGTGTTTCCATGCCGATAAACCATTGTGGTGTCGCTCGGAAAATAATCGGGGTTTTATGACGCCAGCAGTGTGGGTAGCTGTGTTTGATTTTCTCAACTTTTAATAAGTTGCCCACTTCTTGTAATTTTTCAACAACCAATGGATTGGCTTCAAATACGCCTTTGCCTGCAAAGAATTCGGTGGTCGAAATAAATTTACCGTCATTAGATACAAGCCCCGCCATCGGTAAATCATATTGTTTACCCACGACAAAGTCGTCTAAACCGTGATCAGGTGCGGTATGTACTAAACCTGTACCGCCATCAGTGGTCACGTGATCACCTAAAATTACTGGTACAGTGAAATCATAGAACGGATGGTTAAAGCGTACTAACTCAAGCGCCTGACCTTTTACTGAACCTAAAACTTCAACTTGTTCTACGCCCACGGCTTCCGCCACAGACTCCACTAATTCAGCAGCTAAAATTACACGTTCATCGCCAAGTTGTACTAAGTTGTATTCTAAGTCTGCATTGACCGCAATTGCACGGTTAGATGGCATTGTCCAAGGAGTGGTAGTCCAAATCACCGCAGATAATTTGCCATGGCCTTTGCCTACTGCATTAAATTTCTCTTCAATTTCAACCGCACTTACTGCTGGGAAACGAACATAGATAGACGGAGAAACTTTGTCTTCGTATTCCACTTCCGCTTCCGCTAAAGAAGAGCCACAATCCAAACACCAGTGCACTGGTTTTGAACCTTTATATAAATGACCGTTTTCAATCACTTTACCTAAAGTGCGGATAATATTCGCTTCGGTATCGAAATTCATCGTGAGGTATGGATTATCCCAATCGCCCAACACACCTAAACGGATAAAGTCTTTTTTCTGACCGTCCACTTGTTCCGCAGCATATTCGCGACATTTTTGACGGAACTCAGCTGCTGTAATTTTCTCGTTTGGTTTGCCCACTAAACCTTCTACTTTAAGTTCAATAGGCAAACCATGACAATCCCAACCTGGGATATAAGGCGAATCAAAACCTAATGCCGTTTTGGATTTAATAATAATATCTTTCAGAATTTTGTTTACTGCGTGACCAATATGAATGTTACCGTTCGCATACGGAGGACCATCATGCAAAATAAAAGATTTTTTGCCTTTGCTCGCTTCACGAATTTTTTGGTAAAGATTTTTCTCGTACCAATTTTTCAACATATCCGGTTCGCGCTTAGCTAAATCACCGCGCATTGGAAAGCTGGTTTCCGGTAGGTTAAGAGTGTTTTTGTAATCGACTGTCATTTTATTTTCCAATTTTTACATTTTAAAATTAACTATTAAAAAAACGCTTTCGCAGTTTCTACGTCTTTCTCAATTTGCACTTTCAAATCATCAAAAGACGGAAATTTAATCTCGTTTCTAATCTTGTGGCAGAATTCGACTTCCACTATTTGGCCATAAATATTCTGAGAAAAATCAAACAAATGAACTTCTAATAATTGCATTAATCCATTTATAGTTGGGCGTTTTCCCATATTTGCCACGCCGTTAAAAATTTCACCCGATTTTAACCGCACTTTTACGGCATAAACGCCTTTGATTGGATTGACTTGTCTATGCAAACGAATATTTGCCGTTGGAAATCCGATTGTTCTACCTAACTTATTACCATGGATCACACGTCCGAAAATACGATAAGGTTTACCGAGTAAATTTTCTGCAAGTTGTAAATCATCATTCGCCAACGCTTCACGAATTGCCGTACTACTAATTCGCTGTTCATCTAGACAAAAGCTACGGTTATCTTCAACAATAAAACCAAAACGCTTACCTGCTGCTTGCAACATTGCAAAATTGCCTTGGCGTTTTGAACCGAACTTGAAATCATCGCCAATGCTTAAAAATTTCACATGTAGATGATTAACAAGCGTTTGTTCAATAAAAACATCGGCTGGTTGCTCAGCAAAAGTGCGGTCAAATTTCGCCACAATTACGACATCAACCTTGGCCTTTTCTAGATAATAAATTTTGTCACGCAAACGCATTAAGCGCGCTGGTGCATTTTCTCCCATAAAATATTCACGAGGCTGTGATTCAAACAACAATACCGCCATGGGTAAATTTAATTCGTCAGCTTTTTGGCGCAAATGGCGAAGGACTGCTTGATGCCCTAAATGCACACCATCAAAGTTGCCGATCGTTAGCGCACAACCTTGTAAAACACGATTTGCATTATGAAGCCCACGAATTAATTGCATGTCCTTATCCATGAAAATAAGAGAATTTCGGCATTATAGCGAGAAGTTAGTTTTTTGTCAGCAAATGGTGCTTGCGAACGCCCAATAAAATCAACGTTGCTCCATAAACTATTGCGGCTAATACAATCAACCAAACAAGCCAATAAACACGCATGAAGAAATCCATTTTCGCCCATTGGTTGATTTCAGGCACGTAATACCAAACTGCTGCGCCCATTGCGATTGCTGCCAATAAAACTTTTCCAAAAAAGACCGCACTTTTACGTGAAAAATGATAGACATCCGCTTTGGCTAAGCCGCGATAGAGTAAATAGGCATTAAGGGTTGCTGACATTGCTGAAGCAATAGCTAAACCCACATAACTGAAAGGAATCGCCAATAAGTTAAACCCCATATTACTCACCATGGCAATAATGCCGATTTTTACTGGCGTTTTGGTATCTTGGCGGGCGTAATAGCCATTGGCGAGGATTTTAATCAACATAAAGCTAAGTAAACCCGCATTAAATGCCCATAAAGAATAAGAGGCGGCATGAACATCATTTAGCATGAAATTTCCACGCATAAATAGCGTAAGTAACATCGGTTGAGCCAATACTGCAATACCAATGGCTGCGGGAACGCCAAGTAGTAAAATCATTCGCACGCCCCAATCCATTGTATTACGAAAATCAACCGCACTTTTAGCTGAATCGCCTTCACGATTAACATGGTGGCGAGCAAGTGTTGGCAAAATTACGGTAGAAATAGCAATACCAAATAAACCGAGAGGAAATTCTAGTAAGCGATCGGAATAATACAACCAGCTAATTGAACCTGTCATTAAAAAGCTTGCAATCACTGTATCCAGCAAAAGATTAATTTGACTTACCGATACACCAAATAACGCAGGGATCATTAATTTGCGGATTTTAGTTACGCCTTCATCCCGCCAAGCCCATTTGGGTTTCACCAGTAAACCGGCTTGTTTCATAAATGGAATTTGAAATAAGAACTGTAATAAGCCGCCTAGAAAAATACCGATAGCCAATGCAAGATCTGGATTATCCATTTGTGGTGCAAGGAAAAGTGCGGTGGCAATCATCGCTATATTTAATAACACGGGTGAAAAGGACATCACGCCGAATTTCCCAATCGTGTTAAGCACAGCTCCAGAAAGGGCTACAAAAGTGATAAACCATAAATAGGGAAAAGTTATTTTAAGAAGAAGAGAGGCTTGTTCAAATTTATGTGCATCAGGGCCATCATTCATCCAATCGGTAAACCAGCCCATCCCAAATAAAGCAGCAACGACAGGCGAACCAACCATCGCGAGGATCGTAACAATACTCACCAATCCTCCAAGGGTACCAGAAACTTTTCCAATAAATTCTCGGGTTTTATTAATATCACCAGATTTTTGATATTCTGCGAGAACAGGGACAAAAGCCTGTGAAAAAGCCCCTTCAGCGAATAAACGGCGAAGAAAATTTGGAATACGATTAGCAAATAAAAAAACGTCCGCCGCAGCACCTGCACCAATGAGATGAGCGATAACTACATCGCGCACAAGACCTAACACTCTTGATAATAAAGTCATAGAACTAACAACAATGCTAGATTTTAAAAGTCGTTTACTCAAAATATTCTTCTCTACCCTAAAATTTTTGCCTAATTGTATAGAAATTTTGTTTTTACGCTATATTCCGTGAAAAAAAACTGATAAAATCCGCCGCACATCGTTTGTGTGAGCCCATATTGAAAGAGCTTGTAAAAATAACGATACTTACTTTCGGTTGTGTCTCACCGAAATCAACACAAATTTTTCATTGACAAAAGTATAAAAAATCGGCATATTGACGCCCTTTATTTTGTCTATCAATCAACAGAAATTTTAGGAGTTTGACCTTGGCTAATATCAAGTCAGCAAAAAAACGCGTGGTTCAATCTGAAAAACGCCGCCAACATAACGCAAGCCAACGCTCTATGATGCGTACTTACATCAAAAAAGTATATGCTCAAGTAGCAGCAGGTGAAAAAGCAGCAGCTGAAGCAGCATTCGTTGAAATGCAAAAAGTTGTTGACCGTATGGCTTCTAAAGGCTTAATCCACGCTAACAAAGCAGCAAACCACAAATCTAAATTAGCTGCACAAATCAAAAAATTAGCGTAATTTTTAGCTAGAAAGAATGAAAAATAAAACCGCACTTTAAAGTGCGGTTTTTCTTTATCTTGATATGATATTACTTATCGCCTGATAGATCTTTCTTGCATCATCTCCAGAAAGTGAATGCCCTTTTTCATCAGAGATAACCATTGAACTTTGTTTGCCATGATCCGAGATTTGCATATTGTAAATACCGTTATCTATTTTGGGGGATTCGATACCTAAGCGTAGCCAGTCTTCTTTATTTAAAGAGGAATATTTCAATTCGCGATATCCTCTGCCAGAGGTTTCAGATTTAATCGCAAAACCCACTTTAGGTAAGGCATAGCCTAATTTTTCCCATGCTTGGTTAAATGTCGTATTCATTGCTAAAGCGATTTGACCATTTAGATCTTGGATAATGTGCGATGAAATAGCCCCTACTGAAGCGTTAGATAAATCTTGCTGTTGTTTTGTATAAGCTGATGTTAATGAATATATGAGACGATTCAGACGATCAGAGGTATAACGCTGTTTTTCAGACACACTTGGTGTGAAGATGATACCATCACGACGTGTTTGTAACACCGATACGGCAAGTGCACTAGAGCGGCGATCGGTAACATGCTCTATTTGATATTTAATTTCGACATTTTTATCTCCAATACGATCAGTTGGTGACCAATCCGTCGTTAAAACACTCCCCTGAACAGTGGATGAAATATTTTCTTCTTTCAGTAGACGTTCAACTTGCTTTAAATTATAGATGCTTGTTTGTTCTTCTGGATATACTATAAGGGCTCGTTCTCCATCAAATTGTGTTAATGAATTTTGAATAATTGCTAATGGTGTTGATGGTGGACGAATATCGATATTTTCCCCTTTTTTGAAGGCAATATTAGGTAATGCATAAGTGTTGTCTGCAACAGGTAAGTTAACGCCTCCTGTTGCTAATGGAGAGAAACCTGGAATACTGGCTTCTGATTTTTGGAATGTATCATTAGCGGTTTTTAGCTTTTCTGGATCAGATGAACAACCACTTAGCACAACAGTTGCAGCCAAACCTAATATTATTTTTTTCATGTTTAGAATCCTATAAAATAAACGAAAAATCAATAATACTTTTGCGATAATAAAAATATGGGACAATGATCTGCCCCTTATTTTATTTATAATAATCCCGCAAATTTTAATGCTTCTTCTACTTTGGGTTGAACGTTTTCGCTTAATATGGTTAGCGGTAAACGTAAGTGAGGAGATTTAATTAAACCTAAACGATAAGCTGCCCATTTAACTGGTATTGGATTGGATTCAATAAATAAATCATTATGTAAGCGCATCAGGCGAGCATTAATTTCTTCGGCTTTAGTAAAATCACCTGAAAGTGCATAACGACACATATCAGCCATATCTTTTGAAGCAAGATTATTAGTAACGGAAATAACCCCTTCAGCCCCTAATTTCATTGCTTCTAAACTAGTTGCATCGTCGCCACTTAAAACAATGAAATCTTGACCTGCAAGTGCTTTAATTTTTGTTACACGACTTACATCGCCTGTTGCTTCTTTAATACCTACAATATTTTTAATCTGGGCTAAACGAGCAACTGTTTCAGGTTTCATGTCACTACCAGTACGTCCTGGTACATTGTAAAGAATTTGTGGTAGATCGGTACATTCAGCAATGGCTTTAAAATGTTGGTACATACCTTCTTGAGTCGGCTTATTATAGTAAGGCACGACAGATAAACAACCGGCGACACCACTATCGCGTAATAATTTTGTCATCGTTATTGCTTCACTAGTAGCGTTTGCGCCAGCCCCTGCAATAATTGGAATACGTCCTTTCGCAAATTCTACTGTCTTCTCAATAACCTTTACATTTTCTTCAATACTTAATGTGGCAGATTCACCGGTTGTTCCTACAGAAACAAGCGCATTAGATCCGGCATCAATATGATGCTCAACTAATTTTTCTAAACAAGCAAAATCAATTTCGCCATAGTTATTCATTGGTGTGACAAGAGCCACAATACTGCCAGAAAATAAAGGATTTTGAGCTGACATAGAACCTCCGTTTATCTTTTTGATTTTATTATTTGGTATATCTCTCTATAGTCGCTAAAATGGCTTGAATTTGCAAATCTTTTTTTTTCAAAGGAGTCTTTTATGAATAGATTGATTGCGGGAAACCAAGCACCGGCTTTTACATTATTGAATCAACAAGAAAGTCCTATTTCTTTAAGTGATTTTAGGGGAAAAAAAGTGCTTGTCTATTTTTATCCTAAAGCACTTACCCCTGGTTGTACGAGTCAAGCATGTGGATTACGTGATAGCAAGTCTGAGTTAGATGAATTAGGACTTGTTATATTGGGGATTAGCCCAGATATGCCGAAAAAATTGGCGCAATTTATTGAGAAAAAAGCACTTAATTTTACGCTACTTTCAGATCCTGATCATCAAGTTGCAGAAATGTTTGGCGTATGGGGGGAGAAGAAATTTATGGGAAAAACCTATGATGGTATTCATAGAGTCAGCTTTTTAATTGATGAAAATGGAAAAATTATGCATGTATTTGATAAATTTAAAACTACAGTTCATCACCAAGTTATCGTAGATTATCTTAAAAATCTTTAAACCTTTTTCAAAACTTACCGCGCTTTATGTAAAGTGCGGTAAAAAAACATTATTTTTTAGTTCGATATTTACGTCTAATCCTAGCTTTGCTAAAATTCTCTACAATTGAAATTCATTCTCAATTATATTTCCAATAAAATTCTCAAATAATAAGGACAGAAAAATGTTACAGCTTTTTGATTTTTTACAACAATACAGTGATTTTATCATTATTGGTTTACTGCTACTGATGAGTGTGACGATGTTAGCAATGGTAACCGAGCGTTATATTTTTTTACGTAAAGTTAATGTTGCGCATTACTCAACTATTCATGAGTTAGATATTGATTTGAATCGTAACATGACCACGATTTCAACAATTGGAGCTAATGCGCCTTATGTTGGATTACTCGGAACGGTTATCGGAATTTTGCTTACTTTTTATCAAATTGGCCACGGTGGTGGTGATATTGATGCAGGCATTATTATGATGCATCTTTCACTTGCGTTAAAAGCAACAGCATTAGGGATTCTCGTCGCAATTCCTTCTATGGTATTTTATAACGGTTTAGGACGTAAGGTAGAAGTTAATCGTTTGAAATGGAAAGTGTTAAACGAACCAAAAGATAAGGAATAGTCTGTGAAAAAATTTGATGAAATCAACATTATCCCTTTTATCGATATTATGTTGGTGTTACTTGCTGTCGTCTTGATTACAGCATCATTTATTTCTCAAGGTAAAATTCAAGTAAATGTGCCAAAGGCGAGTACTGCTGTGGCATTCAAATCTGATGATCTCGCTAAATTATTAACGGTTACAGCGGATAAACAACTCTATTTTAATGATAAACCTATTTCGCAAGAGGCTCTTGAGGCTGAGGTTGCACGCTGGAATAAGGATCAGAAAGTCACCTTGAAGATTGATGCAGAAGCATCTTTTCAGGATTTTGTAACAATCACAGATATGCTTGCTAAAAATGATATTAAAAATGTTGCGATTGTTTCAATGAAAGACAAAGGGCAGGGAAAAAGTGGCCGGGCTCCCGTCTCTACTCAATCTATTTCTACCGCACCTTAAGGAATCATTATGCAGCAAACAAAACGTTCGCTCTTAGGTTTGCTAGTTTCTTTATTGGTACATGGCATTATAGTTGGTTTACTTTTATGGACTTGGAATAAACCAAGTGATAGCGCCAATAATGCCGCAGGAGACATTGCAACGAGCATTTCTATGGAAATGGTGCAGGGAATGGTTATGGAAGAGCCTGCACCTGAGCCTCAAAATATGCAGAAAGAACCTGAGCCGGAGAAGAAAGAGGTTGTGGAAGATCCCACAGTGAAGCCTGAGCCTAAAAAAATTAAAGAGCCAGAAAAAGAAAAGCCTAAGCCTAAGGAAAAGCCTAAAGAAAAACCAAAGGATAAACCTAAGAAAGAGCTTAAACCTCAAGATAAGCCTATTAATAAAGATTTACCAAAAGGTGATAAAAATATCGATTCTACTGCGAATGCTAATGCAAAAGCGACAACAACGAGTACAGCTAATAGCAATGCTCAAGTAGCTGGTTCAGGAACTGATTCAAGTGAAATAGCTGCTTATCGTTCGGCGATTCGTCGTGAAATTGAACGTCATAAACGTTATCCAACTAGGGCAAAAATGATGCGTAAACAGGGTAAAGTCAGCGTATCCTTTAATGTTTCGGGTGACGGTTCATTAACTGGTGCACATATAACTCAGTCATCCGGTGATGAAAGTTTAGATAATGCAGCGCTTGATGCGGTGAATAGTGCGAGCTCTGTTGGTGCAAGACCTGCTGGATTCCCTTCGGGATTAAATGTACCGATTAGTTTTACGCTTCAGTAATAAAAATAAAGGTATATAGGATAAAATAAAAGTGCGGTTAAAATCAATGAAACTTAACCGCACTTTTATTCTGACTAGAAAATAGTTAGATCGTTCTATTACCTAATGTGCCATCATCAATTGCTGCTTTGGGTGTACCGATGACTTCAGCGATTTTATCTCCATTTTTAAAAAAAACAAATCCGCCATTTTCCATTTTTGTCCAGGTTTCATCTTTGGTAAGTGGAAAGGTTGTAATAATGTTTACCTTATCTCCCTCTTTTGCATAATCACTAAAATCAATGACGCCGTCGTCATCAATACGATGTGCTTTTCCAAAAGGCGCTTTTCGCATTAAATAATGCAGGTTAGTGGAGCAGTGCGCAATCATCCATTCACCATTGGATAAAATAAAGTTGAATGTACCGTGTTGAGCCAGCTCTTTTGTCACTTTTTGAATTGCCTCAAAAACTTCCATTTCGCTAGGTTTTTGGCGGTAGGTATTTTTGAGATATTCTGCTAAATAACAAAAAGCAGCCTCAGAATCAGTAGAACCAATAGGTTGTAAAAAGTAGTTACTCATATCAGGTAAATTTTTTAAATTACCATTATGCGCAAATACCCAGTTCTCCCCCCAGATTTCACGAATGAAAGGATGGGTGTTTTCGATATTAACATCACCTTGAGTTGCTTTACGAATATGAGCAATAACGTTTAGTGATTTAATCTTGTATTGTTTGACGCAATCTGCAATAGGCGAGTTACTTGCAGGATGATTATCACGAAAAACACGTACGCCACGCCCTTCAAAAAAAGCGATACCAAAGCCATCAGAATGGCAATCTGTTAACCCTGCACGACGACGAAATCCCTCAAAAGAAAAAACGATATCCGTTGGTGTGTTGCAGTTCATTCCGAGTAATTGACACATAGTTTAGATATATAACCCCATAATATGTATTGATTTAACACCATTATAGGGGGGATTTCAAGAGAAGTGCGGTGAATTTTTATAATAAAACGTTACATTTTATTACTTATATAACTTATGGTACATTTGTCGTAATTCTGACATTTCATATAGCTTTGTTTTAGCCGCATCAAGTTTGCCTTCTTTAGCTAAATTAGAGGCCTCTGTGGCTACATCAATCACTTTTTGAATACCTTGTTGATAACCAGGAAATTGAGATTGATCTCCGTTCCATTTTGTCGGTATGGTTACTTTTGAGTGTTCGGCAGCATTAATAAATGCGCTTATGTTATTTTGGAATTCTTCTGATGAAGAGGTTTTTGATGCTAATACCAAACGTTGGGACATAATCATCATTTCATCACGAAGATTAATAGGATTTGTTGCAAAAGTGGAAGAGGCAAATACAGCAAGGCCCATAAATGCAAGAAATTTTTTCATTTGTATACCCTTAAAAAATAAAAGATAGCAAAAAGCCGCTAAATTTCTTTAGCGGCTTTTTAGAATTTGGCTCCTCCTGCGGGACTCGAACCTGCGACATATGGATTAACAGTCCACCGTTCTACCGACTGAACTAAGGAGGAAATGGTGCCTCGAGGCGGAATCGAACCACCGACACGGGGATTTTCAATCCCCTGCTCTACCGACTGAGCTATCGAGGCGTTATCATTATCGGCTGCTGCCTGACAACGGAGCGTATTAAACTATTTTTTCGAGAGCCGGTCAATAACTAAATTTAAAAAAAATGAAAAAACTGTTTTGTTTGGATAGTTAATCATCAAAGTGTTTATTAAAACAACTAAAATTTATAATTTGCTTATTTATTTTACAATCATCTTTTTATAAAAAAATGCTCGTTGAAATGGTTCAACGAGCATTTAGTTATGATTAAAGGGCTGTATTATCGTCTTACACGGAATTTTTTCTGTGCTTGATCTACTTTTAATAGGTAATTTCGTGCTTGAGCAGATGGATGAGCGGTTGTCAGAATGCGGAAAACTTGTTCCGGATACATTTGATTGATTTTATAAATCGCTTCATCTTTATCATTATCAAATACACGTAACACCGCACCTGCACCACTATTATAAGCAGAAATCATAGCAAAGCGTTTTGATGTCGGATTGGTAATGCCATCTAAATATTGGTTTTGAAGAAGCCATAAATAAGAGACGCCCGAATCAATATTATTTGCTGGATCGTATAAATAATGCTCTGATGGCTGCCCACTTTTCCCTTTCATAGCAAATACATCACGGCCCGCAGTGCGTGGAACAACTTGCATTAAACCAATAGCATTTGCATAGCTAATTGCATAAGGGTTAAAGCTTGATTCTGTTTGCATAATACCTAAGATCAGACTTTCATCAATGCCATAACGTTCAGAGGCCTTACGAACTAATGGTAAATATTTCTGAGCGCGGACTTCCACGTGGTTTGCAATCATAGGAATTGCAACAAATTGCACGGTATGACCATTTTGTAGGCGGCGTGTTTGTAATTTATTTTGGATCAAATAAGTTGCAAAATTACTTGCAATAAATTGGTTTGCAATTTGCTGACCTTGGTGGTCTACCACCTGTCCTAAAAGAAACGGACGAGAGCTAATGGGAACATCACCTGAGGCAAATAAATCAATTCCTTTTGCATCTGCTCCCATTAATAACGTATGAACAATTGCATTATGTAAACGATTAAGGTCTTGTTGTGTTTCAATGACAATATTACCTTCATCAAAACTTACGTGGCTACGAGTATAAAAAGAATCGGTATATTTTACGTAATCTTTACGGCTGGCCACTAATAATTCATTTACACCCCAAATACGATCAATATTATGTGAGAATTGTCCAGTAAGAATGTCTAAACCTTGTGTATCTTTTGCAAAGGCTTCATCGTAATTAATACTGCGGTTCGGAGAGTCGCTACAAGCATATAAAAAAGGCAGTAATGCTAATAATAAATACTTTTTCATTGTGTTACAGGCAATTAATTTGATGGTGGAACATAACCTTCAATATGCACATCTTTTCCTTCAAACAAAAAATTGATCATTTCTTGTTCTAATAATTTACGATGCTCGGTATTCATCATATTGAGTTTTTTTTCATTAACCAGCATCGTTTGTTTTTTGATCCATTCTCCCCAAGCCTGTTTGCTGATTGAATCAAAAATACGTTTTCCGAGTTCACCAGGATAGAGCTGGAAATCTAAACCTTCTGCTTCTTTTTTAAGATGTTCACAAAATACTGTTCTTGCCATAATGATTCCTTACAAATTGAATTAAAAGATTTTTTACCGGTTGAGCAAGCCCGATTTGTTCAGGATTTTGCGGATCATACCAATATTTGACCGTACTGGATAGATTTGATTGATATTCTTTTGGGTTTTCCGAGATTTTACGCCAATCATCGTTTTCTTGTTCAATATGTAAATTATCATTAACTTCTGCGTAAATTGGGTGAATATCTAAATGAAAATGACTAAAAGTATGTCGAAAACTTGGCCAGGCTTGATAATGGGAAATACCTTCTTGTATGAGGTGGTTCAATAACGTTGATTTATCCTCAAATTGAGGAAAGCAAAATAATCCTCCCCATAATCCCGAATTTTCTCTTTGTTCTAACCACACTTTTCCTTTGTTTGATAGTATTAAAAAATAGGTTTCTTTTTCTGGTATGGTTTTTTTATGTTTTTTATTTGGAAATTTCCCCCAACTTTCATGTTTATTCGCCAAACAATCCTTATTTAAAGGGCAAAGTTCACATTTTGGTTTTGTTCGTGTGCATACCATTGCACCAATATCCATCATCGCTTGGTTAAAGTCAGCAACGTGTGTTACAGGCGTGACTTGTTCAGTTAAATGCCACAGGTAATTTTCCACTTTTTTTTCACCCGTCCAGCCTTCCACTTCAAAATAGCGGGCAAGTACACGTTTTACATTACCATCTAAAATCGGGTAAGGTTGATTTAAAACCGAAGATAAAATCGCACCCGCTGTGGAGCGCCCTATGCCAGGCAATGCCCATACTTGTTCAAAATTAGTTGGAAAATTCCCATTAAATTCATCCCGCACTTTTTGGGCTGCTTTATGTAAGTTACGTGCACGCGCATAATAGCCTAAGCCTGTCCATAAATGTAAGACTTCGTCTTGTGATGCATTAGCAAGTGCGGTAATAGAGGGGAATGTTTTTATAAATTGCTTAAAATAAGGTATAACAGTGGCTACTTGTGTTTGCTGTAGCATTACTTCAGAAAGCCATACGCCATAGAGCGTTTTATCTTGTTGCCAAGGCAAATTCTTACGCCCGAATTTGTCGTACCAATCTAAAATAGATTTGGCAAAAGAAGTATGTATTGAAGATTGTGCTTGCATAAGGAAAAGTTTTGTTAAGAATGTTTTTGATTCTACACTAAAATGGGGCTTGTTTATCTATGTTTTTTCAGTATAATTCGCAGTCTATTTGGTGCCAAATATGGCGTATTATTCACTCACGCGGTGTAGGAAGAAAGTTCTTATAGCGGCGTGGCTTCATTTTGAGGTTTTCTATGAAACAAGGTATTCACCCAGAATATAAAGAAATCACGGCAACCTGCTCTTGTGGTAACGTGATCAAAACTCGTTCAACTTTAGGCAAAGATATTAACCTTGATGTGTGTGGTAACTGTCACCCATTCTACACTGGTAAACAACGGGTTGTAGATACTGGCGGTCGTGTTGAACGCTTTAACAGCCGTTTCAAAATCCCAAGCACAAAATAGTTTGAACTTGCTTCGAAACCCTGCCAAATGGTGGGGTTTTGTTTTATCTGAAGAACATGTAGAATAGAAACAGAAAAAATAAAGGTTTGAATATATGAAATATTATCCATTGGTATCTATTATAGTCTGTGCTTACAATGTTGAAAAGTATATAGATGAGAGTATTACCTCTATTATTAATCAAACATATAAGAATCTAGAGATTATCATTATTAACGATGGTTCTACTGACTTAACTTTATCTCATTTAGAGAGACTTAATAAGTTAGATGAAAGGATTAAAATTATTAATAATAAACATAACTTGGGGTTTATAAATTCTTTAAATATAGGGCTTAGATATTTCTCTGGTAAGTATATTGCAAGAATGGATGCAGATGATATAGCTAAGCCATTTTGGATAGAGAAGTTGATTACATATTTAGAGAGTAACCTTAATATTATCGCTATAGGAACATATTTAGAAGTTATTGTAGAGAAAGAATGTGGGGTGATTGGAGCTCAATATAAAACAGGAGATATATGGAAAAATCCTCTACAGCATAATGAGATTTGTGAATCTATGCTTTTTAATAACGTGATGCATAATAATACTATGATTATGAGGGCTAGTGTATATAAAGAATATGGATTAATCTTTAATAAAGACTACCCTCATGCTGAAGATTATAAGTTTTGGTCGGAAGTTAGCAAGTTTGGTAATTTGGCTAATTATCCTGAAGCTCTAGTTAAGTATAGGTTACATAGTAATCAAACGTCTTCTATTCATAATGGTAAGCAAAATGAGATAGCAAAAAGAATAAAGAGAGAAAATATTACATATTATCTTAATAAAATTGGTATAAATATAGATATAAGAAATGAAGTTTCATTATTAACCTTATATAATCTAGATAAAGACAATGAGGTTTTAGTTAAAATATTATATGAAATATACATGAGTTTAAATAAATACAATATTATTTCTTTTCATCATTTTATAAAGTATCATTTTAAATTATTTAATATAAGTCAAAAGATAAAGATAGTGAAAAAATTTTTAAGAAAGAATAAATACAAAAGTAATCTAGTATAAATGAATATTATATTTTCATCAGATGATAATTATTCTCCTTATCTAGCAATCAGTATACTTAGTATATTAAAGAACAATGATAAGGTAAGATTTTATGTTTTAGATTTAGGTATCAGTCAATTAAATAAGGATTGTATAGTAAGAATTGTAGATTATTATGATGGAAAAATAAGTTTCATACCTATTGATGATAACGATTTTATTAATTTTCCAAAAACAATTGATTATATTTCATTGGCAACATATGCAAGATTAAATTTATCTGAGTATATTAAAGATATTGATAAAGCAATTTATATCGATGTTGATACGTTAACAAATGGTTCATTAGATGAGCTTTGGAATACTAATATAGATGATTATTATTTAGCTGCTTGTCAAGATACATTTATAGATATAGAAAACGCAGAGTATAAAAGTAAGATTGGATTAGATTGCTCTACTTACTTTAATGCGGGTGTTTTATTGATAAATTTTAATAAATGGAGAGAGGATAGCATATTAAAAAATTCTATTGACTGGCTTCTAGAATACAAAGAGATCATTAAGTATCAAGATCAGGATGTTCTAAATGGAATTTTAAAAGGTAAAGTAAAATTTATTAATAATAGATTCAACTTTACTCCATCAGAAAGACACCTTATAAAAAAAGGTTATAAATCTAAAACAGAAATGCCAATTGTTATATATCATTATTGTGGTGGAACCAAGTTTTGGCATAAAAGTTGTGATCATACTAATAGTCAGCTAGGGTATAGCTTATTAAAAGAAATTAATAATATAATAAATACACCGAATTCTTGGAACAATAAGTTTGAAGATATCTCTTTATTTTCTAAACTAAATAAATTTAATAGAAAAATTAAAGATAAAATAAAATATGGCATCTATTAGGAATCTCATTTATGCACATAAATTATATAGTTAGTCTAATTTCTGCCAGTAAACGTAGAAAACATATAAGGCAGGAATTTGATTACCATAAAATTCCATTTGAATTTTATGATGCACTTATGCCATCAGAAAGGCTTACCCAACTTATTCAAACTCATTTACCAAATCTTACATATGCAAAATTAACTGAAGGTGAAAAAGCTTGTTTTATGAGTCATTGGATACTTTGGCAAAAGTGTATTGATGATAATTTGCCTTATATTTATATTTTTGAAGACGATATATTATTAGGTGAAAATGCTTATGATTTTTTAGCTGAAGACGAATGGCTCAAAGAGCGATTTAATTTTAGTGAGAATTTTATCTTGAGATTAGAGACATTTTTAAAACCATCTTTTTATGAAGATACTCTAATACCTGCTTATAAAAATCGGTTGTTTAAACGATTAAACGAAGTTCAATATGGTACAGCTGGATATGTAATCTCTCGTTCTATGATCATTTATCTTATGTCTTGGCTTAAGTCTCTAGAAGCAGATGAGCTTGATGCTATTGATAGGATGATATTTGAAGAAAGTATTAAAAATCCTGAATTAAAAATTTATCAATTATTTCCAGGCATTTGCGTTCAAGAATTACAGTTAAATAAGTCAAAAAGTAAATTAGATAGTTCGTTACAAAGCGAGAGAATTGTTATTCAAAAAGCAAATGAAGTAAAAGAAAAAAGGACAGTATTAGAAAATATAATAAGATTATTTACTAAACATAAAAGGATTATTGCTAAAAGAAATAAGCAGAAATTTATTATTCCATTTAAATAATATGGAGAAATTATGTCTCTCATACCCATTTATATCATCAATCTAGAAAAATCTACCGATCGTAAAGCTTATATGCAGGCTCAGTTTGATCAATTATTTTTGAATAATTCAGAACAGGCTATTCATTTCTTTAAGGCAATTAATGGAAAAGAAAATCCGAATCACCCCTTATTTCAACGTTATAATGAGAAGAAGAGAGTGAATGTGAAAGGGTATCCACTCACACTCAATCAACTAGGGTGCTATGCTAGCCATTATTCAATGTGGGAAAAATGTGTTGAGTTAGATAGCCCTATTATTGTGTTGGAAGATGACGCTAAGTTTAAAGATAATTTTCTAGACGTGCTTGATTTTATTAATAGTGAGAAAAATACCTTTGAGTTTTTCTGGCTACAGCCTGATCGTTTAAAAAATAAAAGAAAATTAGTGGCGGATTTTGGGCATTTCTCTGTTTATCAATTTAGTAAAGGTTTTATTGGTGCGACAGGTTATTATTTAACACCTAAAGCGGCTAAGAAATTTTTAGCGCAAAGCCAAGAATGGTATTTAACTGTAGATGTGACAATGGATCGTTTTTTTGAAAATAAAGTCCCACCTTATGCAATTGTACCGTTTTGCTTAGAGGCAGATTATGAAATTGAATCAACTATTTTTGAAAAGCAGAAGAAAATCAAGACATTAAAAACAGTGATTGCAAGAGAGTTATTTAATATTAGTACCAGTATTAAAAGGAATATTTATAATTTGTTGCATCCATAAATGACAAAGTGCGGTAAAATTTTTACCGCACTTTTTTGTTATATTATTCTTGAAAATTGCTGACGTTTTGCTGCTTCACGTGAGTAAGTATCAAAACACAAACAGATGTTACGAATTAATAGCCTTCCTTTTGGCGAAACTTGGAGACCTGTATGCGTGAGTTTGATAAGCTCATCATCGATTAATGGTTTTAATAGTGCTAAATCTTCGGCAAAGTGAGTGGTAAACTGAATGTTATATTGTGCCTCAATCGGTGAGAAATCGAGTTTAAAGTTACAAATTAATTGTTTAATAACATCACGGCGTAAGCAGTCTTCTTGTGTTAATGCTAATCCTTTATGTAGAGCATTGCCTTGTTCTTCAATGAGGGCATAATAGCGCTTTAAGTCTTTTTCATTCTGTGCATAAGTATCACCCAATAAGCTAATAGAAGACACGCCAAGCCCTAATAAATCACATTCTTCTTGCGTTGTGTAGCCTTGAAAGTTTCGGTGTAATACGCCTTGGTCCTGTGCAATGGCAAGTTCATCATGGGGTTTAGCAAAGTGATCCATACCGATAAATTTATAACCTGCATTACCTAGTGTTTCGATCGTTTTTTGCAAAATGGTTAGTTTTGTTTCTGGCGTGGGCAGTTGATATTCTTTAATTTTTGCTTGCCCAGGTACGCGACTTGGTAAATGCGCATAATTAAATACACTTAATCGATCTGGATTGAGTGCAATTACTTTTTCAAGGGTGAACATAAAACTTTCTACAGTTTGTAATGGCAAACCATAAATTAAATCAAGGTTGGTTGATTGAAAGCCTAACTCTCTAGCGTGCTCTAACAATGCATGAATAAAATCTTCATCTTGTTCACGATTTACCGCTTTTTGCACATCTTTATTAAAGTCTTGTACACCCATGCTCATGCGGTTAAAACCAAGGTGACGTAAATGATCAAGCATAGAAAGTTCAATTCTACGAGGATCGATTTCAATTGAAATTTCAGCTGTCTCAGATACTGTAAAATGTTTTTTTAGCATTGCCATTAAACGAGCTGATTGGATTTCACTCAGATAGGTGGGGGTACCGCCACCCCAGTGAATTTGGGTAACGAGACGATGCTTAAATAATGCTGAGCGCGAACTAATTTCTTTTTCAAGGTAATCTAAATAAATATCAGCCTTATGTTGATGGCGAGTGATCACTTTATTACAGGCACAGAAATAGCAGAGCTGGTGGCAAAAAGGAATGTGAACGTATAAAGAGAGCGGACGATTTGGGTAGCGTTTTACGGCGGCTTCAAAATCTTGCTCTGTATAATTTTCATTAAATTCTAGGGCTGTTGGATAGGAGGTATAACGCGGGCCTGATTGGTTGTATTTTTGAATAAGTGCGCTATCCCAAATAATTTCTGACATTAAATCACTCCAATCTGTTTAATATCGTCTAAAAACTGACGTAATTCTTCTTTAATTTCGTGTTCAAATTTGGCTTCGGCTCTTTCACGTGCTAAATCTAAACGCATTCTTTCTTTTTTTTCTAATTGTTTACGAGCATCATGAGTTGGCATGTTATGTACGATTTCATGTAATTGCGCCATACTGGGGTATGGAGTAAGCGTTTTACCAAAGGGCATTAATAACATGGTAAGGCGAATTACACCTTCTGAGTGATTACATTCGCCAGACTGCATTGCTCGAGCAATGATTTCAATACTTTCCTTTAAGTTGGCTTCCCTTATCGCTTTGGATTTAGCTATCATAATGTTTTGTTGTTTTAGCTGTTTTAGTAAACGAATTGCATATCCACTTAACCCTAGAACAACAATAAGTGCAATAATACTTAAAATAATGATCCAAATCATAGATTATCTAAATTGATTAATATCAATACGTTCAAAAGTGCGGTATAAATCATCTTCGTTTTCGTCTTCCTCTTCAATGCCTAGTTCTTCCATTAATTCGGCAATTCTTTCGAGACATTCATCCACAAATTGTTGATCTGCTTTGGTAATTGCTTTACCTTCATCTAAGGCATCTAATAATTCATTCAGAATCTCATTATTTTCAAGCTTTTCAAGCTCTTGCATTGGATCTAACTTTTTCACCTGTTTTACGACAGGAATCGTTTGTCCTTTTTCTGGTTTATTAACGAATTCTACAATTAATGGTACTTTTTTCTTGCTACCAATTTTAGGATCTTTAATTTCTTGTTGGATTTTGTTCGTTTTGTCTTCTATTGCGCTATGACGAGAACCTGATGCTAAACCTTTATGTTTTCGTTTTTTCTTATCTTCACGTGCTTTGGCATCTAATTCATAACGTGTGAGTTTTTTTCCTGGACGAGAGTTGGAGATTTCGGGTTTCTTATCCGCTTTACGGATTGGCATAACATCAGTGATGCGACGTGTTTTTTTCTTACGAGCCATTCATAGTTCCTTTTTATAAAATTTTGCGGATTGTATCATTTTCATGTCTAAATTTATAGGCAAATAAAAAACGGAAGTACGTCACTTCCGTTTTTCTTTATCAGTAAAAACTGATTACAATTATAACAATCCACCTTGTCCTAATGCGGGATCAGTATCACGAGCTTTTAATGCATCTTCTACTGTTAATCCTAATGCTTTTGCAACACCAGCGCCGTATGCAGGATCACACCAGTGACAATTACGGATATGACGGTATTTGATGAAGTCAGGCGCATCCCCCATTGCCGCTGCAGTATTATTAAATAATGCTTGTTTTTGTTCAGCATTCATTAAGTTAAATAATGCACGTGGTTGGCTGAAGTAGTCATTATCATCTTGGCGATAATCCCAGAATGCAGCATCCCCATTAATACGAAGAGGTGGTTCTGCAAAATCAGGTTGTTGTTGCCATTGATTGAAGCTGTTTGGTTCATAGTGTGGTAAGCTTCCGTAGTTACTATCAACACGACCTTGACCATCGCGTTGGTTGCTATGAACTGGGCAACGTGGACGGTTTACTGGAATTTGACGGTAGTTCACACCTAAACGGTAACGTTGTGCATCCGCATAGTTGAATAAACGAGCTTGTAACATTCTGTCAGGACTTGCACCGATACCTGGAACTAAGTTGCTTGGTGCAAAAGCAGATTGCTCTACATCAGCAAAGAAGTTTTCTGGGTTACGATTAAGTTCAAATTCACCTACTTCAATTAATGGATAATCTTTTTTCGGCCATACTTTGGTTAAGTCAAATGGGTGGTAAGGCACTTTTTCAGCATCAGCTTCAGGCATGATTTGTACAAATAGTTTCCATTTAGGGAAGTCACCGCGTTCGATTGCTTCATATAAATCGCGTTGATGACTTTCGCGGTCGTTTGCAATCACTGCTGCTGCTTCCGCATCGGTTAAGTTTTTAATACCTTGTTGAGTATGGAAATGGAATTTTACCCAGAAACGTTCACCAGCTTCATTCCAGAAACTATAAGTGTGTGAACCATAACCATGCATATGACGATAACTTGCTGGAATGCCACGGTCGCTCATTACAATAGTAACTTGATGTAACGCTTCCGGTAATAATGTCCAGAAATCCCAGTTGTTTGTTGCTGAACGCATATTAGTGCGAGGATCGCGTTTTACAGCTTTATTTAAATCAGGGAATTTACGAGGATCACGTAAGAAGAATACTGGGGTATTGTTACCCACTAAATCCCAGTTACCTTCTTCAGTATAGAATTTTAATGCAAAACCACGAATATCACGTTCAGCATCTGCTGCACCACGTTCACCCGCAACAGTGGTAAAGCGCGCGAACATTTCTGTTTTTTTGCCAACTTCACTGAAAATTTTTGCACGAGTATATTTAGTAATATCGTGTGTGACAGTAAAGGTACCAAAAGCACCAGAACCTTTTGCGTGCATACGGCGCTCAGGAATTACTTCACGTACAAAATCTGCTAGTTTTTCATTTAACCATAAATCTTGTGCAAGTAATGGGCCGCGAGGTCCTGCAGTTAAGCTATTTTGGTTATCGGCAACAGGGGCACCGTTACCCATGGTAAGATTAGAGCCATTTAAATGTGAAAAAGGACATTGAGAACTCATAGAATACTCCTTGTAAAGTAAATAATCGTTTGGTTGAAATAAATTTCTTGGGTATCATACAAAAAGGTTTTGACGATTGAAATCTATTGAATCAATTCAAAAAAACTATTTTAAACTTTATCTATATTGAGTTCCTTTTGATAAAGTTTCATAATGAAGCATTTCGATCTTTCATAGCGTTTCAAGATTAGCTTTAAATTTTTTTAATGAGTTAATTTTGAGCGCGATTCCTAATTTAGGATTAATTTATGGCTGAAATTAAACAATCTGATATTCCTAATCAGGCAAAACGTAAAAAAAGTCTCGGTATTTTTATCGTTATTTTACTTATTTTAAGTATCACTTGTACTTTGTATTGGTTTTTCTTCTTGAAGGATTTTGAAGAAACAGAAGATGCTTATGTGGGGGGTAATCAAGTGATGGTATCATCACAAGTTGCGGGTAATGTAGCGAAGATTAATGCTGACAATATGGATAAAGTCCATGCAGGTGATATTCTAGTTGAATTGGATGATACGAATGCGAAACTTAGTTTCGAACAGGCAAAAAGCAATCTCGCCAATGCTGTACGTCAGGTAGAACAACTCGGTTTTACTGTGCAGCAATTACAATCAGCTGTGCACGCCAATGAAATTTCTTTAGCTCAAGCACAAGGCAATTTGGCGCGCCGAGTTCAACTTGAAAAAATGGGTGCAATTGATAAAGAATCTTTCCAGCATGCAAAAGAAGCCGTTGAACTCTCCAAAGCAAATTTAAATTCCTCTAGAAACCAATTAGCTGCGAATCAGGCTTTATTGAGTAACGTTCCATTACGTCAACAACCGCAAATACAGAATGCAATGAGTTCGCTCAAACAGGCTTGGTTGAATTTACAACGTACAAAAATTAGAAGTCCAATTGATGGGTATGTGGCACGTCGCAATGTTCAGGTTGGGCAAGCCGTTTCAGTGGGCGGCGCATTAATGGCGGTGGTATCTAATGAGCAAATGTGGTTAGAAGCTAACTTCAAAGAAACCCAATTAACGAATATGCGCATTGGCCAGCCAGTGAAAATTCATTTTGATTTATACGGTAAAAATAAAGAATTTGATGGCGTGATAAATGGCATTGAAATGGGGACTGGCAATGCGTTTTCTCTTTTGCCTTCACAAAATGCTACGGGTAACTGGATTAAAGTGGTGCAACGCGTACCTGTGCGAATTAAATTAGATCCACAACAATTTGTTGAAACGCCATTACGAATTGGTCTTTCTGCAACGGCAAAAGTAAGAATTGCAGATTCATCTGGCCCAATGTTGAGAGAAAAATCAGAACCGAAAACGTTATTTGCTACTGATACACTTAAGTATGATGAAAGTGCGGTAGAAGATTTGATTGAATCTATCATTCAGCAAAACAGCCATTAAGGCGGTGTTATGGACAATTCCGCAAAAAAATTCCCGCCTATTCAAGGTGCCGCCCTAATTTTATTGACGCTGGCTTTATCTCTCGCCACCTTTATGCAGGTATTAGATTCTACCATTGCAAATGTGGCGATTCCTACTATAGCGGGCGATCTTGGCGCATCTTTTAGTCAAGGTACGTGGGTAATTACTTCTTTTGGTGTGGCAAATGCGATTTCTATTCCAATAACAGGTTGGTTAGCAAAACGTTTTGGCGAAGTGCGGTTATTTTTAGTCTCAACTTTTTTATTTGTTGTCTCTTCTTGGCTCTGTGGGATTGCAGATAGTCTTGAGGCATTAATTATTTTTCGTGTCATTCAAGGTGCTGTCGCAGGCCCGGTGATCCCTCTTTCGCAAAGTTTATTATTAAATAATTATCCACCAGAAAAACGAGGAATGGCATTGGCATTTTGGTCAATGACTATTGTTGTTGCGCCTATTTTTGGTCCAATTTTAGGCGGATGGATTAGTGATAATATCCATTGGGGATGGATCTTCTTTATCAATGTTCCGATTGGTTTATTAGTTGTGCTAATCAGCTGGAAGATTTTAGGTAGCCGAGAAAGTGAAATTGTTCATCAACCTATTGATAAAGTCGGTTTAGTTTTACTTGTCTTAGGCGTGGGATGTTTGCAATTAATGCTTGATCAGGGGCGTGAGCAAGATTGGTTTAATTCTAATGAAATCATTATATTAGCCGTTGTTGCTGTCGTTTGTCTGATTGCCTTGGTTATTTGGGAATTGACGGATGACAATCCTGTAGTGGATATTTCGCTTTTCCATTCTCGTAATTTTAGCGTAGGGTGTTTATGTACTAGTTTAGCCTTTTTGATTTATCTAGGTTCTGTGGTATTAATTCCTCTCTTGCTACAACAAGTCTTCCATTACACCGCGACGTGGGCTGGGCTTGCGGCTTCCCCAGTTGGATTATTCCCAATTTTGCTTTCACCGATTATTGGGCGTTTCGGTTATAAGATCGATATGCGAGTTTTAGTGACGATAAGTTTTATTGTATATGCAATAACATTTTATTGGCGAGCGGTGACTTTCGAGCCATCAATGACTTTTGCTGATGTGGCTTTACCACAATTAGTGCAAGGTTTAGCGGTAGCCTGTTTCTTTATGCCACTTACCACGATAACCTTGTCTGGTTTACCTGCGCATAAAATGGCTTCCGCCTCTAGCTTGTTTAACTTTTTGAGAACTTTGGCAGGTTCAGTAGGGACATCTCTAACCACATTTATGTGGTATAACCGTGAAGCTGTTCACCATACTCAATTAACAGAACACATTAATCCTTATAACCCAATTTCCCAAAGTTTTTACCATCAAATGAATCAATTTGGTTTAAGTGATACCCAAACTTCAGCTTACCTCGCTCAACAAATAACATCGCAAGGATTTATTATTGGTGCAAATGAAATATTTTGGCTATCAGCTATGGGATTCTTAGGATTGTTTATTGTGATTTGGTTTGCAAAACCACCTTTTGGCGGGCGTCATTAGCGGTATATCCCTGATACAAAAGAGCGGTCAAAAATATCGGTATTATGTAGCAGTTGCACAAGGCAAAAACTTACTAAAGTTGAAAAAAATGCCTCTACTAACATAGAGGCATTTTCCTATAATTTACAAATATTAAGCAACTTTCTTCATTTCTTTCTTAAGTAATGAATATTCGAATTCTTTTCTTACCTTTTCAAGACGTTCTACACAATCTTCTGCTTTTTTTAGTAAGTTTAACACTTTTACTTGATTCATTGTCAATGTAGTCATAATTAATTCTCCTAATGGAACGTGATATATTTACAATATATAAGGTTCGCAGTCTAAGGCAGCTATTGCAGCACCCAAACCTTCAACATCTTGCTGATCAATAGCTACAGCAAGAGACGTAAAAATAGTCACAATCTTTTCTAATTCAACGATCGCCTGTTTTGGAATCGGGATCCCCATATCTTGCAATTTTTCGATAATACCGACATACTGCTTCAAAATAGCAGCACTTTCAGAATAAGTGGGCGTTCTATTTTTTAAAACATCAAGCGCATTTAATTTAGCATATTTCAGCAATGCATTGATCTCTCCATAAATACGACTCTGGAGTTCTTCAAATTTTTGTTCGGCTAGAGAGACTAACTCACTATTATCCATACTACCATCCATATCACATCTAAAACTGCACATGATAGTCTTTTCGCGAAAAGACTATCATGTGCAGTTCAACTTGTCAAAAAATTTTCTATAATATATCTTAAACTTGCTATAGGGTCAAGATGACTTTTCCCTATATAGGAAACATATAAATACCAATATATTAGTATAATAGGGATAAATTTACTTAAAACAATGGTACTAACTAAAGTATTCTGAATACTACTCATCTAACTATGAATAATTCTGGTAAATAATCACAATCTTCGACATTGGGGTAGCTATTATCTGGTACATAAAGGTTTTTGATAGTCCATATTTTTAAATCCACATTAAGTGGCGTGTGTCATGGTTTCCATCATTGCTCCTTATGTTGCTTTAAATTGTTTAAGCTACGGCTAAATATTGGTTATCGTTTGAGGCTTCCAAACATAAACTTTCCAATCCGAATTTTGCCGTAGGTTTCTTATTTCCCTGCCAGTAACCTGTTAAATCTCGCGAAGGTCTGGCTTTCAAACAGCGTTTTAGTACGTTGTCGAATTTGTCTTTATCTGACTGGTAACGAAAATCCTCACGCCATGCGGTTTCATTCGCATAGTGCATCATGTAATTATTTCCCATCTTATGATACACACCCATAATCATTCTTCTAAATCTTGCAAAGAAGGATTCAGCTAGGTTATTGGTGGTGCCGTCAATCGAGCAATACTCTTGCGAATGGTTTACGCGATATAAGTCATAGTGAAATGCCAAGCCATCATAAGCAGGATTTTCATCAGCGCAAATTGTAGATTTTGGTGCGACTAAGCGATGTGTTAAAGCAAACATATCATCAGCATTTTCCTCTTTAACTAATGCAACGAGAGTGCGGTCGGCTCCTTTTATTATTTCCTGATTTGCAGCTTGTTGACGGAAAACCATAACGCAGGATTTATCTTTACGTTGGTGACATCTCTTACGTCTATCAATTCTCTTATGTTTAAAATTTTTTGGTCGAAGGTAGTTATTCACATAACAACCATCAATATGAATAATGCCTGTGAGTGGTGTGTAATCTTGCGTTTTTTCAACTGCTTCACGAAATTTATGTAGTAATGCCCATGACGTTTTATATTGCACGCCAATATGACGAGATAAGTTAAGAGCAGAAATCCCTTTACTATTGATAGTGAAATAATAAACCGATAACAATAGCTTTTTTAGGGAAAGTTTAGTGTGCTGAAAAATCGTACCACTTTTTACAGAAAAACGATGTTGGCAATGCTTGCACTGCCATTGCTTACGAGAAGAAATAAAATAGGCTTTATGCTCAATATGACAACGAGGACATTGAACAGTATGAAAACAATGAGAATTTCCCCAACGAGCATTTTTAAGAAGAATGAGTATTTCGGTATCAGATAAATCGTAAATAGCGAACGCAGAGAGATTGCGAAGTGCAGAAAGTAAAAGTGGTGATGTTTTCTTGTTGTTTTTCATTTTTTCGTTCAACGCGCATAATCAACTTTCAACTTATTGTTTTGTAGCCAATAAGTCATGTTTCTCTTGCTAAATTGGTTGAACGAATTAAATATAAAAAAAGCAAACGAGAAAATTTGCTTAAAGTGGGAAATATTTTAGAGCAAGTTTTGATCGATTTGCAAGAAAAAAGCAACCCTACGAGGTTGCTTATGTATATATTTTAAACTAAATGTTGTAGAGTATTACTTTGTTGCTGAAATAAATAGCTTATATAAGCTTCCATATATTGCCAATCAGGTGCATCATTTTTAGTTGGTAAATAAATAGAAAAATCGGTTTTTATATGTCGATTGAGTTCGTCAATAAAAGCTTTGTAGTACAATTGACTTTCTTTAAATACCATAATAGCAATAAACATTTTAACATTGAATGACATTTGCCATTTGGGTTTTAAAACTACAACATTTTGACTTGTGTAAAATGGAGATGGCTGAATAAAACAAGACCCAAGATATTCTCCCCCAAGTGACAAAGTTAAATTACCTGCTTCATAAGGTTTTAAACCACTAATCTCATCAACACACTCAGTAATTCCGTTACTCTTATTAGCCCTTCCGATAAAATTAATGGTTGGATTAACACTAGTCATTTTAATTTTATCTAGTTTTGTTCCCATATCTATATCAAACATTTCATTATCGTATAAATGGAATCGCTTCCAGCCTTTTAATGAAATATTTTTCTCTAGAGGGTTATTTATATGATTTGCAATGGCAGAAATACTATCTTTTTCTATCAAATATAAACATTCAATGTGCTTTTCCATGTATTCCCAGTCTGGAATGTTATTTTTTACTGGTAATTTAATAAGTAAGTTTAATGCATTTTCTCTAGTAAATTTATTTACATAATCAAAATTCATTAATTTTGCTTTTGCTTTAAACACAATCATGAAAAATAATAAGCAATTCTTTGTCCATTTATCTTTATAAATAATAGGGACTAGCTTTTGAACATGGGAATATCCGACAAAATCATTGGATTGATAAAAAATACTATCGGCTGTTGTTGTATCGCTAAATGTGATAGTATTGCCTTGTTCTGTACACTCATAGTTACTATAACCCCCAATGCCATTGTTATAACTTGAATTTACAACAACTGGATTTTTACCCTCTTCATCAAATAAATCTTTATTTATTAACTTATGATAGCGAGTAGGATTAATATCAAATAATTCAGCAATCTTAAACTCTTTCCAATCTGAAATATCTAATCTATTCATAGTTTTCCCCTTTTAGGTTTAATATGATTTGATTATTTTTAATTTCTGATTGATATAGAATTTTATTAAGCAAATTATCATTAAAGGTTTTCACATCAATACCATTTTCAAATAAAATATAATCCAAGATGACTTTTTTAAAATCCTCTTCAAAGATCTCAAATTCTTGCTGTGGTTTTTGATACGATAAACATTCATTTGGATCTAACCATTGATGTGTTTTGTATTTTTCGTCTGTTTTCATCAATACTACATCTAGCCAATAGCGTTCAATCTCAGCCCAGCGATTTTTAATGTCATGTCGCCCTTGATTTTTTACTCGCTCCAAGCCGTCATCTTCCATATAGCAAGCAAAAATTTTTCGTTCTTTCTGTGGCTTACCTGTTTCAAATACAAAAATACTGGTGGTAACACCCGCATCAAACAGGTTTTCAGGCAGTTTGATTATACTTTCTAGCGTATGTTTTTTGAGCAATCCACCCATTTTGTCTTTTTCCAGTTTTTTATCAGGTAGGATAAAGGCGCATTTTGTCCCGATTGGCACATTTTCGAGTACATTTTCTACAATTTTTTTACAACCATATTTGCGTTCATATGGGGGATTCATCAATACTTTAGTTATAGGTTTAGATTTTATCCATTCACAAGCTTGTGTTTCTCTTGTATCTAGCTGTTCTAGGTTGGTTTTTCCGTCTTTGTGAATGAGCATATTGGCGCAGGCTAGTGCGAAAATTTCTCGATCAAACTCTATACCGAATAACTGATATTTCTTGATATTTTCTGCTTCAATTGTATTTATACCACCCACTTCTTTAATCATATTTGCCATTGCTTTCACTAAAAACCCACCACTACCACAGGTAGCATCTAGCACTTTATCATTATGGCTAACTCCGATTAAGTCATACATAAAAGAGGTAATATGCTCAGGGGTAAATACTTGCCCACTCTCGGATTTTTTCTTATAGCGGTTAAACTCATTAAAGAAAATCCCCATTACATCTTCACCATTCCAATTATCGGAATTAACAGAATGGGAAATATCAATCACGCTATCAATAAAAGAATTGATGTCATCTTGGTTTTCCACGACATTCATTCTAATTTCACTATATACTTCAAGCAAAATATCAATTTTAAGATTTTGCCTGCGGTGTTCCTGCAATGACTTAGCTAATGTATCGTAAATTTTATTACGAAATGGCTCATAACCGTTATTTTTAATTGCCCCTAAATTACCGCCAAATCGCTCTACCACTAATGCTGATGCGGTAAAAATCATTCGATGATACAAATTTTTAATACCGAATTTGAAGTGTAATAAATCATTAATTTTTTTAGTTAAAGAATAGATTTTATTTTTGTCTATGTTGTTATCTTTAAATAGATCTATATAGTATTGTTTATCTTGAAGAGTTTTAGCTGTATCAATTAGTTCTTTATTTTTATATACATCAATATTATAGCCATTATAGAGAATACCAATAACCTTTTTATATTTACTTGAAATAATATCTATATTAGAAAATAATTCATCAATCCATTTCTCTTTTTTAATGTCTTCGTTACTATTTTTTGTTTCAAGAATTATTGCTACATCATTAGAATTACTAGGTAAATACCATCCATCAGGCTTTTTATCTGATTTAAAACCGAGTTGTTTGAATGTCGTAAGTTGCCCGACTCCAATCCCTAAAGTTGTAGATTTTAAATTATGATCAAAACCAAGAATTTTTCCTGCTTCATCTCTAACAATATCTTCAGTTTTAAAAATAGCCATTAACAACCTCCCCAAATAAATTTGCAAGGTTGATATTTAGATAATAAGCTATTTGTAGGCTTGTAGGCTTGTAGGCTTGTAGGCTTGTAGGCTTGTAGGCTTGTAGGCTTGTAGGCTTGTAGGCTTGTAGGCTTGTAGGCTTGTAGGCTTGTAGGGACATTTTTGTTCCTTATTGAGTTAGTGTCAAATTAGTATTTATTGTTTTTCTGATATTTCTTTAAAAGAAATAGCAAAGGCATCCTTTAAATTTTCAGGCATAGTACGATAGTCTGCAATCAGCTTTTCTTCTTGCTCTGAGATAGTATTTTTTTGCATTACAGCTTGAAACATCTCACCTTCACCACTCACAAGCCAATTCAAATTTACTCCTGCTTTAGCAATGCCTGACATTCCTTCTGCATTAGGCTCACGTTCACCACCGACATAACCTTGCATCGTACGATAGGCTATTCCTGCCTGTTCTGCAAAATCTGTAATTTTCCAATTTTTAGCTTCACAAACTTGTCTTAATCTTTCTGATATACACATTTGAGCGTTCCGTTTTTAATTTGCAATTGACAAATCACGCAAATGAGCGTATATTTGTTTTCAGTTTAAACGCATTTTATCACGTTTGAGCATATTTAAAATCTCTATTAGCATAAATTTTAAACAAGACGATGACTCAGCATTTCTTACTTTCTAGCAAAGCTCGCACGCTTTCTTCCTACGAGATTGCACAACTCTCGGAAGGGGAAGCGTATGATTTGCTTTGTGAATTAAGATGGGGTGGAAAAGAATTCATCACTTGTCCTAAATGTGGAGTGCAACACCAGCCTTATTATATTTCTACACGTAAACAATGGCGCTGCAAACATTGTAATCACACTTTTAGTGTCACTTCTGGCACTATTTTTGCCAATCGCAAGAAACCGATTAAGGTTTATCTCTATGCTTTAATGGAATGGGTAAATGCCGTCAAAGGCTTATCTTCCCTTCAATTAGCTCGTAATGCAAAACTTAATCCTCGCACAGCATTTGTTTTATCACATAAATTCCGCAAGGCATTACTGGAAAGTCGTGATATGAAACCATTGTCAGGTGCAGTGGATATGGACGGCACTTATGTTCATCCTGCACCACGTAAAGCAAACAAGAAATCTGACCGCATTGACTATCGTTTAAAGGAAAATCAGAATCCTGATAAACGTTGTGTCATGGTTGCTCGTGAGCATTATTCGCCAGAAGAAAAAGCCAGTAATGCGTTGCATTGTGGGGCAAAACGCTCTCACGTTTTTGTGGCACATACTGAATCGCAATCGGTAGTGAAAAGTTTTGCCGATAAGTTCATTAAACCTAATACACAAATCAATACCGATGAAAGCACGGCTTATGATGTCTTGTTGCCTTACTATAACTTGAGAACTGTAAACCATAAAGAAGAATATCGTAGTGACTTAGGTGTAACAAACAATCAGGCAGAAAGTCTATTTAGTCGTTTCAAACGGATGTACTACGGACAAGTTCACCGTATCAGCAACGAATACTTACTTAACTATGCTAATGAAATTGCGTACCGTGAGGACAATCGCCGTACCTCAAATAAAGCGCAGTTTATTGATGTATTAAGCCGATGTTTGAAAACCACTAACGATAACAATGAATGGTGCGGTTATTGGCAACGAAAAATTATTCATCAAGAAGTGATTTGGCAGTAGATATATGGCATATAACCTAGATAAGAAACTCAAAGAATTTGAGTTTGAGCGTAAACAAGTCTTGCATCATCTTGCGTTACTTGAGGCGAATATTGCCACATTAAAACGTGCTATTGAACTTACTCAACAGGAAAGTGATGTAGCCCTTTATAATACGGACAACTTTGTGTACCGTTCCAAATATAAGCTCTTTAAAGGGAAAATTCGTAAATACATCGTACAAATGATGCGAGAAGCACCTAATAAAGCCTTTACAATTGCCGAGCTTACGCAGCGCATTTTTGATATTGAACAAAATCCTGATACACCGTCCGAAAAACATCTTGATTCCGTTCGTAAACAACTGAATGAGTTTTATAAAAGAGAATGGATTAATAGAGTTCAAATCAGCCGAAATGAGGTTCACTGGCAATGGAAACAAAAATAGCGGTATTTCTACCGCTACTTATCCATTTCTACTCAAGAGGTTTTAATTGCCATTCAGAACGCCTGAAAAATCTTCGCTTTAGTGTCCGTTTATGTAATTCAACTTCTTTCCGTTCAATAATTCCTTTCTTATACAGTTCTTTCAATACGCGAGCAACAGCTAATTCATGTTCTTTTTGGGGGAGAGGATAATCTTTGCCAGTGTCTAATTCCAACGCCGCCTCTGTAATAAAGTATAATGTTTTCCAACTATCACTTTGCTTTAATACTCTTGCAACCAACAATTGAAGATTTTGCTTAAACAATCGAGGTTTTATTAGCCTTGAAACATTAAATTGTGTTTTGATTTGCCTTAAATCGAAATTGGGTTCAATGTATATCAAGGTATTCTCAAAACAAAGTATTTTATCCTCTAAATCTGATTTCTGTTGTTTTAACTGCTCAAGTTGATGTTCAAGAATTGCTTTTTCTTTATAGCTACTTTCGATTAATTTGGTAAGTTGAGAAATAAGGTGGGATTCTGCCATAATAAAAATCTCCATTGAGTTAAACTTTCAATGGAGATTTTAGTATTTTCAAGCGGTTAGGTCTTTGTGCAACTGCTACATAATACCGAAAAATATGATGATTCTTGGCCGCTCTTATTTATAGGATTTAAATCCTACTAATTTAAAACATTAATCTGCTCTAAAAATTCTTCTTCTGTTAATACTGTAATATTTAGTTCCTGCGCTTTGGCGAGTTTAGAGCCAGCTGCGTCACCTGCGATCACAAAGTCCGTTTTACTGGAAACAGAACCGCTTACTTTGGCACCTAGCTGCTGTAGTAATGATTTTGCTTCATTGCGACCCATTTGAGTTAGGGTGCCGGTGAGGACGACGGTTTTATCTTTGAATAAGTTTTCACTGGCTTCTTTTACTTCCACGGTTTCCCAATGTACGCCTTGTGCGATTAAATCCTCAACAACGGCAACATTATGCGCTTCACGCCAGAATACAAAAATTCTGTTTGCCACGACTTCACCTACATCAGGTACTTGTTGAAGCTCTTCAAGATCAGCGGCTTTAAGCGCATCTAAAGTTTTGAAGTGATTAGCAAGATTCAATGCAGTGGCTTCACCTACTTCACGTATGCCTAAAGCAAAAATAAAGCGAGCAAGGGTCGTGGTTTTGGCTTTCTCAAGACTATTGAGAGCATTTTCTGCAGATTTTGCGCCCATTCTTTCTAAGCGTGTGAGCATAGTTAAATCAAGTTTGAATAAGTCCGCGGGTGTATGAATCAGTTCTCGATCGACTAATTGTTCTATTAATTTTCCGCCTACACCATCAATGTCCATTGCTTTACGAGAGACGAAATGTTTTAACGCCTCTTTACGTTGTGCGGCACAGAATAATCCTCCTGTACAGCGAGCCACCGCTTCGCCTTCAATACGAATAATTTGAGAATCGCACACTGGGCAGTTTGTTGGGAAAATAATTGGTTTAGCATTATCAGGGCGACGTTCATGTAGTACACCGATAATTTGTGGAATCACATCGCCTGCTCGGCGAATGACAACAGTATCTCCAATAGCAATATTTAAGCGTTCAATTTCATCACCATTGTGTAAGGTAGCATTGCTTACTGTAACACCTGCAACAAATACGGGTTCTAATTTAGCGACTGGTGTGATTGCACCGGTTCGACCAACTTGGAATTCAACATCATTCAAGACAGTTAATTCTTCTTGCGCTGGGAACTTGTAAGCAATCGCCCAACGAGGTGCTTTGGAAATAAATCCTAGCTCATTTTGTAAGGCTATATCATTGATTTTTAATACAGTTCCGTCAATATCATAACCCAGCGAGCTTCGTTTATTTTGAATATCTCGGTAAAAATCTAAAACTTCATTTATGCCATTACATAAACGAATTTCTGGATTCACAGGAATACCGATAGATTTTAGCCATTGCAAACGAGCATAATGAGTATTTGGCAGTTCAACGCCTTCAGCAATTCCAATACCATAAGCATTTAATACTAATGGGCGTTTACTTGTAATATTAGGATCAAGCTGGCGCAAAGAACCTGCCGCAGCATTACGAGGGTTGGCAAAGGTTTTTTCACCATGTTCTAGCGCATATTCATTTAAACGCTCAAAGCCTGCGTGTGGCATAAAAACTTCGCCTCGTACTTCTAAACGAGCTGGAGGATTGTCTGTTAGAAGTTGTAATGGAATATTACGAATAGTACGGATATTGGCTGTAATATCTTCGCCTGTGGTGCCATCGCCACGAGTGGCAGCTTGGTTGAGAATGCCATTTACATACAAAATACTCACTGCTAAACCATCAAGTTTTGGTTCGCAACAGAAGGTAAGTGGTTTAGGTAATACGATTAAACGATCTTCAATGCGTTTTACAAAGGCATAGAATTCCTCATCAGAAAAAGCATTATCCAAAGAGAGCATGGGAATTTCATGACGAATTTGGCTAAACCCAGAAAGTGGTTTTGCCCCAACACGTTGAGTTGGGGAATCTGAAGTAAGAAATTCTGGATGTTCTAGTTCTAACGCTTTTAGCTGATGAAATAGACGATCATATTCGCTATCAGGCACTGTAGGATTATCTAGAACGTGATATTCGTATTCATATTGGCGCAAGGTTTTGCGTAGATTATCTATTTGAGTTTGAATATTTGTCATAAAATTCTCGGGGAAAAATGACCGCACTTTTGCTTGTTTAGAGTGAAAATAGACAGGCATAAAGCCTGTCTCCATAAAGATAAAAGTGCGGTAAATTTAAGGTATGAATTTACACGCGAGCAAGATATGTTTGCTCTGCATTTTCATCAAAGATTTCTTGTTCTTCAGTAAGCACTATGCCTTGTAAATCTTCGGCTAATGTATGGGCCGCACGGATCATCATTCGTAAATTAGCGAGATTATTACCTGGTGATGGCAGTTGCATAAAGAATACAATTCCCATCGTGCTGAAATCGACTAAGTTATAAGCATCGAATGTTCCCGGTTGCTCTAAATTTGCCACGCTAAATAGAACGGGGCTTGCCACACTTAAATCTAAGTGGCGGTGATACATTTCATCCTCACCCAAGATAAAGCCTAAGTTTTCAAGTGCTTGTACTAATTTCGCACCATTGAATTGGTCACTAGATTTTGGAATAAGATAAAGTTGAATATAACCACTTGTTTGTTTAGGTTTAGCTGTCTTTTCTGATTTTGGTTCATTAAAAGATACGTTGTAGTCCACTTGACGTTCTTCGTGAGCTAATTCTGCAAGTTGCGCTCTTAATTCTGGTGATGACGAATTAATTCCATCGAAACTAGCATTTTGGCTTTGTTCTTCAATTTGTTCCAATGTCATATTCGCAACGCTATTTGATGTCGGCATATCATATTGTGGTTGAGTCGGCTTTAACGGCTCAGAACGATGATTTCCCATATCATAAACAGGTTGAACATTTGGAATTGAAATCTTAATGTCATCGACACTTTTTTCACTTTGTCTATAATCAACAGGTTCTTGAGTTACTGCAGTATTAGGCATGACTTGATGACGAATTGGTGCATTTGCTTGCACTGCGTGAGACAAATTGGCATTTGTCGGCATCGCCTCTTCTTGAGGATGTGATCTTTGCACATGAGAAGTGCGGTCAAATTTATTAGCTTTATCAAAATATTTTGATTTCTCACGACGATTTGACCATAATCCGTGCACGATTAAGGCAACAAGTGCCAAAATGCCCACAATAATCAAAATTGTATTTAAATCCATCTTTATTCCTTACGCGTGCTAGTCTTGCGAGAATGCTATTAATGGCGCTAATCCTACCATATTTCAGTAGGTGAAAAAATACTTCAATGCGTGGAATTTTAAGGGAAAAGAGCGGTCTGTTTTAGGCGTATTTTTATTGAAAGGAAAGAAAAATGTTGAATCCTAATGAATTAAAATCGGGTTTCCATTATTTTGTAATGGGCTGGCATTACATCACACAAAAAGGTTTGCGTCGGTTTGTTATTATTCCAATTTTGCTCAATACCGTTTTACTTTGTGGTTTGTTTTGGCTTTTTATTAGCCAAATTACTGGCGCTATTGATTGGGTGATGAATTTTATTCCAGACTGGCTTAGTTTTCTCAGTGTAATTTTGTTAACCCTGTCCATTTTAACAATTTTATTGCTCTTTTATTTTACTTTCACCACACTTTCCGGCTTTATCGCCGCCCCTTTTAATGGCTTGCTAGCGGAAAAAGTAGAAAAAATGCTGACAGGTGAAAATATTAATGATGATAGTCTCGTGGATGTAATGAGAGATGTGCCTCGTATGCTTGCTCGAGAGTGGCAAAAATTACGTTATAGCCTACCCAAAATTATCGCCTTGTTTTTACTGAGTTTTATTCCTTTGGTTGGGCAAACCATCGTGCCAGTACTAACTTTCTTGTTCACTTGTTGGATGATGGCCATTCAATACTGTGATTATCCTTTTGATAATCATAAAGTTTCTTTTGATATCATGAAAAATGCGCTTGGCAATCAACGAACTCAAAGTTTAACTTTTGGTGGATTAGTAACTTGTGGCACATTTGTACCTGTGATTAATTTATTAATCATGCCTGTTGCAGTATGTGGTGCGACTGTGATGTGGGTGGAAAATTATCGTAATGACTTACGTTTTAATATGAATAGCGATTCTTCATCTCAAACAGGGCTTGAGGTTCATTCACAAAATACAGGGATTGTTAAATAGCTTACGGTTATAAAATAGATCAAATAACTATTTTTTTAATCTAAAGTGCGGTGCTATAAATAAACCAACATTAACAAAGCCTAACGAAAGGGAAATATTATGACAATTTATGCAGACAACTCTTATTCTATCGGAAATACGCCACTTGTGCGTTTAAAACACTTTGGTCATAACGGCAATGTGGTGGTGAAAATTGAGGGGCGTAACCCAAGCTACAGCGTAAAATGCCGAATTGGAGCGAATATGGTATGGCAAGCAGAAAAAGATGGCACACTCACAAAAGGAAAAGAAATTGTAGATGCAACGAGCGGTAACACAGGTATCGCTTTGGCTTATGTTGCAGCAGCTAGAGGTTATAAAATCACGCTCACCATGCCGGAAACAATGAGTCTTGAAAGAAAACGCTTATTGCGCGGATTGGGTGTGAATTTGGTGCTTACTGAAGGCACAAAAGGAATGAAAGGCGCGATTGCGAAAGCTGAAGAAATTGTTGCTTCTGATCCAAACCGCTATGTTATGCTTAAACAATTTGAGAATCCAGCCAACCCACAAATTCATCAAGAAACAACAGGCCCTGAAATTTGGAAAGATACGGATGGTAAAGTCGATGTTGTTGTTGCTGGCGTAGGAACAGGTGGTACGATTACGGGGATTTCTCGCTCGATTAAATTAGATTTTGGTAAACAAATCACTTCTGTTGCGGTTGAGCCAGTGGAATCTCCCGTCATTACTCAAACTTTAGCGGGTGAAGAAGCAAAACCAGGTCCACATAAAATTCAAGGAATCGGTGCTGGTTTTATTCCAAAAAATTTAGATTTATCTCTTATCGATCGTGTAGAAACTGTTGATAGCGATACCGCACTTGCCACAGCTCGTCGCTTAATGGCAGAAGAAGGCATTCTTGCAGGTATTTCATCTGGAGCTGCTGTCGCTGCTGCAGATCGCATTGCTAAATTACCAGAATTTAAAGATAAATTAGTTGTGGCTATTTTACCTTCGGCATCAGAACGTTATTTAAGTACTGCATTATTTGAGGGTATTGAGGGATAGGTTATATTACGGGTAAAGTGCGGTAAAATTTTGTTGCACTTTTAATGTTCTTCTTATAACTAAAAAATCTAACTCATTACATAATCGTCTTGTTTTTCTATTAATTAGACTTTTATAATCAAGCTAATTCAAACACTATATAAGGAATACAATTATGAAAAAACTATTTTTTACAACCGCACTTTTGGCTGCGGGTTTAACATTTTCCACACTTTCAAACGCGGGTGAAATTTCAGAACGCGTTGAGAAAACAAAGACATTGCTTGTAGGGACAGAAGGGACTTATGCGCCATTTACTTTCCATGATAAAAGTGGAAAATTAACAGGCTTTGATGTAGAGGTTATTCGTAAAGTTGCTGAAAAGCTCGGTTTGAAAGTGGAATTTAAAGAAACACAATGGGATGCAATGTATGCGGGGTTAAATGCAAAACGTTTTGATGTGATTGCAAACCAAACTAACCCAAGCCCAGAGCGTTTAAAAAAATACAGTTTCACAACGCCTTATAATTATTCTGGTGGGGTGATTGTAACAAAATCATCGGATAACAGTATTAAATCATTTGAAGATTTGAAGGGTCGTAAATCTGCGCAATCTGCAACAAGTAACTGGGGTAAAGATGCAAAAGCAGCAGGCGCGCAGATTCTTGTAGTGGATGGTTTAGCACAGAGCTTAGAGCTTATTAAACAAGGCCGTGCAGAAGCAACAATTAATGATAAATTGGCTGTATTAGATTATTTTAAACAACATCCAAATGCTGGTTTAAAAATTGCTTATGATCGTGGGGATAAAATTCCAACAGCCTTTGCTTTTTTACAAGGTGAAGATGCATTGATTACAAAATTTAATCAAGCACTTGAAGCACTTCGCCAAGATGGTACATTAAAACAGATTTCAATTGAATGGTTTGGTGATGATATTACTCAATAATTGGTTGGCGAGTCTTCCATTTATGAGCGCAGAACGAGCTGATTATGTAATCAGCTCGTTTTGGCCTATGTTGGAAGCAGCAATTTTATACACATTGCCATTGGCAGTCATTTCCTTCTTCTGTGGTTTTCTTATTGCAGTGATTGTTGCAGTTATTCGTACTTTGCCTAGTCCTAATTTACCCGTAAAATTGTTACAGGCTTTATGTCGAGTGTATATCTCTATAATTCGAGGTACACCGATGTTAGTACAAATTTTTATTATTTTTTATGGATTACCTGAAGTTGGTATTACTTTAGAGCCCTTCCCAACAGCGATTATTGCATTTTCTATTAATATTGGTGCTTATGCAGCAGAGACAGTTCGTGCTTCAATTACTGCTATACCTAAAGGACAGTGGGAGGCCTCTTATGCGATAGGTATGAATTATCGACAAGCATTTATTCGTACAATTATGCCACAGGCTTTACGTATTTCAGTACCATCGCTTTCTAATACTTTTATTAGTACAGTGAAAGATACTTCATTAGCTTCTCTTGTTTTAGTGACAGAATTATTCCGTGTAGCACAGAATATTACGGCAGCAAACTATGAATTTATTTTAATTTATAGTGAGGCAGCTTTGATTTATTGGATTTTCTGTTTTGTTTTATCTTTCTTACAAGATCGTCTTGAAATTCGCTTATCTCGCCATTTATAAGGAATGTTTATGTTAAAAGTAACCAATATTCAAAAAAACTTTAATGGCAATCATGTATTAAAAGGCATTGATTTTGAGATAAATAAAGGTGAAGTTGTCGCTATTTTAGGTCCCTCAGGCTCAGGAAAAACGACATTTTTGCGTTGCCTAAATTTGTTAGAGCGTCCAGAGCAAGGTAAGTTAGTTTTTACTGATGGTGATTTGAAAATTGATTTTAGTCGAAAAATTACGAAATCGGATGAATTAAGTTTACGCCGTCGTTCATCAATGGTATTTCAACAATATAATTTATTTCCCCATCGTACAGCACTTGAGAATGTAATGGAAGGGATGCTGGTGGTTCAAAAACAACCGAAAGAGCAGGCTCGAAAAAAAGCATTAATGTTGTTAGAGAAGGTTGGGTTAAGAGCTAAAGCAGATTTATTTCCATCACAACTTTCTGGTGGGCAGCAACAACGAGTTGGTATTGCTCGTGCCTTGGCGGTACAACCAGATTTAATTTTATTAGATGAACCTACATCTGCGTTGGATCCTGAATTAGTAGGCGAGGTATTGCAAACCCTTAAAATGCTTGCACAGGAAGGATGGACTATGATTATTGTTACTCATGAAATGCAGTTTGCGAAAGATGTTGCCGATCGTGTGATTTTAATGGCTGATGGACATATTGTGGAACAAAATACAGCAGATAAATTCTTTGCTTGCCCAAAACAAGAACGTACTCGACAATTCTTAATGCAAGCTAAAATGCCTTTAGACTTAGATTACTGTATTTAACTTTCTTATTACTTTGAAAAGAGAGTGACTACTCGTTTTTATTGGATAAAATTTAGTGTACAAATAACGTTTAGAATAATCTGATAGGATGTTTTACATAAAAAAATAATTGTGTAAAAATACCGACCTGAAAACCTAAAAGGAGTAAAAATGACTTTAATTGAACGTCTTAAGCAAGAGTTTATTACTGACTGGAAGCCTTTTGAAGTAATATGGCTTGCGCTTTTCATCATTGCGCAGATTTGGGCTTATGTACAAGCGCCAGATTCTTGGTTAGCAATGATTTCTGGTATTTCCGGTATTTTGTGTGTGGTATTAGTAAGTAAAGGTAAAATTAGTAATTATTTCTTTGGATTAATTTTTGCTTACACTTATTTTTATGTCGCTTGGGGATCAAATTTCTTAGGCGAAATGAATACCGTACTCTATGTATATTTGCCATCTCAATTTATTGGTTACTTCATGTGGAAAGCTAATATGCAAAATAGTGATGGTGGAGAAAGTGTGATTGCCAAAGCTTTAACTGTTAAAGGATGGATGACATTAATTGTTGTGACTACAGTTGGTACTTTGCTTTTTGTTCAAGCATTACAAGCGGCTGGCGGCAGTTCAACTGGTTTAGATGGTCTAACTACCATTATTACGGTTGCTGCACAGATTTTAATGATTTTGCGTTATCGTGAACAATGGTTGTTATGGATTGCTTTAAATATCCTTTCTATTTTCTTATGGGCAGAAACACCAGCCATGTATTTAATGTACTCAGCCTACTTACTTAACTCGTTGTACGGTTATTATAATTGGACGAAATTGGTTAAACGTAGCTAAACATACTTAAGCAAAATTAGAAACAAAAAAGAGCGGTAATTTTACCGCTCTTTTTTGTTTGCTTTGAAGATTAACGCATGGTCACGAATTCTTCTGAACCCGTTGGGTGAATAGCCACGGTGTTATCAAAATCAGCTTTTGTTGCGCCCATTTTGATTGCTACGGCAAATCCTTGAATCATTTCATCTACACCAAAACCAATACCATGTAAACCCACAACTTTTTCATCTTTGCCCACACAAACCAATTTCATTTTGCACGGTTGGCGATGTTGAGTGACCGCAGTGTACATCGCTGTGAAAGAGGATTTATATACCTTAACATTTTCAGCACCATATTGTTCGATAGCTTGAGGTTCAGTTAAACCTACAGTGCCGATTGGTGGATGGCTGAATACAACGGTTGGAACTAAATTGTAATCTAAATGTTCAGTCGGTTTATTATTGAATAAACGCTCAGAAAGGCGGCGACCTGCTGCAACTGCAACTGGTGTTAATTCAATGCCGTTTTCGATAATATCGCCTACCGCATAAATGCCTTTCACATTAGTATTTTGATATTTGTCTACTTTGACATAGCCGCGTTCATTCGTTTCTACGCCAGCATTTTCTAAGCCAATTTTATCTGTCGCAGGAACACGACCCGCAGCCCAAATAACACAGTCCACAGTAACATCAGATTGACCATCACATTTTACTGTAAGAGAGCCATCTGCATTTTTAACAATCTCAGATGGTGTGGAATTGGTATGTAATTGAATTCCATCTTGCGCAAGTACTTCCACTAATGTTTCTACGATTAATGGATCTTGATTACGCATTGGCGCATGGCGACGCACTAATAAATGGGTTTCCACGCCTAGGCTGTTTAATACACCAGAAAGTTCAACGGCAATATAGCCGGCACCGATAACCGCAGCGCGTTTTGGTAATTTTGTTAATGCAAAGAAACCATCTGAATCAATACCGTATTCTTGTCCTTTAATATTTGGACGATATGGGCGACCACCAGTTGCGATTAAAATATGATCTGCGGTTACTTGTTCTTTTTTACCATCAGCAAGTGTTACTTCAATAGTATGCGCATCTACAAATTTTCCGAAACCGTTAATTACATCAATGTTATTTTTCGCTAATACATTGTTATAAGATGCATGAATACGACCAATATAGGCTTGGCGACTTTCAATCAGTTTTGAAAAATCAAATTTTTTTACTTCAACATCAAAACCATAATCTGGCGCATAATTGTTAATTGCTTCTGCAATATGTGCACCATAAAACATTACTTTTTTAGGTACGCAACCTACATTTACACAAGTGCCGCCAAGATGTTTGGCTTCAATGATTGCGCATTTTTTTCCATAGCTTGCAGCACGATTTAGAGAAGCAATACCGCCACTGCCACCGCCAATAGCGATGTAATCATAATGTTTAGTCATAGTTTGATCCTTTTTTGAATTCAAAAATTTCCCGTATTTTGCCTAATTTTTATGAAGAATGCTATAAATTGATGTAATTGGTCTTTTTAAATGTCTATCAATCTTAATTTTAAAAGAAAATAAGGCTGAAAATATCAGCCTTATTAAAGAGAGAGCTTAATCTGGCGTATAATAAAGTTTACCAATTTCAATTTTTTGACGACCTGTCTCTTCTCGCCATTTATTACTATCACGTAAAGAATACACACAACCGCAATATTCCTGTTGATAAAACCGCTCACGCTTACTAATCTCAATCATGCGTTGCGAGCCACCTTCTTTTCGCCAGTTGTAATCCCAATAAATAACATCATCATATTTTTCCGCAGCACGATGCCCACAATCATTTATTTGATTCATATCCTTCCAGCGAGAAATACCAAGACAACTAGTAAATACAGGGAAACCATGTTCATGAGCATATTCAGCAGCTTTTTCAAAGCGCATATCAAAACACATAGTACAACGAATTCCCCTCTCTGGCTCCCATTCCATTCCTTTGGCACGATCAAACCAATTTTGACGATCGTAATCTGCATCAATAAATGGAATGCCAAATTTTTGGGCAAAACGAATATTTTCTTCTTTACGAATTAAATATTCTTTGAGTGGATGAATGTTCGGATTGTAAAAATAAATAGTAAATTCAATGCCAGATGCAAGGATTGCTTCCATCACTTCACCTGAGCAAGGCGCACAGCATGAATGTAAAAGAAGTTTATTATGCCCATCTGGCAACTCAAGTTTTTCACGAATAAAAGGTGCATTAGGATCTTTGCGTACCTTTTGTTTACGAGTTTTTCCTTGAAAGTTAACCGCACTTTGCTCAGGTTTAGATTGAAGTTCTGTATTCATAAAGTTTAATTAAAATTAATTGGTATCAAGTATATAAGCTAAATTAAGGGCTAATAATTTCTATCCACAGACAAATATGCTAAAGAAATCAATGCCTTCTTATAATCACTCTCTGGCAACATTGCAATTGCATCTACTGCTTTTTGAGCTTCTTCTTTTGCACGATTCATCGCGTAATCTAAAGACTTATGCTCAGCCATAATAGCTAATACTTCATCAATAGCTTCACGTTTACCGCCTTGCTCAATCGCTTCGCGAATTAAAGCTGCCTGCTGAGCATTACCATGGCGCATAGCGTGTAGCAGAGGAAGGGTTGGTTTTCCTTCAGCTAAATCATCGCCTACATTTTTACCTAGAGCTTGCGCATTTGCACTATAATCCAATACATCATCCACAAGCTGGAATGCAGTTCCAAGATAACGCCCATAATCTTGTAAAGCCTTTTCTTGAGCTTCTGTTCCGCCCGCAACAATTGCAGCAGCCTGACCAGCCACTTCAAACAAACGAGCAGTTTTGCTATAAATTACACGCATATAATTAGCTTCGCTCGTTTCAGGATCATTAACATTCATTAATTGCTGAACTTCGCCTTCCGCTAAAACGTTAGTCGCATCGGCCATAATTCCCAAAATCTTCAATGACTCTAATTGTGCAACTAATTGAAATGCACGCGTATAAATAAAGTCTCCTACAAGTACACTGGCAGCATTCCCAAATTCTGAATTCGCCGTAGCGCGCCCACGACGCATATCAGACTCATCCACCACATCATCATGTAATAAAGAAGCAGTATGAATAAACTCAACGAAAGTAGCACAAGTAATTGAATTAGCGCCTTCGAATCCTAAAGATCGAGCTGCGAGAACTGCGATCAATGGACGGATCCGCTTACCCCCACCTTGAACAATATAAAAACCTAACTGCCCTATTAATGGAACATCTGAATTAAGCTGAGCAAGAATATTTTGATTAACTTTTTTCATATCGGGAGCTGCAAGTTTCTGGATCTCGTCTATGCTCATAAGATCTTGTTTCTTCATTTTTTCATCAATTATTAGTCAAAAGTGCGGTGCATTTTACCCGAATTTTCAGACTTTCTGAAATCAATCCGCAAATGAAGGGAATTTTTTTATTTTATTGTAAATAAATTCTTGCCATAGGTAGGATTTTTCCGTAGAATTTGCGACCTATTTATATGAATTTTTAAGTGTGGACTGCTAAAGAGCAGGGAAACACAATTAAGCGGAGTATTTATGTACGCAGTTTTCCAAAGTGGCGGTAAACAACACCGTGTGAGCGAAGGTCAAGTTGTTCGTTTAGAAAAACTTGAACTTGCAACTGGCGCAACAGTTGAGTTCGATTCTGTGTTGATGGTCGTTAATGGTGAAGATGTTAAAATCGGTGCACCAGTAGTTGCTGGGGCAAAAGTAGTGGCTGAAGTAGTTGCACAAGGTCGTGGCGAGAAAGTTAAAATAGTTAAATTCCGTCGTCGCAAACACAGCCGTAAACAACAAGGTCATCGTCAGTGGTTCACAGAAGTGAAAATCACTGGGATTCAAGCATAATTTCAGAGGAGATCAAGTAGATGGCAACTAAAAAAGCTGGTGGTTCAACTCGTAACGGTCGCGATTCTGAAGCTAAACGCCTTGGTGTTAAACGTTTCGGTGGCGAATCTGTATTAGCAGGTAGCATCATTGTTCGTCAACGTGGTACTAAGTTCCACGCGGGTAGCAACGTAGGTATGGGTAAAGACCACACCTTATTCGCAACTGCAGATGGTAAAGTTAAATTTGAAGTAAAAGGCGAGAAAAGCCGTAAATACGTAAGTATTGTTACTGAATAATTTAAAATCTATTCGATTGAAACGCCCTACAATTTTGTGGGGCGTTTTGTCTTTTTTAATTTCACATAAGCGAGCAGCAATGAAACAACAACCTTTATTAGGCTTTACCTTTGCGCTTATTACCGCTATGGCTTGGGGATCCTTACCTATCGCTCTCAAACAAGCTTTATCTGTAATGAATGCGCAAACTATCGTATGGTATCGTTTTATTGTAGCCGCAATCTCATTATTAGTCCTACTTGCTTATAAAAAGAAATTACCTGAACTAATGAAAGTCGGCCAATATGCTTGGCTTGCTCTTATTGGGGTAATTGGTCTTACCGGCAATTTTCTATTATTTAGTAGTTCTCTGAATTATATTGAACCTTCAGTTGCACAAATTTTTATTCATTTATCCTCTTTTGGAATGCTCATCTGTGGTGTACTGATCTTCAAAGAAAAATTGGGGCTGCACCAAAAGATTGGGCTTTTCTTATTGTTAATTGGTTTAGGATTATTCTTTAATGATCGTTTTGATGTTTTTGCCGGACTAAATCAGTATTCAACAGGAGTCATCCTAAGCGTAGCAGGCTCTCTTATTTGGGTCGCTTATGGAATGGCGCAAAAATTAATGTTGCGTAAGTTTAATTCACAACAAATCTTGCTAATGATGTATTTAGGTTGTGCCATAGCTTTTATGCCGATGGCTGAATTCTCGCAAGTACAAGAACTCACACCTTTAACTCTGATTTGTTTTATTTACTGCTGTTTAAATACCTTAATTGGATACGGCTCTTATGCGGAAGCACTTAATCGTTGGGATGTATCAAAAGTCAGTGTTGTTATCACACTTGTACCTCTTTTCACGATCCTATTTTCTCATATTGCGCATTATTTTAGCCCATCAGATTTTGCCGAACCAGAATTGAATAATATTAGCTATATTGGCGCATTTGTTGTAGTATGCGGGGCAATTTTATCCGCTATTGGACATAAATTATTACCGCATAAAACTCATTAAAGTGCGGTTTATTTTGGAGAAATTTTAATGAAATTTATTGATGAATCCCTTATTCGAATTGAGGCTGGGGATGGTGGCAACGGTTGCGTAAGTTTCCGTCGAGAGAAATTTATTCCTAAAGGCGGCCCTGATGGTGGCGACGGTGGTGATGGTGGCGATGTATATTTACAAGCCGATGAAAACCTCAATACCTTAATCGACTACCGCTTTAATAAACGCTTTGCAGCAGAGCGTGGAGAGAATGGACGAAGTTCAGATTGTACAGGGCGTCGCGGTAAAGATATTATTTTACCTGTTCCCATAGGAACTCGCGCTATTGATAACGACACCAAAGAAACCTTGGGGGATTTAACCCAACACGGTCAAAAAATGTTGGTAGCCAAAGGTGGTTATCACGGTTTAGGGAATACCCGTTTCAAATCATCGGTAAACCGTGCACCGCGTCAAAAAACAATGGGAACACCGGGGGAAAAACGCGATTTATTATTGGAATTAATGCTACTTGCTGATGTGGGAATGCTCGGTTTACCTAATGCGGGTAAATCCACTTTTATTCGTGCCGTTTCAGCAGCCAAACCAAAAGTTGCAGACTATCCATTTACTACCTTAGTACCAAGTCTCGGTGTTGTGAAAGTGGACGACTCACACAGTTTCGTAGTCGCCGATATTCCAGGATTAATTGAGGGCGCAGCAGATGGTGCAGGGCTAGGAATTCGCTTTTTAAAACATCTAGAACGTTGTAGAGTGCTTATTCATTTAGTCGATATTGCCCCAATTGATGGCTCTAACCCAGAAGATAATGTTGCTATTATTGAGTCTGAACTTTTCCAATACAGTGAAAAATTATCAGAAAAACCACGTTGGTTAGTATTCAATAAAATTGATACGATGAGCGATGAAGAAGCTGAAGAGCGGGCTCGAGAAATTGCTGAACAATTAGGTTGGGAAGAAGACTATTACCTGATTTCAGCTGCAACAGGGAAAAATGTTCCACCACTTTGTCGTGATATTATGGACTTTATCATAGCGAATCCACGCGAAGCTGAAACACAACAAGTTGCACCTGAAGAAGTGAAATTTAAATGGGAAGATTATCATCAAGAACAACTAGCTGAGCATCAATTTGATGATGGCGAAGATTGGGATGATGATTGGACCGAAGAAGATGATGAAGGTATAGAGTTTATCTATAAACCTTAATAAAATAGCAGTTCTAGTAGTTTATAAGCTATATGCTTCTAAATACTTAAAAGAGCTTTGTGATATAGGTGTTTTGAGTGAGATATCTTTGGGAAGAGATAAATTATTTATTCATCCTAAATTGATGTCGTTACTACGAGGTGAAAATAACGAATTTACACCTTATATATAATTTTCATGAAACTTTATGATGAATTTAGGAAAATAAAAATGGGATCGCAATGATCCCATTTTTTCTAGTGAGTACTCGTGCTGGTTGTAGTACGGTTTGCACGTTTACGATCATTTTCCGTTAAGAGTTTTTTACGGATACGGATCGATTCTAGTGTCACTTCTACTAACTCGTCGTCATCGATAAACTCAATAGCTTGTTCAAGGGTGAATTTCACCGGCGTGGTTAAGACGATGGCATCATCTTTACCTGATGCTCGCATATTGGTGAGTTTTTTACCTTGTAAACAGTTAACAGTTAAGTCGTTTGTACGACTGTGAATACCGATAATTTGACCCTCGTAAACTTCTACGTTGGCGTCGATCATTAATTTACCACGCTCTTGTAAACCAAATAGTGCATAGGCTAATGCTTTACCAGTTGCATTAGAAATTAATACACCGTTTTTACGTTGGCCAATTTCACCTGGTTTGATGTCATCGTAGTGATCGAAACTGGAGTAAAGTAAACCTGTACCTGATGTCATCGTCATGAATTCACCACGGAAACCGATTAAGCCACGGCTTGGGATGATGTATTCTAAACGTACACGGCCTTTGCCATCCGGCATCATGTCACGAACTTCACCTTTACGGATACCTAATGCTTCCATGACAGAACCTTGGTGTTGTTCTTCTACGTCGATAGTCACTTGTTCGTAAGGCTCTTGTTTTTTACCATTGATTTCACGGTAGATAACTTTAGGACGAGAAACCGCAAGTTCATAACCTTCACGACGCATATTTTCAATTAATACAGAAAGGTGTAATTCACCACGGCCAGAAACACGGAATTCATCTGGGTTTGGTGTTTCTTCTACGCGTAATGCCACGTTGTGAACTAACTCTTTGTTTAAACGTTCAAGAATTTGACGAGAAGTCACATATTTACCTTCTTGACCTGCAAACGGTGAAGTATTTACACAGAAGAACATGGTTACGGTTGGTTCATCAACGGTTAATGAAGGTAAGGCTTCAACGGCGTTGATATCACAAATAGTATCCGAGATATTTAATTCACCTAAACCAGTAATCGCGATGATATCGCCTGCGTAAGCAACATCTTCTTCATAACGTTGTAAACCAAGGTGGCCTAAGACTTGACCAACACGGCCTTGGCGAGTTTTACCTTCACCATCAATGATAGTCACAGGTTGATTTGGTTTGATTGAACCACGTTTGATACGACCGATACCAATAACACCCACATAGCTGTTATAGTCTAATTGGGAAATTTGCATTTGGAATGGCGCATCAAGTTCCACTTTTGGTGGTTCAACGTGTTGAACAATCGCTTCAAATAACGGCGTCATATCTTCCGCTAAATCTTCATGTTCAAGACCTGCTACACCATTTAATGCAGATGCATAGATAATCGGGAAGTCTAATTGCTCATCGGTTGCACCAAGATTAACGAATAAATCGAATACTTGATCCACCACCCAATCAGGACGTGCGCCTGGACGGTCAACTTTGTTGATAACTACGATTGGTTTTAAACCATGAGCAAAGGCTTTTTGTGTCACGAAACGCGTTTGTGGCATTGGGCCGTCAAAGGCATCTACCACTAAAAGTACAGAGTCCACCATAGAAAGTACACGTTCTACTTCACCACCGAAGTCGGCGTGTCCTGGGGTATCTACGATGTTAATGCGATAACCATTCCAATTAATTGCGGTATTTTTTGCAAGAATGGTAATACCACGTTCTTTTTCAAGATCGTTTGAGTCCATTACGCGTTCATCAACATCACCACGAGTTGATTCAAATGTACCGGATTGTTGAAGAAGTTTGTCAACGAGGGTGGTTTTACCATGGTCAACGTGAGCGATAATTGCGATATTGCGCAATTTATTAATATCAATGTCGTTTTTCATTTATTACGTTCTTAAAGTTTAAGTTTTGTAGGGTGGAATTTTTATACCACCGAATAGTCCAAGTAGTTTAAATTGGTGAGTAAAACTCACCCTACGAGAATCGCGAAAGGGCAAAAATTATACACGATATTTCGTTACTCTGCTATGCCGGTGTTTAAAATAAATCCCATGAAAAAAGCAAGCGATTGCGTTATAATGCTTTTTTAATTTTATTAAAGATTATACACATAGCAAAATAGAGGACTCCTTATGCCAAATGCAAATGCAATTGCCAACGTATTTAAACTGATCGAAGAGAACGATATTAAATTCGCGCTACTTCGTTTCACCGACATTAAAGGTAAAGAACACGGTGTTTCGATCCCTGTTAGCCTTGTCGATGAAGATATGTTTGAAGATGGTAAAATGTTCGATGGTTCTTCTGTTGAAGGTTGGAAAACCATTAACAAAGCCGATATGCTTTTAATGCCAATTGCTGAAACTGCAGTAGTCGATCCATTTGCGCAGATCCCAACACTTTCAATTCGTTGTAGCGTTTATGAGCCAACAACCATGCAAAGCTATGATCGTGATCCGCGTTCAATTGCTATTCGTGCTGAAAACTATATGCGTTCAACCGGTATTGCTGATCAAGCATTCTTTGGTCCTGAGCCAGAGTTCTTCTTATTTGATGATGTGCGTTTTGATGTATCAATGAACCGCGCTTCTTTCGCCATTGATGACATTGAAGCAGCTTGGAACACCAACAAAAAATACGAAGGTGGTAACAATGCTTATCGTCCATTGAGAAAAGGTGGTTATTGTGCGGTGGCACCAATTGATACGGCTCATGATATTCGTTCTGAAATGTGTTTAATTTTAGAAGAAATGGGCTTAGTTATCGAAGCTCACCACCATGAAGTGGCGACAGCAGGTCAAAATGAAATCGCAACGAAATTCAACAACTTAACCTTAAAAGCAGATGAAACACAAATCTATAAATATGTGGTGCAAAACGTTGCATTAGAACACGGCAAAACCGCTTGCTTTATGCCAAAACCAATCACAGGTGATAATGGTTCTGGTATGCACTGTAATATGTCATTAAGCAAAGACGGTAAAAATATTTTCCAAGGTGATAAATATGCCGGTCTTTCTGAAACCGCGCTTTATTACATCGGCGGTGTCATTAAGCATGCTAAAGCATTAAATGCATTCACTAACCCTAGCACTAACTCATACAAACGTTTAGTGCCAGGTTTTGAAGCGCCAGTATTATTAGCTTACTCTGCAAGCAACCGTTCTGCTTCAATCCGTATCCCTGCTGTTACCAGTCCTAAAGCGATCCGTATTGAGGCACGTTTCCCAGATCCATTGGCAAACCCATATCTTGCATTCGCTGCATTATTGATGGCTGGCCTTGATGGCGTAGTAAACAAAATCCACCCAGGCGATGCAATGGATAAAAATCTTTATGATCTTCCACCTGAAGAATTAAAAGATATTCCGGCAGTCGCAAGCTCATTAGAAGAAGCGCTGAATTCGTTAGAAAAAGACTATGAATTCTTAACGCAAGGTGGTGTGTTTGCGAAAGACTTTATCGAAGCATTTATTAACATTAAACGTAAAGAAGTAGAACGTTTAAATATGACACCACATCCTGTTGAGTTTGAGATGTATTATGCTTAATTAGATTAGATATTGAACAAGGTAAGTGCGGTAATTTTTGACCGCACTTTTTGTATGTGATATAGCTTTGAATTAGTGTATAATCAGCATCTGGTTATAGATAGGATATAGATTATGCTAAATAAGTTTTTAGGTAAATTTCGCCGATTCTTGGCTTTCGATGAATTGCTAAAACAATTGATTATAAGGGATGTAAAACTTAAATATCGTCGTAGTTATTTGGGGTATCTGTGGAGTATTTTGAATCCATTAATGTTAATGATGGTTCTTGTTGTTGTTTTTTCTAATCTATTTCGATTTGATATTCCTAATTACCCTCTTTATATGATTTCAGGACAGTTTTTATTTACTTTTATGACTGAAGCAACAAATATGTCTGTTGGATCCATATCTGGAAATGCTTCTTTAATAAAGAAGACCTATGTGCCTAAATATATTTTCACGATATCAAAAGTTGGAAGTTCTCTTGTTAATTTGTTTTTTTCTCTAGGTGCATTAGTGATTGTGATGGTTTTTACTAATGCAGAATTTTCTTGGTGTCTTTTATTTTTTCCAATAGTTATTTTACAAGTATTTATTTTTAGTTTAGGTTTGGGCTTATGGCTCGCTTCAATTACAGTATTTTTTAGAGATATCCAATATTTATGGGGCGTTTTTATTTCTATGTGGGTTTATATGACACCTTTATTTTATCCGGTGTCAATTATTCCTGAAGAATACCGTATATTATATCAAAATGCTAATCCTATGTATGGTTATATAGAACAATTTAGAGATATTATTCTATATGCAAGATTTCCAAATCTAGAAACTATACTAATTGGCTTTATAACTGCTCTTATTGTCTTGTATTTGGGAGCTTGGTATTTTAATAAAAAACAAGATGAATTTATTTTATATATATGATGAATACTGAAACAATAATTAAAGTAAAAAATGCAACAGTTAGATTTAATAAAGCGACTGAAAACTATAATGGCTTAAAAGAATATGTGATTAAGATGCTAAAAGGTGAGCTTATGTTTCAAGAGTTTTTAGCATTAAAAGAAGTTAATTTTGAAGTTAAAAAAGGGGAATCTTGGGGGGTAATCGGTGCCAATGGTTCGGGAAAGTCGACACTTTTAAAGTTGATTTGTGGCATTTTGAAACCTTATAAGGGGACTGTAAAAGTACATGGTAAAATTGCTCCACTTATTGAGCTAGGAGCTGGATTTGACCCACAGTTAACAGCTAGAGAAAACATTTATCTAAATGGTGCATTATTAGGGCATAAAAAAGCTTTTATGGAGATGCATTTTAATGAAATTATTGAATTCGCTGAACTAGGTGATTTTATTGATGTCCCAATTAAGAACTTTTCTTCTGGTATGGCTGCTCGGCTAGGATTTGCTGTAGCCACAATTGTTAAACCTGACATTTTAATTGTGGATGAGGTACTTGCAGTAGGAGATATAGCATTTCAAGAAAAATGCAGGAAGCGTATGGAGTCATTACTTCAAAATGGTACGACATTACTTTTTGTATCTCATTCTAGTAAGCAAGTGAAAGAGCTTTGTCAAAATGTAATTTGGTTGGATAAGGGACATGTCGTAGCGCAAGGGAGGGCAGAAGATATTATTCAAAAATACGAGGGTAAATAAACATGATAAAAGGTAAGTATATTTATTTAGGTTGTAATTTATATAAGTTCGTAAATCCTCATAAGTTTGATTTATCTGAAGCAGTTTCTTTAATAAATGTGATGACAGGAGAGTTTGCTCGTCATCGAGATGGTATTATTATAGATTCATCATATGAGGCAGATGAATTATTTTTATACGATTCAAGTTTCAAGTTTCAAGTCATTGATAATTCCGTTACTTTATTCTGTACAAATCCAGGGATGCAAATGTATTATATTGCTGATTGTAATGGTATTTTAAGAATTGTTCAAGGTGAGCAATTCAGTAATTATTTATCATTATTTCCAATATTAGATAAAGAAGCAACATTTGTTAAGGATAGCTTACCTATTCAGAATGAGAATGAGAGAAAAGTTGTTGCTTTTGGTTCATCTTCAACAGAAATTTTTGATTATATCTTTGGTGATAATGAGAATTACTTGCCATTTTGGGCTTCAGGCTGGTCTGCTAGAGGATTAAGAAAAATTAATGAGCAAATGAAACCATATTTGAATACATTAATTAAAATTCCCAAAGATAGTGTTATTTTACTCCATTTTGGTTCTGTTGATACTGATTTTAATTTACCGTATAAAATGGCTAATTCTGGTTTTTATGATATTCCGCTATTTATTAAGGAGATGATTGATGGAATCTTGGCTCTCAAAGAGTATCTGAATAATTTGGGTTTTTGTCATATTTATGCCGTATTTACATCTCCTCCTCCTAAATTACCAAAATCATTCTGGAAAGATGTTTTTGGCTTGGATCAAATTTCAGAGTTAGTTAGAGGGAAGATATTATTTGATTTTGCTGTTAAATTGTCAGCATTACTACCAGTAATCAATTGTTTACCAGACTTTGTTTATTCTATGGATAAACTGGTTTGTAATAAACAATTTTCTAGAGATGAATATGATCACCACATTGATTTTATATCAGCTCAGGATATTGTTTATGATAAACTTAAATATATAGAAGGTATTCTTCCTAGAAGATTAGAAAAACATACTAGTTTATATAGGCATTTAGGGTGTGATGTTAGTTTTATTAGAAAAAATAATAAACCTCGATTAAGAACTTGTCGTTAAATCAATATATTAATTTTATAGGTATTTTATGTATATAATTTCATTACTTGTGCATGAAAAAAAGGATATTATTTTGGAGCAGCTTTTGAATATTCAAAAGTATTTCCCTTCAGCAAAAGTAGTTGTCCATGTTTCTAAGTCAGCAAATTTTGCTTTATCTGAACTAGAAGAGTATTTAAGAGGTAAAGTAGATAACTATCATGTAAACCCTAATCAAGCTCAAACTACTTGGGGAGGGATTATTTCAGCCCATTTTTTAAATATTAAATATATTTATAATAATATCAGTTCTGATGCTCATGTTTTGTTTCACTCATCTAATGATATGTTTGTTAAATTAGGAATAGAAGAATATTTGAAAGGTAAAGATTATCTATTTAATTTCAGAAGGGTAAATTCATTTTTTACTTATTGGTGGGTCGGTGCTGTAGCAAAGCAAGACAAAAAACTCCTTAATTTATTAAAATTGCATAATTCATCAATGATCATAGGTTCTCAAATTGAAGGGAGTATGTATAAGATTGATTTACTTATGAGAATAATAGAGTTATGTGAAAAGCATAATTTATTAGAGAGCCAGCTTCACTATCCTAGAGAAGAAATCGTATTTTCATCGTTGGCAAATGCTTTGAATATAAAGTCAGATGGATTACCTTACGTATTATCAGAAGTACACCGATTCGATAGCAAATTGTGGAAGTTCTTTATGAAGTACAAAAGAATTCATCGCAATGACCTATTAAGAAAGATTGTAAATACAATTTTCTTTAGGAGTAAATTTTATGAGATTAAACCTAAGGATATTGAGGCAATTAGAAATAATGATATCAAATACTTAGAGAAATTTGAGTATTTATACGATGGTGATAATAAATGGAAAATATTTAATTCAAATAATCTTTTTGCAGTAAAAAGAGTTGAGAGAGAGATTAATAATCCATTAAGAATTTACATTAGAGGTCTGAATTAAAAATGTCTATTGTTTTACAAAATGTTATATTTTATCCACATTCTCTAGAGCTTTCTCATTTATATGTACGAGGAAATAACTATGCTTTATTGAATAATGAAACGATTAAAATTAAGGCATATAATAGTATTGCATTTGATACTTACTTTAACTTTTTTTCTATTGAAAAATGGTTAAGATATTGTTCTCTAGATAATCTGTATCTAGAGTTTTCCTTTAAAGGAAATATTCAGATTAACTTGATAGGGTTAGATTATCGCCATACATTCTATCAATATGAGCAGGATTTACATCAAGAAATTTTATCTTCTGATAAAGAAAAACATCATAAGATTAGAATTGATCAATTCAATATGCAAAAAGTGCTCTATGTAAGTGTTAGAGCAAATGATGTGGATAGTATTATTAGTAATGTTTGCTTTACTACAGAGTCGGAAGTTGTTAATAAAGAATATAAACTTTCTTGTTGTATTTGTACTTATAATAGACAAAGCTATATTCAAAAATCAGCTGATGTTCTTGAAACAGGTATTGATAAAAATGGATTGAATATGGATGTAATAATTACAAATAATGGTGATCCAATTCAACTGAATAAAGAGTACAAAAATATTCATATCTATAAAAGTAAGAATATGGGAGGCGCAGGTGGTTTTACGCATTCTATTTGTAAAGCAATTGAGTCAAATAGTTCCCATGTGTTATTAATGGATGATGATATCAACTTTCACTTTGAATCTTTATTAAGAACCTATCGTTTCTTTCAATTTATTAGACCTGAGTATTTTGATGTGATGTTGGCTGGTTCAATGTTTTCATCAGATGAACGTTGGTTGCAATATGAACGAAATACAATTTTAGATAATAATGGCTTTCACCACCAAGGGCATTTCCAAGATATGCGGGATCGTGGGGTTGCATTAAATAATACATTTTCGGAAAGTATCTACGGCCTATCTGGTTGGTGGTTTTCTGCATTTTCAACTAAATTAATTAAAGAAAATGGGTTGCCTTTACCAATCTTTGTTAGAGGTGATGATATTGAATTTTCAATGAGAAATAATAAAGAAATTGTTTCTTTAAATGGTATTAATGTTTGGCATGATCCATTTATCTTAAAATACAATGAAATTATGGAAGATTATTATCTTCCACGTAATATGATTATGAATGCCCTTCTTTCTTACCAAAGATATTATAATTTGATTAAATTATTTTCATTGAAAAAATTTATAAAGAATTTGATTACATTTAATTATGTGGCTGCTGAATTTAATGTGTTGGCATTAGAGCATGTGATAAATGAGGAGTATAAAAAAGATCCTGCCGATTTGCATCAATGGGCTATGAAAACACTTAAAGAGCTTAAGAAAAATACAGTCACTGTTTCTGATGTTGATTATTATTATACTGAGCCGCGTTTTCATAAGAAATCAACAAAATTACTAGGCATAATTTTATCTTATCTTGGATTAGGCACTGAAGGTTCATCTAAGTATGGTTTTGAAAGGCAGCCTATTTTTTTCTATGGTCGAAAAAAAGTAAGATTATTCAATACATTGAATCGAACAATGGAAGAAGCAACTTTACAAAGAGGTAAAAGTATTCGGTTGGCCATTAGATTTGTTAAAAATTATATTCATTTGATACGTAATATTGAATCTTATCGTTCTAAATTATTAGAGTTTAGAGAAAGTTCAAAAGAACGTGATAGTTGGGATAAACTTTTTAGATAATTATTATGAAATCACTCAATAGTTCGTATTTTTCTAGAATAGATCACTTAAGATTTTTTGCAGCTACACTTGTTATATTTCATCATTTCAGTGGTAATATTGCAGTTAGTCCAGATGCTGGCTTAATTACTAACTTTTTTATAACTTGGCTTCAAAAAGGATCTACAGGTGTAAGTTTATTTTTATTTTTAACTGGATTCCTGTTTTGTATTATAAGTGATATAGGTAATAAAAAAATTAATTATAAAGGGTTTATTTATAATCGAATATTAAGGATATTTCCTTTATTAATTGTGTTGGTGGCAATAGTAATTGCTATAAATAGAGCTAATTCTACACCTATGGATATATTTCGAGTATTGACTTTACAGTTAAATACAGGAAATCCTGGTACAGGATGGGGACATGAGTTTTTTCCAGTTGGTCCTATATGGACGATTAGTGTTGAATTCCAATTCTATCTTATATTCCCATTCTTGGCGCTATTTCTCAAACGATATGGTCTAAAGTATTTGTTAGGTATAGTTTTATTATCTATTCTTATTAGAATAAATGTAGCTAATCTTGTACCAAATCCTATGTATTGGAATTTTTACCATACAATTTTAGGTCGATTAGATCAATTTGTTATAGGTATGATATTTGCTGTATTATGGAATAGAGGATACTTAAATTTATTCCATTCTTATATATTTTCTATCTTTTTAACTTTAATATCTTTTACATTATTAACCTATTTATTTACTTTAAATAAAGATAACCCTTACGTAGCTTCACTTTTATTTAGCATAGAGGCATTGTTATGGGGAGGGGTGGTATGTTCTTATTTTTTAGTTGGGATTAAATTTAATAATTTATTAGATACTATATTATCTAAATTGGGAGAGATCAGCTTTTCTCTATATTTAATTCATCTTCCTGTGGGAATATTCGTTAATAAGTTGTTAGGTTTTGTATCACCTAATACTCTAAGTGACTCATTATTACAGTCTTGTGTTCGAATGATTCCTATTATTTTGATATCTATGTTGATATTTAATTTAATAGAGAAACCATTTATGTCACTTAGAGTGAAATATACTTCATAAATAATAAGGTTAAATATGTTTATTATTCCAATGGCGGGACTAAGTTCCCGTTTTTTTAAAGCAGGTTATACAAAACCAAAATATCAATTAGATTTAAACGGTGAAACTGTTTTTTCTTGGTCAGTTCGCTCATTTGAGCGATATTTTAAAACTGATAAGTTTGTTTTTATTTATCGAGATGTTTATGACACTAAACAATTCTTAGAGAAAGCGATAGTTGAGCTCGGTATCTTAGATTACGAATTAGTTTGTTTGCCAGAAGAAACACTCGGACAGGCAGATACGGTATACCAAGGAATTAATAAGCTCGATCATGATGAAGAGATTTATATTTTTAATATTGATTCTCGCATAATTGATTTTGTTAAACCTGAGTGGGTGAATGACTGTGATGGTTATTTAGAGGTTTTTAAAGGTGAAGGAGAGCATTGGTCTTTTGCTTTAGCAGAAGAGAATTCTAAAAAGGTAATCTGCACGACTGAAAAAGAGCGGATTTCTGATTTATGCAGTGATGGCCTTTATTATTTTAAGAGAAAGTCAGTATTTGAGAAATTATTTCTTTCTGCAAAAGAAAATCAAAAAACGACAAAGAATGAATATTATATTGCACCACTTTATAATGATTTAATCGAAGTTGGTTCGATAGTCTTCTATGATTTAATTGAAAATGAACGTATCTTATTCTGTGGAACTCCAGATGAATACCAACAATTATTAAAAGGGGATGCTTAATATGAAACGACTTATCATGGATCTAGATAATACTATCACCTTAACTGAAAATGGTGATTATAAGAATGCTAAGCCCATTGTTTCAGTTATTGAAAAATTAAAAGAATATAAAGCTCAAGGCTTTGAGATAATTATTAGTTCTAGTCGTAATATGAGAACCTATGAAGGGAATGTGGGAAAAATTAATGTTAATACATTACCTATAATTATTGATTGGTTAGAGCGTCATAATGTACCTTATGATGAAATTTATGTTGGTAAGCCGTGGTGTGGACATGATGGTTTTTATGTCGATGATCGTGCAATTCGTCCAGATGAATTTAGTTCTATGAGTTATGATGAAATCCGTAAATTAATAAAAATGGATGGTGAATATGATTCTAATTAATTCTGCGGCCTATGTTAATGCTGAATTTCGTAATGAATTTGGTGCAATCCCCCCGGTTTTTTTACCTATAGGTAATAAGAAATTATTAACTCATCAGATTAGTATGCTTCGTGAGCAGTTTTCAAAAGATATTAAAATAGTGGTTTCTTTACCGAGTACTTATGCATTAAGTATAGAAGAATCATTGCTGCTAGATGAGCTAAATATCGAGCCTATTTTTGTTCAAGATGGCATTTCGTTAGGAATGGCTCTTCTTTATGTCTTGAATACCATCGGGGATAATAACGAACCTTTACGTTTACTACATGGAGATACGCTACTAGGCTCATTTCCTCAAAATGAAAATTGCATTGCTTTAGCAAAAGCGGAAGATGATTACATCTGGCAATTTAATGAAAAATATAATGCGGTGTGGTGTGGTTTTTTTTCCTTTAGTAATCCTAAAGCATTTGTAAGGGCTTTAGCCTTATCTCAAGGTGATTTTTCCCAAGCCGTCAATATTTATGAAGAAGAAAATGGTATTGAATACGAAGATGTATCATCGTGGTACGACTTTGGACATATTAATACCTACTTTAAATCGCGTTCACTTATAACAACCCAACGAGCATTTAATTCATTAAAAATAGAGGACGGTGTTGTGTGGAAATCGGGCTCACCGCCACGAAAAATTGAGGCTGAAGCAAATTGGTTTAAGGCTTTACCTGCGGGATTAAAAAGATTTACTCCACAGCTTATTCAAGTTGGTAAAACAGAACAAGATAATCCGTTTTATGAAACAGAGTATTTACCAATACTTCCATTGAATGAAATTTTTGTGCATGGAAGAAATCCGGTAATTTTTTGGGAGAAAGTTTTAGGATTGATCTCATTTTATATGAGTGAATCAAGAAAATATTTTCCTAGAGGAGATGAAGTGCTTCTTGAAAAAATCAATCAGGATTCTACCGCACTTTATGCAGATAAAACATACGAGCGCTTGATAGCATATGCAAAGCAAGTAGGTCTAGACTTATATAAGCCGACTCGTTACGATGGTATTGACTTGCCTTCTTTGTGGCAAATTGCGGAAGACTGTGTAAATAAAGCATTAGCACTTCCTATAATACCGTCAGTAGTTCATGGTGATTTATGTTTTAGTAATATAATGTATGATTCTCGTAGTAATTCAATAAAAGTCATAGATCCTAGAGGATTAAATATTAATCATGAATTAACAATTTATGGAAATCAAAGTTATGATTTGGCTAAACTTTGTCATTCTTTTATTGGATTATATGATTTTATTATTGCGGACTCATTTAATTTAGAAAAAAATAATGATATTGGTGTTAAATTAACGTTTAACTTAGATGCTCGTTTAGAAAAAATACAAGCTGTTTTCATGAAGCAATTAATAATACCAAATATTCAACATGAAGATATTATAGCTCCTACAATTTTATTATTTTTATCAATGATACCATTACATTATGATAAACCCCATAGACAAGATGCAATGCTTGCAAATGCTCTGCGTTTATATCGTACTTTTATGACTAAATCTTAAATTAGGTGAATATAATGAAAAAATTCTTATTAGTCGGCGCTGGTTTCTCAAATGCCGTTATTGCTCGTGAATTAGCAGAGAAAGGTTATAAAACAGTTGTTATCGATTCTCGTAGCCATGTGGCAGGCAACTGCCATTCTGAACGTGATGCTGAAACAAATGTAATGGTGCATGTTTATGGCCCACATATTTTCCATACTGATAATGAGCGAGTATGGAATTATGTGAACAACTTTGGTGAGTTTATGCCATTTGTTAATCGTGTAAAAACGATTAGCCAAGGTGCGGTGTATTCTCTCCCAATTAACTTGCATACGATTAACCAATTCTTTGGCAAAACGTGCTCACCGAAAGAAGCAAAAGCTTTAATTGAGGCGCAAGCAGATTTGTCTATTACTGATCCGCAAACCTTTGAAGAGCAAGCAATGCGTTTTGTCGGTAAGGATTTGTATAAAGCGTTTTTCTATGGTTACACCAAAAAACAATGGGGTGTAGAGCCAAAAGAGTTACCGGCAAGCATTTTAAAACGCTTACCTGTACGTTTTAACTATGACGATAACTACTTCGCACATAAATTCCAAGGTATGCCGAAAGAGGGGTATACGCAAGTTGTGGAAGCGATTTTAGATCATGAAAATATTGAAGTGCGTTTAAATACGCCATTTGCTGAATCGATGAAGGCAGAATTTGATCACATTTTCTGGTCAGGTCCGTTAGATGCATACTTTGGATTTGAACTTGGTCGCTTAGGTTATCGTACTTTAGATTTTGAAGCATTCCGCGATGAGGGTGATTTTCAAGGTAATGCGGTAATTAACTATGGTGATGAAGAAGTACCATATACTCGTATTTCAGAACACAAACATTTTGCACCATGGGAACAACACGAGAAAACAATTTGTTATCGTGAATTTAGTCGTCTATGTGGTGAAAATGATATTCCGTATTACCCGATTCGTTTAGTGAAAGATAAAGTACTCTTGCAACAATATGTTGAAAAGGCGAATAAAGAAACGCAAGTGACTTTCGTAGGGCGTTTAGGTACCTATCGTTATTTAGATATGGATGTGACGATTAAAGAAGCCTTAGAAACAGCTGATGTTGTAAGAGAATCATTAGAAAAACAGACTGTACTTAAACCTTTTTATGTAAATATGGACTAAAGTATAGCGAGTCTATCATCAAGCCATATACGATTTCGTGTATGGCTTTTGTTTAAATAAAATTGAGTCAATTATGCATACTGAAAAATCAATTTGTGCAGTGGTTGTGACATTTAACCGCAAAGCATTATTATTAAATTGTTTAAATGCACTGAAAGCTCAAACACACCCTTTATCTCATATTGTGGTGATTGATAATGCCAGTACTGATGGTACAGCCGATTTTTTAGGTGAGCATGGTTGGATAAACAATGATGCTTTTACTTTAATCACGTTATCCGAAAATATGGGCGGTGCAGGTGGATTCCATGAAGGAATTAAGTATGCGTTTGAACAAGGTTTTGATTATATTTGGTTAATGGATGATGATGGATTTCCAGCTGAAACATGTTTGGAAAAACTCTTACCTTACACTACTGAGAATTGTTATATAGGTCCGATTGTGCTTGATTGTGAAGGCAAAGAGAAACTAAGTTTTAGCTTACGTTTACCAAATAGTTTGCAAGTACTCGATCATTACTCTGATATTCCTCAGTCTTTCAAAATAGATAATCAAATTAAGGATACAGTATTGCCTTTTAATGGTACATTAATCGGAAGAGATCTTGTCCAACAAATGGGATTTCCTATGAAGGAGTACTTTATTTGGGGAGATGAGCGAGAATATACTCTGCGTGCGGAGGCATACCGTGCCAAAATTTTGACAGTGATTGATGCATTGTTTTATCACCCTATAGCCAGCTCTATATCAGAACCAATGTTTTGGGGTAAATTACGGTTTAATAATGCACATTCAGATTTAAAACAATATTGTTTTTGTCGTAATACAATTGCTACTTTTGCCAAGCATAAAGGGTTTATTTATGCTCTGACTTTTTTTGTTAAAACGACTTGGTTTTATGCATTTACTCAGCCAAGTCTTTCTCGTTTACTATTTGCTTGGCGTGCAATGTGGCACGGGCTTACTGGTAATTTTTTTCATCACAAGGATTACTTAAAATAACATGCAAAAACTTACTGTATTAGTGATTACGCATAAAGACTACGAGTTTCCAGATTCTGCATGCTATTGCCCGCTTTTTGTGGGAGGGGAGACTACAAGTGATTTAAAAAATGAAAGGTTTTACCAAGATAGTGTTGGTGTGAATATAGCTGAAAAAAATAGTAGTTTTTGTGAATTAACCGGACTTTATTGGGCTTGGCAAAATGGTATCTTTAAAAATAACCAATATGTTGGGTTAGTACACTATCGGCGTTATTTTGCAGGTAAAGAGTTATGTTTGAAGAAACAGCATATTGCATCAGAAAGAGAGTTGCTATCTCTTCTAGAAAAATATGATGCGATTTTACCGAAAAAACGAAATTATTTTATTGAATCAATTTATTCTCACTACCAACATGCCCATCATGTTAAGGATCTGAATTGTACAAGGAAAATTATTTCTGAATTGCATCCTGAGTACATAACGAGCTTTGATACAATTATGCAAGGCCGAAAGATTCATATTTATAATATGTTTGTTATGTCATCAGAGAACGCATCAGAATACTGTAAGTGGCTTTTCCCTATTTTGTTTGAATTAGAAAAGCGAATAGATATAACCCAGTATGATAGCTACCAAAAAAGAGTATTTGGTTTTATCGCCGAGCGCCTATTCAATGTTTGGTTGGTTCATCATCAGTTAAAGTTTTGTGAAATTCCGGTAGTTAATTTGGAAGGCGAGAATTTGTTAAAAAAAGCGATTAATTTATTAAAACGGAAATTTTTAAGATTAGGATTTCACTATGCATAAAATTACGTGGTGTAAATTTATTTTGTTAGCTACTGATTTTTTAACACTTTTTAGTTCATTATTTATTGCCTATGAAGTGTTAGATATTACTCGTGGCGGCCGTTTTTATTTTCCTTTGGAAGAATTTAATGACTATGTATTGATTCATGCCTGTGTATCTTTCGTTGGTGTGTTATGGTTTTGGATACGATTACGGCACTATACTTACCGCAAACCGTTTTGGTTTGAATTAAAAGAAATTATCCGTACCTTATTGATTCTTTTCATTATTGAATTAGCAATTGTTGCCTTTTCTCGTCTATATGTTTCCCGTTATTTCTGGTCTGTAACTTGGATTTGTATCTTTGTAGGACTTCCTTTCTCCCGAATTTTTGTAAAAAATCTTTTAATAAAAAGCGGCATGTATCTAAAAGAAACTATCATTATAGGCAATGGGAAAAATGCTAAAGCGGTATTTAACGCTTTAAATGATGAATCGTATTTAGGATTCGACATAAAATTTTTTGTTACAACGGAAGATGATCATTCAGAGTTTCTAGAGGGGGTCCCTATCATGGACCATAACTCTGAACGGCTAATGGAATTGGTTTCACCTGAATTTACTCAGTTTATTCTGGCGATTGATGAGGAAAAGAAAGTTGAGCAAGATTTTTGGTTACGTTATTTAATTCGTAAAGGATGCCGTTCTATTTCAGTAATTCCTGATTTTCGAGGTATTCCACTTTATGGCACGGATATGTCTTTTTTATTTAGCCAGGAAATGGTGCTTTTTAGAGTAAATAATAATTTAGCAAAACGTTCATCTAAGATTGTAAAAAGAACCTTTGATATCTTAGGCTCATCTTTTCTCTTACTTTTATTGTTACCATTTTGTATTCCTTTATATTTTATAATCACAAGAGATGGCGGTAATTTCATATACGAGCATTCAAGAATTGGTCAGCACAAAAAGAAATTCAAATGTTTGAAGTTTCGAACAATGGTGAATAATTCAGATGAAGTGTTAGAAAAGATTTTAGCAATGGATGAAAGTGCTAGATTAGAATGGGAAAAAGACTTTAAACTTAAAGATGATCCACGCATTACACCAATAGGCAGATGGTTAAGAGAAAGAAGCTTAGATGAATTACCTCAACTTTGGAATGTACTTAAAGGTGAAATGAGTTTAGTCGGACCTCGTCCAATAGTGAAAAAGGAATTGCCTTACTATCAAGAAGATGTGGATTATTACCTTATGGCTAAACCTGGAATGACTGGCTTATGGCAAGTCAGTGGGCGAAATAACGTGAGCTATGATACTCGCGTTTATTTCGATACCTGGTATGCTAAAAATTGGTCTTTATGGAATGATATTGTGATTTTACTTAAAACAGTGAAAGTTGTTTGGAATAAAACTGGAGCTTATTAGTGAAACGCATCCTCATCACCGGCGGTTCCGGCTTCATCGGTTCCGCCCTTATTCGGTATATTATTAATCAGACTCAAGATTCTGTTATCAATATTGATAAACTGACCTATGCGGCAAATCAATCAGCTTTGAAAGAGGTAGCAAATAATCCTCGTTATACTTTTGAGCAAGTTGATATCTGTGATCTTAAGTCGATAGAAAGCATTTTTGAGAAATATCAACCGGATGCGGTGATGCATTTGGCAGCTGAAAGTCATGTCGATCGTTCTATTACGGGAGCGGCTGATTTTATTCAAACCAATATTATGGGGACTTATGCCTTGTTAGAGGTTGCTAAGAATTATTGGCATACCTTAGACGAAACTAAAAAAACGACCTTTCGATTCCATCATATTTCTACTGATGAAGTGTATGGAGATTTATCCCTTTCCGAACCAGCCTTTACCGAACAGTCCCCTTATCATCCGAGTAGTCCTTATTCAGCCTCAAAAGCGGCGAGTGACCATTTGGTGCACGCTTGGTATCGTACTTATGGTTTGCCTGTGATTATCACAAACAGTTCCAATAACTATGGGGCTTATCAACATGCTGAAAAGCTCATTCCTTTAATGATTTCAAATGCTGTGATGGGGAAGTTTTTGCCAATTTATGGTGATGGGCAGCAAATTCGTGATTGGTTATTTGTGGAAGATCATGTTCAAGCCTTATATTTAGTTTTGACAAAAGGTCGAGTCGGGGAAAGTTATAATATTGGTGGAAATTGTGAAAAAACGAACCTTGAAGTAGTTAAAATGATTTGTGAACTACTCGAAGAACTGGTGCTAAATAAGCCTAATCACATTAAGTATTACGAAGATTTAATTACTTTTGTAAAAGACCGACCAGGTCACGATGTGCGATATTCATTGGATTGTTCTAAAATTCATGAAGAATTGGGCTGGAAACCGCAAATAACCTTTGAACAAGGACTTCGTAAAACAGTAGAATGGTATTTATCAGATAATTATTATGCTAAATAGGTTTCCTAATTAAATAAACGAACTACATCTCTAGATAGGTACTATTTGAATAGTAAGCTTGTAATCCAGTAAAATAGAGTAATTACATATTGCTTATATTATTTCTATGAGTATCTTTATTTATATTTCTCTCATTATATTCAAAATTCTCTTATCTGATATCTGATACTTTGTGCCTAACTGCTGTGCAAATAAGCTCACACGTAATTCCTCGATCATATAACGAATTTCCGCAACTTCATCAGAAATCGGTTTAGATTTCGGCAGTTTAGCTAGCAATTGTTGGTAAGCCTGTTGTACTTGTTCCACGCGTAGCATCGCGGCACGGTCACGATTTACATCTTGAGCCAGTTTATCGATACGTTTATCAATAGCTTGTAAATAACGTTGTAAATCAGGTAGGCGATCATAACCGCTTTTTTGCACAAAACCTTGATAAATAAGATCCGCAAGTTGTGATTTAATATCCGACAACGCAAAGGCCATAGTGAAATCCATTTTGCCTTTTAAACGTTGGTTTAAGGCATGGTTAAGGGATAGGATTTGCTCCACTTTCTGCGCAATATCTACGGTCACTTCGTTAAGGTTTTCTCGAACAAAATCACGCAATTTTTCAAAACCGGCTTCATCCCATACAAAACCGCCAAAATCGGCAATCAGTTTATCTACGGCACAAGCGATACAATCATCGATCAAATCCAACACGCGACCGAATGGTGTAAAATACAGCCCCAATTTAGCTTTATTCGGCAATTTTTCATGCAGATATTTAATCGGTGACGGCACGTTGAGCAACAATAAGCGACGTAAACCTTGTTGCATTGCCACCGCTTGTTCAAATTCCGTTTCAAACAGTTTAATGCCCACCGCATCTTTTTCGTCCACAATGGCAGGAAAGGCTTTCACACTGAAATCGCGCTGTTTTTGTTCATAACACTGCGGCAGCTCGGCGAAACTCCAAATATGCAGTCCGCTTTGCTCAATACCATCGTCCGCCACGGCAGAAATGCTTTCTTGCACACGATCTTTTAAGCTAAATTTCAGCTCGTCTAAATTCATAGATTCGGCGATTTTCTTGCCGTTTTCATCCACCACACGGAAAGTCATTTTCAAATGGCTCGGGATTTGTTCCCAATTCCAATGTTCCGCTTCTACGGTGACGCCCGTCATGCGACGCAATTCATAAATCAGCGTATCCAATAACGGTTTTTCCAACGGCACGACGCGACTTAAAAAAGCTTGGGCATAATTTGGTGCCGGAACAAAATTACGGCGATAAGATTTCGGCAAAGACTTAATCAGCGCAATCACCAGTTCTTCCCGCAAGCCCGGAATTTGCCAGTCAAAACCCGTCATTTCCACTTGATTGAGCAACGGCAACGGAATATGCACGGTCACGCCGTCCGCATCCGTACCCGGTTCAAATTGATAGGTCAGTTTGAGCTTTAAATTGCCTTGATGCCAGAAATTCGGGAAATCCAGCTTGCTCACTTGTTCCGCATCATCGTTAATCAAAAATGAGCGTTCAAAATTAAGTAATTCAGGATCTTTTTGCTGCGCCTTTTTCCACCACGTATCAAAATGTTTTTGAGAGACCACTTCTGTGCCAATACGCTGATCGTAAAATTCAAAAAGCGTGCGGTCATCCACCAAAATATCACGGCGGCGGCTTTTGTGTTCCAATTCCTCTACTTCTCGAACGAGTCGTTGATTTTCTTTGAAGAATTTATGTTTGGTATTCCAATCCCCTTCCACTAAGGCAGATTGAATAAAGATCTCGCGGCTTACCGTCGGATCAATAGAACCGTAATTCACTGGTCGTGCAGCCACAATCGGCACACCGTAAAGCGTGACTTTTTCATCGGCAATTACCGCCCCACGGGATTTCGACCAACGCGGTTCTGAATAGGATTTTTTAATTAGATGCTCGGCAAGTGGTTCGATCCATTCTGGCTCGATTTCCGCCACCATACGCCCCCAAAGTTTGGAGGTTTCCACTAACTCTGCCGCCATCACCCATTTCGGTTGTTTCTTGAAAAGCACAGAATTGGGGAAAATTGCAAAATGGGCATTACGTGCGCCAAGATATTGTTGTTTCTCCGTTTCTTTCAAACCGATATGAGAAAGCAAACCGCTTAAAAGTGCGGTATGAATTTGCTGATATTCTGCTTTTTCAGAATTAATCGGCAAGCCCATTTCACGGACGGTTAAACGAATTTGATGATAAATATCTTGCCATTCGCGAATACGTAAATAATTTAAGAAATCCTTTTGGCATTGACGACGGAATTGGTTTTTACTCAATTCTTTTTGTTGTTCTTGTAGATAATGCCAAAGATTGAGGAAGGCCAAGAAATCCGATTTTTTATCGGCAAAACGGCGATGTTTTTCATCGGAAACTTGTTGTTTTTCTTGTGGACGCTCGCGCGGATCTTGAATGGATAACGCCGCGACAATAATCATCACTTCATGTAACGCACCTTGTGAGACAGCGGTCAGCAACATCTTCGCTAAACGAGGATCCACAGGGAGTTGAGCTAATTGACGACCTACTGCCGTTAATTGACGTTTCTCGCCCGCTTTAGTGCGAACCATTTCAAACGCACCCAATTCTTCCAACAGTTTTATACCATCTTGAATATGGCGTTTATCTGGCGCATCAACAAATGGGAAAGCTTCAATATCATCCAAACCCAATGCTGTCATTTGCAAAATAACGGAGGCTAAATTGGTGCGCAGAATTTCAGGATCAGTAAATTCTGGACGAGAATTAAAATCCTCTTCCGAATATAAACGAATACAAATCCCTTCACTTACACGACCACAACGGCCTTTACGCTGATTAGCAGATGCCTGTGAAATGGGTTCAATCGGTAAACGTTGTACTTTGGTGCGGTAACTATAACGAGAAATTCTCGCAGTACCTGGATCAATCACATATTTAATGCCCGGCACGGTCAATGAGGTTTCTGCGACGTTGGTCGCCAACACGATGCGATTTAATCCACTCGGATGGAAAATTTTATTTTGTTCTTGAGCAGAAAGGCGTGCAAAGAGCGGTAGAATTTCCGTGTGTTTTAGGTTTTGTTTTTGTAAAGCTTCGGCAGTATCACGAATTTCACGCTCACCGTTCATAAAGATCAAAATATCGCCTCGACCTTCCGCTTGCAGTTCATCCACCGCGTTAAGAATGCCTTGTAGCTGATCTTGATCGTCTTCTTCCACTACGGGACGATAACGCACTTCCACAGGATAGGTTCTGCCCGAGACTTCAATAATCGGGGCATTGTTGAAATGCTTGGAAAAACGTTCCACATCAATGGTCGCAGAGGTAATGATAAGTTTTAAATCACGACGACGTGGTAAAAGCTGTTTCAGATAACCAAGAATAAAATCGTTGTTCAGGCTGCGTTCGTGGGCTTCGTCAATAATCAAACAAGAATATTGATTAAGGAAACGATCGTTTTGAATTTCAGCTAACAGGATCCCGTCGGTCATCAACTTGATTTGCGTATCATCACTGATTTGATCGTTAAAACGAACCTTATAACCAACTAAACCGCCAAGCTCCGTTTCCAGTTCGTCCGCAATACGCGCAGCCACAGAACGAGCGGCAATACGACGCGGCTGAGTATGACCAATCATACCTAAATTGCCGAAACCTAATTCCAAACACATTTTCGGCAATTGGGTGGTTTTACCTGAACCAGTTTCCCCTGCCACCACAATGACCTGATGTTCAGAAAGCAGTTTTTGAATTTCTGCTTTACGTTGGCTAACCGGCAAACTTTCTGGAAAAACAATGGGATTTTGCACCGCACTTTTACGGCTTTTTACACGTAATCTTGCTTGTTCAATTCGCTGTTGGATTTCATCTGCAACGGCTTGTTGAGCCTCTTGGCTTTTAATTTTTCCAATACCATGAATGCGGGCGGATAAACGGCGTTTATCTACCAACATGATGTCATTTAATTGAGAAAAAAGGGATTGTTGTAAAGGAGTTAATGCATGTTTTACCGATCTGTTTTTCATAGCGATTTACTTTTGAAACTTCCGTAAGCTAAGCTAATCCATCCGATTAAAAATAAAGTTCCGCCAATAGGCGTAATCCACACTATTACATTACTTGCTCCAAAAGCGAGTGCATATAAACTTCCACTAAATAATAAGGTTCCAATTAACCAAGAAGACATGGATAATCGGGCGAATTTGTTGTCACGTAAAGCAGATAATGCAACGGCAAGTACTGCAATAGTATGGAACATTTGATATTTTAAACCCGTATCAATCCATGATAATGCTTTGGCTTCTAATACATGGCTTAAACCATGCGCCGCAAATGCGCCTAGTGCGACACAGAAGAATCCGCTTAAAGCTGCAAGAGTGAGATATTTGTTTTTCATTTAAATTTTCCCTAAAAGTAAAGCTAATATACCTGCAGCAATAAGTGGGCCAACGGGTATGCCGCCAAAGAAAGATACGCCGATAACCGTACCAATCATAAGCCCTGTAACGAGAACGGGTTGATTTGTCATTAAGTCAACACCTTGGCCTGCAAGCCAGGCTACAAAAATACCAACGCCGATAGAGGAAAACATTTTCCAGTGAATAAAGGAAGAAAGTTCAGGCAATGGAATTTTCCCTGACACTAAAGGGCTGAGGACACCGAGGGTTAAAACCATAATTCCTAGTTTTAAACCATATTGATCGATCCAAGGAATATACTGTGATAAAAAAGTTTGTTGCATAATGAGCAAGACAGCAGCAGAAATTGTGATCGCGCTATTATGGCTGAGTAATCCGAGAATAATTAAAATCACCAATAATAAGGCGACAATATTAAATTGTAACGTCATAAGTAAAAGTGCGGTTAAAAGTTGTGAAGAATTATAGCAAGTTTAGATAATTGATGTGTTCTTTATTTCAATAAAACAGGCTAAAATACAAGCTACATTTCAGTTTTATTGAGCGTTTTTATGTCGAATACTATTGAGCATCTAGCTAACCATGAACTCATCAAAACCGTTATTTTACTCGCTTCCAGTGTAACCATTGTGCCACTATTTAAACACCTTGGTCTTGGTAGTGTGTTAGGTTATTTGGTGGCTGGTTGTCTAATTGGGCCTTCTGTATTTGGCATAATTCAAGATCCTGCTGCAGTTGTGCATTTGGCTGAACTTGGGGTGGTAATGTTTTTATTTATTATTGGTCTTGAAATGCACCCTGAACGCCTTTGGGCAATGAGAAAAGCAATTTTTGTACGTGGTTTTTTGCAAGTGGGATGCTGTGGTGCATTACTTACTTTAGCTGGAATTTATTTGCTCGATTTACCGAAAGAAGTCGCGTTTATAGCAGGCATGGGATTTACACTTTCTTCAACTGCTATTGTGATGCAAACTTTGGAAGAACGTTGTATTACCAGCACATCTAAAGGTCAGCGAATTATTTCGACTTTAATTTTTGAAGATATTGCTATTGTACCATTATTGGCATCAGTGGCGTTTCTTGCGCCTCATTCTGAAGAAAGCACTCATACCGATTGGATGTCAATCGGCATCGCATTAGGCGCGGTAATCGGCTTGATTGTTGCGGGTAAATGGTTAATGAATCCGTTATTCCGATTAATTTCTAAAGCACATATTCGCGAGATGATGACAGCAGCCGCTTTATTAGTTGTACTTGGCGCGGCATTAGCCATGGAAATAGGTGGACTTTCAATGGCAATGGGGGCATTTGTAGCGGGCGTTATGCTGTCAGAGTCTTCGTTCCGCCATCAATTAGAAGCGGATATCGAGCCATTTCGTGGTTTATTGCTTGGCCTGTTTTTTATGGGCGTGGGGATGTCATTGGATTTGATGTTAGTGTTTAATCACTGGTTATTACTACTCGGAATTGTATTTCTTTACATTATTGGCAAAGGGCTTTCCGTTTATGTCGTTGCCCGAATCACTCGCTTAGAACATAGAGAAGCAGTAGGAAGAATGTCACTCTTGGCGCACGGTGGTGAATTTGCTTTCGTACTTTTCTCTGCCGCAACAACAGCAGGCGTAATGAGCAACCATGAAAACGCTACTTTTACTGCAGCGGTAATTATTTCCATGTTGTTTTCTCCATTTATTACACAAATTACTCGTAAATTAGCGCAATGTGGAGAGAGAAAATCGGCGACTCAACCAGATACGAGCGATCTGTCGCCTATTGATGATTTAGAAGATAACGTGCTTGTAATTGGTTTTGGGCGTTTTAGCCAGATCGTATGTCAAACATTATTAATCCGTGGCATCAGCGTTTCAGTGATTGATCGTAATATAGAAAATATCCGTGCTGCGGCAAAATTTGGTTTTAAAGTCTATTATGGTGATGGTATTCGTTTGGATGTACTTTACGCCGCTGGAATTGAAAAAGCTAAATGTGTGGTGATTGGTATTAATGATACAGATCGCATTGAAACGATTGTGAGCCAACTTAAAGGGGCTTATCCAAACTTGCCGATTTTAACCCGCACTTATGATAGAAAAACGACCGTGAGCCTAATTAAGCAAGATGTGGACTTTATTGTGCGTGAAACTTTTGAATCCGCCATTGCGCTTAGCCAAGCAACATTGATGAAACTTGGCATTGATAAGATTGAGGCTGATGAAGTCATTAAAGAAGTGCGAGCATTGGATCAAGAACGTCTAAATGAGGAAGTTCTGCATGGTTTTTCTAATGAAATTGTGAAAAAGTATTGGACGCCAAAACCTTTTATTAAACCTCATGCTGATGCTCAGGCTTTAAATGATGAAACGGCAGAATTGTTAATCGATGAGGATGATTTACATCAAGATAGAGAAGAAACAATACAGAAATAATTCATTTTTAATTTCTCAATAAAAAACTCGCCATACATATATGGCGAGTTTTGACATAAAGATATGTTAGCACTTTCATGCAACTAAAGTTTTGCTGAAAGCATGGTTTCCAATTTTTCTTGGTCAACAGCAAATTTGCGAATACCATCTGCTAATTTTTCTACTGCCATCGCATCGCTATTATGTTGCCAATAGAATTCAGCTTCAGTAAGAGGTTGTGGTTTCGCTTTTACTTCGCCTTTGTATTCTAGTTTACGTACAAGTGCGGTTGAATTTTCTTGTAATTCTTTCAGCAATGCCGGTGCAATGGTTAAACGATCGCAACCTGCAAGTTCAGTAATTTCGCCTACATTACGGAAGCTTGCGCCCATCACAACGGTGTTGTAGCCATATTCTTTGTAGTAATTATAGATTTTGGTAACAGAAATAACACCTGGGTCTTCTGCTGGCGCATATTCTTTTTTATCGGAGTTTGCTTTGTACCAGTCTAAAATACGGCCTACGAATGGAGAAATTAAGTAAACGCCTGCTTCTGCACAAGCACGAGCTTGAGCTTCAGAGAATAATAAGGTTAAGTTACAGTTGATGCCTTCTTTTTCAAGGATTTCTGCAGCACGAATTCCTTGCCATGTTGATGCAATTTTGATCAGAATGCGATCATTTGAAATACCAGCAGCATTGTAAAGTGCAATTAATTTACGTGCTTTTTCAACCGTTGCTTGCGTGTCATAAGAAAGACGGGCATCCACTTCAGTAGAAATACGTCCTGGAACGATTTTTAAAATTTCTAAACCAATGTTTACCGCTAATTTATCTTCTGCATCGATGAGTTGTTGGGATTTGTCATTGCTTTGTGCTTTCGCGTAAGAAACAGCTTCGTCAATAAGTGGTGAATATTGTGGTAGGGCAGATGCACTTAAAATTAAAGATGGGTTAGTTGTCGCATCTTGTGGTTGGTATTTTTTTATGGCCTCAATATCGCCAGTATCAGCAACCACAACGGTCATATTACGAAGTGAATCTAATTGAGTTGTCATCAGTCTCTCCTATTCAAATGAAATGGAATAAATAATCTCAGCTACGATAGCATAAATTTATGACGAAAAGGAAAAATTTTTCAATAGAAAAAATAGGTGCAGACATTGATCTGCACGGAAGATTTACATTTGAAGTTTATTTTTAAGTGTGGTTTCAATTTCATCTAACATAGCATAGCGTTTACGATACATTGAGCGTTTTTTACTTGGAACATCGTCTAGGTTTGTATCTCTAATAAGAGGTAACATCCAATAATTTTTTCGTTCACCACCAGCTTCTGAAAATATGGCGTCATAATCAACCACGAAATGTTTACTTTGAACAAAGCGAGACTTATTTTGGTATTTTTGAGGAATACCATAAAGTTTGTCATAGCCTAATATTTTTGTGAGCGATTTCATTATTTCAACCATTAGATAGGCTGGGCGTAATCCGTGGCAAGTTTTAGTGAGTTGTTTTACCATTTCTTTAGCGCCTTCAAAATTTGGGCCTTGCACAACAGCAATAAGCAATGCCTCCTCTAACTTCCCAAATGTGAGTAGATAAACTTCAGCATCAGTGGGTTTATAACGTAACTCTAATGTCCAAAAACCTTCCATGGGTTGCTGATTGCTTAGCATGAATAGCAATTCAAAATCAGGAATAATTTCACCAAAAGAAATGGGGGTTTCCAAAATAGAAGGAGATAGGTTTGATAATTTTTGTGGTACAAATAGAAAATTATCACAAATGGTTGATAAACGTTTTTGGGTATTGAAACGTTTATCTAAAAAACGATGAACTAAGGGATAGCTATAATTGGGACGTTGTGTTAGCAAGCTAATCAGAACTGGAGTTTGATTAACGAAGGCTTCAAATTTTTTTATTGTTTGACAATGTAAGAGTGAACGAAGACGATAACGTAAACGTTTTGCTGCATAAGATTTATTAGGTCTATCAGGATAAATCAATTCGGCTTTAGGCCACTGATATAAGGTTGGTACAGTCATGTGGATTCCTTAAAAGTGCGGTCAAAAATAAATGATGAATACCGATCCGCAAAATGCAATGAATTTTGACATAATTTTGGAAATATTGCTATTTGATATGAAGTTTAGGAAAATCAAAAGCGGCCAGTTTTTGCTGACCGCTTTTTATCATGAGGGAATTATAAAATCTCTTTCGCTTTCTCTACCACGTTTTCAACAGTGAAACCAAAGAGTTTGAATAATTGATCAGCAGGTGCTGATTCGCCGAAGCTATTCATGCCTACCACATGACCTTCAAAGCCAACGTATTTATACCAGAAGTCGGCAATACCCGCTTCAATCGCAACACGTTTAGTTACTGCTGCAGGTAATACGCTTTCACGGTACGCTGCATCTTGTTTATCAAAACGGTTAGTGCTTGGCATAGAAACGACACGTACTTTTTTACCTTCACCGGTTAATACATCCGCTGCTTTCACTGCTAATTCCACTTCAGAACCTGTCGCGATGAAAATTAATTCAGGTGTACCTTCGCAGTCTTTTAATACATAAGCGCCACGTTTAACGGCATCTAATTGTGCAGAAGTGCGGTCCATTTGTGCAAGATTTTGACGAGTGAAAATTAACGCACTTGGACCATCTTGACGTTCAACCGCTTGTTGCCATGCAATGGCTGATTCCACTTGGTCACATGGGCGCCATGTTTCAAGGTTTGGAATTAAGCGTAGTGATGCAGTTTGTTCCACAGGTTGGTGAGTTGGACCATCTTCACCTAAACCGATAGAGTCGTGAGTATAAACGAATAATGAGCGTTGTTTCATTAATGAAGCCATACGCACCGCATTGTGTGCATATTCGTAGAACATTAAGAAGGTTGCGCCGTAAGGAATGAAACCGCCGTGCAAGGCAATACCGTTCATAATGGCAGACATACCAAATTCACGAACACCGTAGTTGATGTAGTTACCACCTACGTTTTCATGCGCACGAATCGGTTTAGAACCACTCCATAACGTTAAGTTAGAGCTTGCTAAGTCTGCAGAACCACCTAAGAATTCAGGTAACACATGAGCATATGCTTCGATTGCATTTTGTGATGCTTTACGGCTTGCAATACTCGCTGGATTTGCTTGTAATTTTTCAATGAACGCTTTAGATTCTGCCGCCCAGTTTGCTGGTAATTCACCGTTTACACGACGTGTAAATTCTGCGGCAAGTTCTGGATATGCTTTTGCATAAGCAGCAAATTTTTCTTCCCAAGATTTTTCTGCTGCAGCTCCTTTCTCTTTTGCAGACCATTCAGCATAATATTCAGCCGGAATTTCAAATGGTGCGTAATCCCAGTTTAAGGCTTTGCGGGTCAATGCAATTTCTTCATCGCCTAATGGTGCACCGTGACAATCGTGTGACGCTGATTTATTTGGTGAACCGAAACCAATGATCGTTTTACAAATAATTAAAGTCGGTTTTTCTTTTTCTGATTGTGCAAGTACAACAGCCTGACGAATTTGTTCTGCATCATGGCCATCCACATTACGGATTACTTGCCAGCCATAAGCTTCAAAGCGTGCTGCGGTATCATCGCTGAACCAACCATCTACATGACCATCAATTGAAATGTTGTTGTCATCGTAGAATGCGATTAATTTACCTAGGCCTAATGTTCCTGCTAAAGAGCAAGCCTCGTGAGAAATCCCTTCCATTAAACAGCCATCGCCTAAGAACACGTAAGTGTGGTGATCAACGATTTCATGACCTTCACGGTTAAATTGACCTGCTAAGGTTTTCTCAGCAATCGCCATACCCACCGCATTAGTGATACCTTGGCCTAATGGACCTGTTGTGGTTTCAACACCTGGCGCATAACCATATTCTGGGTGACCTGGGGTTTTAGAATGTAATTGACGGAATTGTTTTAAATCTTCGATAGAAAGATCATAGCCAGTTAAATGTAAAAGGCTATAAATCAACATAGAACCATGGCCGTTAGAAAGTACAAAACGATCTCGGTCAGCCCATTTAGGATTGGTCGGATTGTGTTTTAAAAAGTCGCGCCATAATACTTCAGCAATATCCGCCATCCCCATTGGTGCACCAGGGTGACCAGATTTAGCTTTTTGCACAGCATCCATTGATAAGAAACGAATTGCATTGGCTAATTGTCTACGAGTTGCCATTTTGTTCTCCTGTTATAATTCGCTTTGAAAAAATAATCTTGCGCATTCTACCTTATTTCTGAAGGAAATTTAGCAAAAATCCGCACTCAATTTAATAGTTTGTGACAATAATCAAATTCTACGGCGACGCTGGTGAAAACGCGCGCTACTCGATTTTACTTTCAAATTTACCGCACTTTTTTTCTCTTTGGATTTGCGGTAAGTCCGTCGATAGTGACTTAAAAAATAATGAATAGAGCTTGCCATCAGCGCGCCAAGTAAAAAGACAATAATGAGTTCACCATATAATTGGTGAAAAATCTGATTAATTTTTGATTGGTTAGATTGCGTATATTGCGCATCAATAGTGACGCGTAAAAATCCTTTAATGCCGCTTTGGGCGTAAAGTGGCTCCACAATTTGTTGGTTATTTTCATCGGGTGAATTGCGAGTCTCGCGACTTTGAGCCAGTAATTTTCCTTCGCCATCATATAAGCTTGCATCTAAAATAAAGTCTTCTTTGACTATTTGATCAAGATTATCCGTTAATTGCTCTGTTTTGGCATTGTTTGTAAGTAAAACTGAAAATAAATTGGCTTGTTGACGAACCAAAATATGTGAGATGTTCGCCACTTGGTTTACGCTAGCAAATTGTGAACTCAGCTTAAATTGCTTCACACCAAATAAGATAACGCCAAGTGCAGTTAGGCTTAGCACAATAATCGTTGCAAGCATGGTTGATTTGATTAGTTTTTCTTTAATTATTTGCACTTTTTCAACTCACATCGGTTAAAATCTTTTCAGTCGCCACAATTTACAGGATTTTTATGCAAATTCAACGTTTCGAAAGCATTACACAAAAATACCCACAACTTCCTACCGCACTTTTAGTTAACGAGGAGCCTATACAGAATGGGGAACCTTTTATCTTATACGGCACAAAGTTGGACATGACTAAGCTGGAAAAATTTCAACAAAAGTGCGGTCAAAATTTTCAGATTTTTGATGTTTGGATGGTGGAGCAAAATATTGTCGTTTTATTAAAAGGCCAGTGGTTTGCTGAGTTTGTTAACTTTGCTCATGATGTTGAAGTAGATATAGCTAAATTAGATTTTAGCCCTAAATTGTCTCAAGCTGGGTTATTGGTGATGGATATGGATTCTACCGCGATTCAAATTGAGTGTATTGATGAAATTGCGAAACTAGCAGGTGTTGGTGAACTTGTTTCTGCGATTACGGAAAGCGCAATGAGAGGTGAATTAGATTTCGAGCAAAGTTTGCGTCGTCGAGTGGGGACATTAAAAGGTGCGCCAGAAAGCATTTTGCAGCAAGTTAGAGAGCATTTACCGCTAATGCCTGGATTAGTTGAAACGATCCAAACCTTACAGAAATATGGTTGGAAAACCGCAATTGCTTCAGGCGGATTTACTTATTTTGCGGATTATTTGAAAGCCTTATTGCAGCTTGATTTTGCTGCATCCAATCAGTTTGATATTGAAGATGGAAAACTCACTGGCTTAGTTAAAGGCGATGTGGTTGATGCCCAATATAAAGCTAAAACATTACAACGTTTGTTAGAGGAATACAGTATTGATTCACAACATTCTATTGCTATTGGTGATGGTGCAAATGATTTGGCAATGATGAACGTAGCTGGGTTAGGTGTTGCGTTTCATGCTAAACCTAAAGTGCAACAACAAGCGCAAATTGTGGTAAACTTCGCCGACTTAACCGCACTTTTATGCCTTTTAAGTGCTAATGATAGAATTTAATAAAATGGGAGAAGACTATGCCATCTTTTGATATTGTTTCTGAAATCACTTTACACGAAGTCCGTAATGCCGTGGAAAATGCCAACCGTGTGCTTAGCACGCGTTATGATTTTCGTGGTGTAGAAGCAGTAATTGAATTAAATGAAAAAAATGAAACGATTAAAATTACCACAGAATCTGATTTCCAACTTGAACAATTAATTGAGATTTTAATTGGATCTTGTATTAAACGTGGTATTGAGCACAGCTCTTTAGATATTCCAGCAGAAAGCGAACACCACGGTAAACTTTATAGTAAAGAAATCAAACTTAAACAGGGGATTGAAACGGAGATGGCGAAGAAAATTACTAAATTAGTAAAAGATTCTAAAATCAAAGTTCAAACTCAAATTCAAGGTGAGCAAGTACGTGTGACAGGTAAGTCACGCGATGACTTACAGGCTGTCATTCAACTTGTTAAAGGCGCTGAATTAGGCCAACCATTCCAATTTAATAATTTTAGAGACTAGGATATAGTTATTGAGGTTTAAACTCATAGAAGTATGCAAAATTACCGCATATTTTTCAATGTATTATCGATGAGAAATAGTTAATGACAGAACAGGAAAAACATATTCAAGACAATGACAAGCTTTACCGTTATCTTTTCCAAAATCGTGCGGTTCGTGGGGAATGGGTTCGCTTAAATAAAACATTCACTGATACATTAAATACCCATCACTATCCGAAAGCAGTACAGGATTTATTGGGTGAAATGATGGTAGCGACTAATTTGCTTACTGCCACACTAAAATTTGACGGCAATATCACCGTACAAATTCAAGGCGATGGTCCATTACGCTTAGCATTAGTAAATGGCAATGATCAACAACAAATCCGCGCCCTTGCTCGAGTGGATGGCAACATCACTGAAAATATGAGTCTGCACAATATGATTGGCAAAGGCGTATTGGTCATTACTATTGCACCAAAAGAAGGAGAACGCTATCAAGGTGTAATTAGCCTGGATAAACCAACGATCACTGAATGCTTAGAAGATTATTTTGTACGCTCAGAACAGCTTCAAACTCAATTAATTATTCGTACTGGAGAATATGAAGGAAAGCCAGTGGCAGCAGGTATGTTATTACAAATTATGCCTGATGGTTCTGGTACACCAGAAGATTTTGAGCATTTAACTACGCTCGCAGCAACAGTAAAAGATGAAGAATTATTTGGTCTCCCTGCAGAAGAGTTACTCTATCGTTTATATCACGAAGAAACCGTCAATCTTTATCCAGCACAAGATGTACAATTTTTCTGTGGCTGCTCTGCAGAGCGTTCTGGTTCTGCATTACTGCTCATCTCCGATGAAGAAATTGACGAAATATTAGCCGAGCATAAAGGCAGTATTGATATGCAATGTGAGTGCTGTGGTACACACTACTTCTTTAATAAAGAAGCAATTGGAAAATTAAAATCAACAAAACTTTAAAAACAATCCCGACGCCATGTCGGGATTTTTGATCTATATCATAAATACACCTAAAAATAGGTAATAAAAAGCCATGATTTTTCAAAAATGAGATCTAGTTAACATTTTTTTGCATTGACATTCTTTAGAATAGGCGACAGTTAAATTTTAATCTTAAATATTAGAGGTGACTTATGACAGACTTAAACAAAGTAGTAAAAGAACTTGAAGCTCTAGGCATTTATGACGTAAAAGAAGTTGTCTACAATCCAAGCTACGAGCAATTGTTCGAAGAAGAAACCAATCCAGGTTTAGGAGGCTTTGAAAAAGGTACTTTAACTACGACTGGTGCAGTAGCTGTAGATACTGGTATCTTCACTGGCCGTTCACCAAAAGATAAATATATCGTATTAGATGAAAAAACCAAAGATACTGTTTGGTGGACATCTGAAGCAGCGAAAAATGACAACAAACCAATGAACCAAGCTACATGGCAAAGCTTAAAAGACTTGGTGACTAACCAACTTTCTCGTAAACGCTTATTTGTGGTTGATGGTTTCTGTGGCGCTAGCGAACACGACCGTATTGCGGTACGTATTGTAACTGAAGTTGCATGGCAAGCACATTTTGTGAAAAATATGTTCATTCGCCCAACTGAAGAACAACTTAAAAACTTTGAACCTGATTTTGTTGTAATGAACGGTTCTAAAGTAACTAATCCAAACTGGAAAGAACAAGGTTTAAATTCAGAAAACTTCGTTGCTTTCAACTTAACTGAGCGCATTCAATTAATCGGTGGTACTTGGTACGGCGGTGAAATGAAAAAAGGAATGTTCTCAATGATGAACTACTTCCTACCACTTAAAGGTGTTGGCGCAATGCACTGCTCAGCCAACGTTGGTAAAGATGGCGATGTAGCAATCTTCTTCGGCTTATCTGGCACAGGTAAAACAACCCTTTCAACCGATCCAAAACGTGAATTAATCGGTGATGATGAGCACGGTTGGGATGATGTTGGTATCTTTAACTTTGAAGGTGGTTGCTATGCGAAAACCATTCACCTTTCAGAAGAAAATGAACCAGATATTTACCGCGCTATCCGTCGCGATGCATTATTAGAAAACGTGGTTGTTCGTGCCGATGGTTCTGTTGATTTTGATGACGGTTCAAAAACAGAAAATACTCGCGTGTCTTACCCAATTTATCACATCGATAACATTGTAAAACCAGTTTCTCGTGCAGGTCACGCAACTAAAGTTATTTTCTTAACTGCAGATGCATTTGGCGTATTACCACCAGTATCTAAATTGACACCAGAACAAACTAAATACTACTTCTTATCAGGTTTCACTGCGAAATTAGCAGGGACTGAACGTGGTATTACTGAACCAACTCCAACTTTCTCAGCATGTTTCGGTGCAGCGTTCTTAACCCTTCACCCAACTCAATATGCAGAAGTGTTAGTAAAACGTATGCAAGCAGCTGGTGCTGAAGCTTACTTAGTGAATACTGGTTGGAATGGTACAGGCAAACGTATCTCAATCAAAGATACTCGTGGAATCATTGATGCAATCTTAGATGGCTCAATTGAAAAAGCTGAAATGGGTGAATTGCCAATCTTCAACTTAGCAATTCCTAAAGCATTACCAGGTGTAGATTCTGCAATCTTGGATCCTCGCGATACTTACGCAGATAAAGCACAATGGCAATCAAAAGCTGAAGACTTAGCTGGTCGTTTTGTGAAAAACTTTGTTAAATATGCAACTAACGAAGAAGGCAAAGCTTTAATTGCTGCTGGTCCTAAAGCTTAACTAAAAATACTAAAAATATTAACCGCACTTTGGGTGACTGAAGTGCGGTCATTTTTTATCTGTTTTCAAGCTGATAAATGTATTCAAAAATTTACAAAAATCCAGTAAAATCACCGCGTTTTAACTTTCGTCAATTAAAAGGACAATGTAATGCTTAACCAAATTAAAAAAGATGCTCAAGATCGTATGGAAAAAAGCCTTGAAGCATTAAAAGGCCATATTTCGAAAATCCGTACCGGTCGTGCACAACCGAGTTTACTTGATGCAATTCAAGTTGAATATTATGGTGCAGCAACTCCACTTCGCCAATTAGCAAACGTAGTGGCAGAAGATGCGCGTACTTTAGCTGTAACTGTTTTTGATCGTTCTTTAATCTCTGCGGTAGAAAAAGCAATTTTAACCTCAGATTTAGGTTTAAACCCATCTTCAGCGGGTACCACAATCCGTGTTCCGCTTCCTCCATTAACAGAAGAACGCCGTCGCGATTTAATCAAAATTGTGAAAGGCGAAGGTGAACAAGGTAAAGTTGCGGTTCGTAATGTGCGTCGTGATGCGAATGATAAAATCAAAGCATTATTAAAAGACAAAGAAATCAGCGAAAACGAACAACATAAAGCAGAAGAAGAAATCCAAAAAATCACAGATATTTACATTAAAAAAGTAGATGAAGTATTAGCGGATAAAGAAAAAGAATTAATGGATTTCTAATCATAAAAAATGCGAAAGGCAGACAGTTTTGTCTGCCTTTATTTTATTAGGTATGCGGATTTAGACGTACCAATGAAAATATAATAAACAAAAGTGCGGTAAAGATTCTATGCAAAAACAAAACATTGTCATTCTTGGTTCAACGGGATCAATCGGTAAAAGTACCCTTTCTGTTATTGAAAATAACCCTCAGAAATATCATGCATTTACACTCGTCGGCGGAAAAAATGTAGAAGCAATGTTTGAACAATGCATAAAATTCCGACCGCACTTTGCGGCTCTTGATGATGTAAATGCGGCTAAAATTTTACGTGAGAAATTAATTGCACATCATATTCCAACGGAAGTATTAGCAGGACAACAAGCTATTTGTGAACTTGCAGCACATCCAGATGCAGATCAGATAATGGCATCTATTGTTGGTGCCGCAGGATTGCTACCGACTCTTTCTGCGGTTAAAGAAGGTAAACGGGTATTACTGGCAAATAAAGAATCATTGGTAACCTGCGGACAGCTTTTTATTGATGCCGTAAAAAACTATGGTGCGAAGCTTTTACCAGTAGATAGTGAACATAATGCTATTTTTCAATCGTTACCGCCAGAAGCACAAGAAAAAATCGGTTTTTGCCCACTTTCTGAATTAGGTGTAAGTAAAATTATACTCACCGGTTCTGGCGGGCCATTTCGTTACACACCTCTCGAACAGTTTGCTAGTATCACACCAGAACAAGCAGTTGCGCACCCTAATTGGTCTATGGGTAAAAAAATCTCTGTCGATTCAGCTACAATGATGAATAAGGGCTTGGAATACATTGAGGCTCGCTGGCTTTTCAATGCAAGTGCGGAAGAAATGGAAGTCATTATTCATCCACAATCGATTATTCATTCTATGGTGCGTTATGTTGATGGCTCAGTCATTGCTCAAATGGGAAATCCAGATATGCGTACACCAATTGCAGAAACTATGGCATATCCTCATCGCACTTTTGCCGGAGTAGAACCTCTTGATTTCTTTAAAATTAAAGAACTGACGTTTATTGAACCTGATTTTAATCGCTATCCAAATTTAAAACTGGCTATTGATGCCTTTGCTGCGGGTCAATATGCGACAACAGCAATGAATGCAGCTAATGAAATTGCCGTACAAGCATTTTTAGATCGTCAAATTAGTTTTATGGATATTGCAAAAATTAATGAGCGTACTATTGAGAAGATTACACCGCAAACTATTCAATATGTTGAGGATGTATTGGAAGTTGATCATTTAGCGAGAAAGATTGCTGCAGAACTAATATAAAAGTGTGATGTTGCGTTTATATTCTTATTATGGATAGAGTTTGTTTATTACTAATAAAAAAGTACGGCAAAATATAGCCGTACTTTTTTTATTTACTTACTAGATAATGCTACCAAGTAAAACCGACCTTTAATGAAGCAAATTTCTGTGGTGCGACATCAGAGCCCTTAAGCATTCCAATATTCGTGCTTATATTCCACTGTTTCATTTGAGCATTAAAACCAAGTTCATGAGTAAAATAACGTCCGAATTGTTGTTTTAATGCGACATCATTGACGCTTAATACCCTCTGAATGGCAAGTTTTCTTTGAGTAGCATCATAGTAATTGCTTGAGAAACTCGGGGTGAATTTTACACCATTTATATCAAACGTTTTATCTAACATTACGCCAGCACGATAAGTCGTTAAATGTAACGTTTTACTGTTGATATTTGCACCGTCTAATTGGTAGTTTGTGGTAGATAGACGGTAATAGCGCATACCAATTGAAGGTATGATATTAATTCCCCAGTCTAGAGAAACTCCAATATTTCCGCCTGCACTCAAAATATTACGGTGGAACGTTTTGTTTTCTTCGTCAAATTTTACATTGTTACGGCTGCGTCCATAACCTAAGTCAAAACTTGCAAAGACATCATTATTCCACTCGCCTTTAACAAAACCATTTATACCAGTTAGTCGGCTTGTACCTGATACATTTTCATCAAACTCATTATTAGCGCGAGAATGAGAAAGCACCGCACCAATTTGCATATTCGAATTTAATGCCTGTATTACACCGATTTGAGTTAAAGTTAAATTTTGCTTATATGGACGATTATAGTCGGAGCGATAAGTTCTCTGACTTGCTTCCGTATTCACCCAAACATTAGATTTATCTTGGCTTAATAAATGACGATCTAAATTTCGTCCAATTTGTAATACCGAATTAACGTTTGCAGAAAGCTCTGATAAAGCCGTATTGGAATAACGACTGATTAATTGAGCCTGTACAGGTATTGCCACATTTTTAGGTATCTCACCTAAGAAATGATTAATATCACCTAAAGTTGTATAAGTATCTTCAAGCGCATTAACAAGAGATCGTATAGCTTGATCCAAATTTTCTTGCGCAAAATGAACCGCACTTTCATCACCAGATACTTTAGCATGTTCTAATGCTTGTTGAGCGAATTCTACTTGCTCAATATTTGCATCAAGCTCCGCTTCAAAAGCCGCTAGATCACTATCATTTGCGACTTTAGCAACTTTTCGACATACATCAGATGAAAGCCCTTGGGCAGTACAAAGTTTTTGAGCTTGTGCAATTTTATTTGCATAACCCGCTTGTAAACGATTTAATTCTGCTTGCAAATTACTTTTTTGAGATGAAAGTGAATTCACTTCATTTTTTATAGTATTCACACTTCCAAGTACTGAGGATACTTGTTGTGAATAGTAATTTACTTGTGAATTAATATTACGATATTCATTACGTTGATTTTCTAATTTAGACTTATATTGCGTAAATTGCTCATATAATCGTCGACGTTTAATAAAACGGATACGAGGCGTACGATTGTATTCATTAAAAGCATTATCAATTTGATTATTGCTTTGGTTTATATCTGAAAGCAATCGTGCAACATGTGATTTATAAGTATTTTCTTTTGCTTTCACATCCTCGTATTGAGCATTTAATCGATTTAGCTCTTGTTGTTTTTGATTAAGTAATTGGTGCACTTTCTCAAATTCACGCTGACTATTTGCAATAAGTTGCTCACTACCTTGAAAAGACTGTTCAGCCTCACGCAATGGGTTATATAGTCGATAGTCATTGTTGCGATTAGCTAGAATATAACGATATGCCCCTAAATCAACATAACCATTTTCAAGCGCGAAGCGAGCTTGCCCTATTCGCTGATTTGGATGATTTAATTTAACAAGGCTTAATGGATTTACTTCATTAGGTTCTTTACCCGTATTTTTTACAGAAAGGATATAAGAACCCGAGGCAAGCCCATTTACTGTAATATGATCGCCTCTATGTTCCGCCACATTCGTTAAGAAACGGAAGTGACCATTCCCTGTCAATTTGCCATTAATTGTTAACTCATTAAATTGAATCCAACCACGATAGTTTTTATTTACATCATCATAATTGGCATTTAATGTGATCTGGCTATTAGGTAAAAGCTCTAAATTTCCTACTGTACTATTTCCGTTGAGTGACCACTGGCTATTAGGTTGTAAGTAAATTTGTGTCGTAGGGGCTGCATTAATACGCCCAACTAAATGCGCTTTACCTAAATTAAGCTGGCTATTATTTTTTAAATCAATGTTACCGAATACAACTGTAACAGGCATACTATTAAAAGCTAAATGCCCTAAAGTCTTATTCTCAGAACAAGCTGTGTAACCTGTATAAGATGCACGAATGCATTCATTGGATTTACCTTGGGTAAAACCTAGCTGAATTTGGGCTTGATGTCGAGCGTTGAAATTCCCTTCTAATAAGCTTACATTACGACTACTTTCTAGTTTTGCATTGCCTGAAACATTAAATTCACGCGCTTTGAATTGGCGATTAATCCAACTATTTTCATTTATAACTTCTTTTTTGTTTAAATGATCATAAGCGTGAGGAGTAGGGATGCCTGAAAGTACTAAGTGCCCCGCTGATACGTTTAAATTCCCATTTAAATTCGTACCGCCGTTCAATACAAGCACACTATTGTAATGGTTAGGGTTGTAATTAAACGTTAACGCACCGTTATAACGTTGAGAATCATACTCGCCAAGGAAACCACTAAACGTATCTAAACGTTTTTTAGAGTTTTCTTTTAAAACCTCATTTCTTACAACTTTTTGTCTGTCGTTACCTAAAAATTCCCAATCATTGGTAGTTGTCATATCCAAAGGGAAATAAGCTCGAGGATTTTTCCCATCTTTTAGACGGAAATAATCGAATCGGTTATTTCTATGATTATTTTTATATTCATACAACGCAAACGAAGTGGTCGGCTCCTGCCCCCATTTTACCCATTCTATATTTTGAGCCGTTACATCATTACGACCAATTACATTAATTTCAGCGGCATAGGTGCGGTGATTATTGACAATTTTTGCGCCGTCATCAGCATTTTGAATACGATGGAAAGTGAGCGAACTTCCATTAACATCTAATCGCCCACCTCGGAAACCAAAGTAAATATTATCTGGATTGACCTGCTTATTATTGGCAAGAATAACTGTTCCTCGGCCACTTGTTATCCCAACTTGATTAAAGGCTTGCTGCTGTCCATTAAACGACTTTTGATCAAGTACTACAGTTCCATCGCCTACACTAATATCACCTAGGTTTTTGCCTTGACCATCAATATAAAGTGTGCCCGTTCCTAATTTTGAAAGACGGTCATTAATAGGATTTTTTACGCGCCAATGAACCGTTTTATCACCGTCAACGACAATTCCCGCTCCTAGCCAAGTTGTATCATTATTTTCTGCGCGAACAATGGCATTTTGATTGAAGTATAAAGCCCCCGAACCTTGGTTAATACTATCTTTAAGAATGAGAGTTGAACCATCACCACCTTGGAAATGAATAGTCTTACCGTTATCTAAAGAAGGGCGTTGCGTATTTTGATCTAATGATTTCTTAGATGAATTTTCTAATGCTACATGAATATTTTCAGCACCATTTTTTAATACACTATCGCCATTACCTAAATTCCGCCATTGGATCTCTTTAGCGCGAAGTGGAATCTGAATCTCATCATTTTTAAAAGCTTGTGCTATGACATCAGGTTGAATAATCGTATAAATGTTCTCGGTCCGATCATAACCCGCAAAAGTAGATAGCACTGCGGCTAATACCCAGCGTTTTTCCTTCGCATCATAAGCAAATAGCGGTGAGCCGCTATCACCAGGCAAACCATAAGTTGCTAGCCCATCATAAATATCACCATTAAATGATATCCAATTGTCCATTGATCCTCGTGGTGCGAGCGGTATTCCACCAGTAAGATAATGATAAGCAGATGTTAAAGATGTTTTATCTTTACCATCTTTACTTCTTAAATATTGACGTCCAGAGCCTACTCGCACAAAGTATGGATAACGATTTTTATCTAAAAAAGCACCATTGCGTGGTCCTGTTTTTTTAGCATTATCAAAAGCAATATTATTTAGAGGTATCGGTGCGACTTCGGTCACCAATTTATGTAACCGCGGGGCATGAAAATCCAATCCGCTATGATTATTTCGATCTGTAATAAGATAATTAAAATAATGACTATCTGAATTATTATCACTATCACCAAATTGTACCGAGCCATAACCTAAGTTATGTTTTACACTGGCGATATACTGAGGATTAAACAAAGTTGCAATACCGCTTACCCTATTTGCCACATGTAAATCAGGCATCGGTAAATTGGGTAATACTGTTGCAATCTTCTGACCTTGTTTATTAAAAACGGGAATATTGCTAGATCCGACTGAAAATTGTCCTTTATTTTCAGCAAAATCACGGAAAAATTGGTAGTCCACATCATTACGGACCATTGAGGCTTGCGCGTAAGAATTCGCAAAAGCAAGACTTAATGCCAAAAGTGTTGGACGAAACAAATTGATTTTATGCATTATGGTTGCCTTATAACTTATAAATAGAAAAATATAAATTCTAGTAAAGTGCGGTAAAAATTCCGCTAATCTTTAAAAATTAGATCCGCTAATTTTACCCTATTTTCGTAGGTAATGCACGGTAACCTGATTATTTCTTTTGTCCAAAAAATACTTTATCCTTCAACACTCTCAAAGGCTGCATATCACTATTTCCCATGATGACACGACTTGAATCAGAACGTAGGCAAGTTCCACCATAATGTCCCCCCACAGTAAAAGTACAGATTTGCAAATATTGATCTTCCACTTGTGGTAAGCACCAAAGCTGTTGATAAATACTATCTTGCTGACTAAACTGCCCATCGGTTGTGTCTAGCATGGAATTATTTTCACCAATCAATTTAACGTTATCGCCTCGGCGACCTGCAATTGGTTTTTGAGCATAGCCGTTTTGGATTAAGTTTGGTGTGAGATGAAAACTTGCCTCTAACAAATAACGATGATTAGGGAATAAAGACCAAAGCACAGGTAAAATCGCCTTATTGCTTGGAATTGCCGTCCAAAGCGGTTCATAAACCAACACTTCTGGGCGAAGTAGTACGTCAATTAACCGCACTTTATCTTCAGGATAACCAGTGCGAATAGGAGGAGCAACTTCCATTCCTGTTGCATCTTCACGAAGTTGTTCCAGCATAGTTTCCCATGCCCATGTTTTCCAAACGGTTTGAACTTGGTTATTTTCATCATCAATCAGGCGACCACGATTATCCCAATGCAATCCTTCTGTGCCGTGAATAATTTTTGCTTGAAATCCTGCTTGTACCAATGCTTGTTGCATAAACATAGCGTGGTAATCTTCTTCATCATCATGATCTTGCAGAATATGAACTAATTTTGAGGCTTGACTATGTTGCCAACAATCAGCTAACGCATTACGCAAACCATCGGACGGATTTTCCCCTAATACACCACCAGCTTGTTTTGCCCAACGATTCATAATATCGCCAGCTTCAGCATGGCAAGAGGCTGAGTCTGCATTATATTCATAGACTTTCAAACCTCGTTCACTCATACAGAAATCTAAACGACCTGTAATCGTCTGATAACGGCGATTTTGCCAAGAAAGTCTTAAGCGTGGCCAAAGGAGCTTCGGAATATTGAAATACCGCAACAGATTATCATCTTTAAGTACCTTGTCTGTTGCATGTAAATACATTAAATGGAGTTCGTTCGTGGCGTGAATTAATTCCTGTTGAGCACTTTCAGACATGGCAAAATAGCGATATTGATCAGAATGGCTCACTTTATGCCCGCCCATCGCCTTGATATAAGCCATATCAAATGGTTCATTTTCATTTAACCATTTCCCACTAAATTGACCGTGATTGTCAATATGATGAGCTTGTAACCGAAGTGCGGTTGATTTTGGGAAAGGTTGGGGTTCTGAAAATTCAGTGTCGTTTGTTTGAATCATCCAGCCAAGAATTTTAGTATCATCAAAAGTATCTTGTAGAAAATAACCTTGTTCTGAAACAATCATCGGCAATTTACGCGTCCATTGCTGACCACTTGGTAAGCGGGAATGAATCACATTTTGCTCGGCGATTCGAACGCTATCAGGCAACACCTCGGTGATAATTGCCACATGCCCTGTGTGTTTAAACTCTCCCCCTTCTTGCCAAATTAATAAGGAACCTGCTTGAGGTTTACGTTTGCAACCATTAGCAAATGCCTGCAAGGGCAACAAGGCATCGTTCACTACTTGGCGTAAAAAACGTAAAGAAAAGATCTCGTACGCCATACCGACATCGGCAAATACAACACCGTGATTGAGATATAAATAACGACGCGCAAATTCCACACACTGCCATTTATAGCCCATATATTCTCGCCCTAGATAACTCCGAAATGCCGCATCATTCGGGAACTCTTTATCATCTGCAGTATTGTAATCTGAGGAATAAATTGCCACGCCACCAGGAGCATATCCAAGTAAGCTACCAAAAGGATCGTGGGTAATGATATTGGCTGAACGTTCTGTCATAGTATCTTCCGAATAAAAAATGAATGCGGTTAGTATAGATCTTTTATTTTTATTACGGAAATCAATAAAATTTTACCGCACTTTCTTCCTACCAAATTTTTGATTTATCTCATCTTTTCATCAAAACATTCTTTACCATTTAACTTCTTAGATTAAAATGAACATGCTTTTCGAGTATTCGAGAGTACACAATTTAGTTTAACTTTAGATATCACAAGGGTTTCATTATGAAAGGATCAAAATGGCCTGTGGTTGCAGGTGCTGCACTTGGTATCATCGGTCCACTACTTACTTATAGCGGAAATCCCGGCAACATGGGATTCTGCGCAGCCTGTTTCTTACGCGATACGGCTGGTTCCATTGGCTTACATCAAGCTGCTCCACTTCAATACATTCGCCCCGAACTCATTGGATTAATATTCGGTGCGTTAGTGAGTGCGTTATTTGCAAAAGAATTCCGTGCTCGTGGTGGTTCATCACCATTCATTCGCTTAATTTTAGGGGCGTTTGCCATGATTGGTGCCTTAACTTTCTTAGGTTGTCCATGGCGCGCATATTTGCGTTTAGGCGGTGGCGATTTATCTGCGATTGCCGGTGTTATCGGTTTATTTGTCGGCGTACTAGGCGGAATTTTCTTTAGTAATCGAGGATTTTCGCTCGGCAAAGCAAAAGAACAAGCTCCTGTTACAGGCTGGATTTCTGTCATTATTGCGGGATTATTACTTATTGGCGTTATCACCCAATTTAGTTTTGGCGAAGGTTTACCGCTTTATTTCTCACAAAAAGGCCCTGGCACACAACATGCATTTTGGGCATTATCTTTAGTGGGGGGGATAATCGTAGGGGCATTAATGCAAAAATCACGCTTCTGCTCAATTGGCGCATTCCGTAATTTCATTCTATTCCGTGATTCTTCGTTATTGAATGGTGTCATCGCTCTAGTGGTATTTGCCGCAATTACAAATGCTTTACTTGGTCAATTCCATTTAGGCTTTGAACAACAACCTGGCACACATAATCAATATCTTTGGAACTTCCTCGGCATGGCACTTTGCGGATTATGCTTCGCCCTTGGCGGTGGTTGTCCTGGCAAACATTTAGTTCATCTTGGTGAAGGCGATAATGACTCCGCTATTTTTGTGCTTGGTATGCTTTTAGGTTCAGCTGCTGCCCACCGTTTAAGCCTTGCAGCTTCAGGTTCTGGCATTGGTGAATTCACTCCTTACGCTTTAGTTCTTGGATTTATATTCTGCGCCTATATTGGCTTTACCAAAAAATCGGCTTAATTCACTTTTTATCTGCACTCATCATGAGTGCAGATTTTCTTTTCCTTGCATTATCCCCCTTACAGTGTCAAACTCTCCGCACTTTTTAAAACTGTAAAAAATAATGACAAAAAAACGTAAAAACTTAATCAGCCAAGATCCTCATTACAAACGAGAATTGGAAAAATACGGCAATCCAATCCCGAGCCGTGAGTTCATTTTAAGCGTTATTCGAGACAATAATTCGCCGATGAATCGGGATGAAATTTTGACCGCACTTTCCATTCTAAATGAAGATCAAATAGAAGCGATGCGTCGCCGATTACGCGCGATGGAAAATGACGGCCAATTAGTGTTCACCAAACGTAAACGCTATGCCTTACCAGAAAAATTAGATTTATTTAAAGGCACGGTAATTGGTCATCGCGAAGGTTTCGGTTTTTTACAGGTCGATGGCAAAAAAGATGATTTATTCATTCCAAACCATCAAATGCAAAGAGTCATGCACGGGGATTTTGTCTTAGCGCAACCTGCTGGATTAGATCGTCGTGGTCGCCGTGAAGTGCGAATTGTGCGCGTATTAGAAAGCCGTAAAAAACAAATTGTGGGCCGCTTTTTCTTAGAAAACGGTTTTAGTTATGTGGTGCCTGATGACAGCAGAATTGGCCGAGATATTCTTGTGCCAAATGAACATCGTAATGGTGCTCGCATGGGACAAGTGGTCGTTGTCGAATTGCAAGAACGTTCTGCCAGTTTTAACCAGCCAATTGGCGTAATCACAGAGATCCTAGGTGACAATATGGCGAAAGGAATGGAAGTGGAAATCGCCTTGCGTAACCACGATATTCCCCATAAGTTTCCAAGTGCGGTGGAAAAATACGTAAAAAAATTCACTGAAGAAGTCCCTGAAGAAGCAAAAAAAGGTCGTGTGAATTTACGCAATTTGCCGCTTGTGACCATTGATGGCGAAGATGCTCGCGATTTTGATGATGCTGTTTATTGTGAAAAACATGGCAAAGGCTGGAAACTTTGGGTAGCGATTGCGGATGTCAGTTATTACGTACGTTTACGTTCTGCTTTGGATGTGGAAGCGCATAATCGTGGTAACTCAGTCTATTTTCCGAACCGAGTTGTACCAATGCTACCTGAAATTTTATCAAACGGCTTATGCTCTCTTAACCCACAAGTGGATCGTTTATGTATGGTGTGTGAGATGCAAATTTCTGCCAAAGGTAAGCTAACAGATTATCGCTTTTATGAAGCGGTGATGAATTCTCACGCCCGCCTCACTTATACCAAAGTAGCAAAAATGCTCGAAGGCGATGAAGAATTACGTGCTCGTTATTCTACGCTTGTGCCTCATTTAGAAGATCTTTATAAACTCTATCAAACGTTGCTTGGTGCTCGTCATCAACGTGGTGCGATCGATTTTGAAACCATTGAAACTAAGTTTATTTTCAATGCAATGGGGCGAATCGAGCGCATTGAACCCGTTGTTCGTAATGATGCCCACAAAATCATTGAGGAATGTATGATTCTTGCGAATATCGCAGCAGCCAATTTTATGGAAAAACATAAAGAGCCTGCGTTATATCGTATTCATGCCACTCCTAGCGAAGAAAAATTAACATCGTTCCGCACTTTCTTAAGTGAGTTTGGTTTAACTTTAGAAGGTGGCTTAAAACCAACCACAAAAGACTATGCTGCCCTCTTAGAAAAAGTTAAAGAACGACCAGATCATGAACTTATTCAAACAATGTTGCTACGTTCATTAAATCAAGCCGTCTATCATGCTGATAATATTGGGCACTTTGGTTTGGCTTTGGAAGAGTATGCTCACTTTACTTCGCCAATTCGCCGTTATCCAGACTTAACACTTCATCGAGGCATCAAATATTTGCTCGCTAAAGAACAAGGCGCAAAACGTAAAACAACGGATACTGGCGGTTATCATTACTCTTTTGATGAAATGGATTTACTTGGCAATCACTGTTCAATGACGGAACGCCGTGCTGACGACGCTACTCGTGAAGTGGCTGATTGGCTGAAATGTGAATATATGCAAGATCATGTTGGCGGTGAGTTTAGCGGTGTGATTTCATCTGTGACTGGATTTGGTTTATTTGTACGCTTAGATGATTTATTCATCGATGGTTTAGTCCATATTTCCACCTTAGAAAACGATTATTACCAATTCGATGCAGCAAAACAGCGTTTAATTGGCGAAAATAGCGGAATGCAATATCGCTTAGGCGATAAAGTTCGCATCAAAGTTGAAGCTGTACATTTAGAAAATAAAATGGTCGATTTCTCGCTGATAGGGAGTGAACGTAAGCCTCGTCGTGCTGGAAAAACTGCGAAAGAAAAAGCCAAGAAAGTTTTTAAAGAACTACCGACTAAAGCATCCCAAAAACGAAAAAGTGCGGTAAAAAAGAAAGAAGTTTCGAAGAAAACATCTAGAAAACGAAAATAATTCACTTCCCATTATGGAATGAATTAAAAATTCAAATAAGAAAAAGAGAAATTTATGTCAGAACAAATCTACGGCATTCATGCTGTTAATAGTATTTTAACTCATTCACCAGAACGTTTAATTGAAGTCTTCGTACTTAAAGGCCGTGAAGATAAACGTCTACAGCCACTCTTAAACGAGCTTTATTCCCTAGGAATTGGTGTGCAATTCGTTAATCGACAAACCCTTGATAAAAAAGCCGATGGAGAGGTTCATCAAGGTGTTATTGCTCGAGTACAAGCGGCAAAAGAACTTAATGAAAATGATCTTGATGAAGTTCTTGCGAATAAACAAAATCCTCTTTTATTAGTTTTAGATGGCGTGACGGATCCACACAACTTGGGTGCCTGCCTGAGAACAGCTGATGCGGCTGGCGCAGTGGCAGTGATCGTACCAAAAGATAAATCGGCACAATTAACGTCTATCGCGCGTAAAGTTGCTTGTGGTGCAGCAGAAACCGTGCCGTTAATTCGTGTAACCAATCTTTCTCGCACACTACGCGATTTACAGCAAAATCATAATATTTGGGTAGTCGGCACTGCTGGCGAAGCCACTGAAACCATTTATCAAAGCAAACTGACAGGGCCACTAGCACTTGTTATGGGAGCTGAAGGCGAAGGAATGCGCCGTTTAACGCGTGAACATTGCGATCAACTGATTAGCATTCCAATGGCTGGTTCAGTTTCATCATTAAATGTATCTGTCGCAACAGGGGTATGTTTATTTGAAATTGTGCGTCAGCGTTTAGCATACATTTAAGTTGGAAGCGTTGTAAATTTCACCACTCTTTTATTTTCCTTTTTCGTTAAAGAAAATAAATTCCCTCAAAAGGTTGAAAAATAGGGGGATTTATTGCGATAATCTAAACCATTTCGGGAAAATCTTTTTAACTACTGAAGTTTATTTTGGCTTGTTTATTTTTTGTTAGAAAGATTAGATTTTTATTTCACCTTTAAACTAGATAAGAACAATGGCGGAAAAACGTAATATTTTTTTAGTAGGGCCAATGGGGGCAGGAAAAAGCACGATTGGTCGTCAGTTAGCGCAACAGTTAAATATGGATTTTGTTGATTCAGATGCCGTAATTGAAGAACGTGCTGGCGCAGATATTAGCTGGATTTTTGATCTGGAAGGCGAAGAGGGCTTCCGCAAACGTGAAGAACGTATTCTTAACGAACTCACACAAATGCAGGGGATTGTCCTGTCTACTGGTGGAGGTGCTGTGCTTTCTAAAGATAGCCGTAATTATTTATCTGCACGTGGTATTGTAATTTATTTAGAAACTACTGTAGAAAAACAATTTCAACGTACTCAGCGTGACAAAAAACGTCCACTGTTGCAAGGCGCAGAAGATCCTCGTCAAGTATTGGAAGACTTAGCAAAAATTCGTAATCCACTTTATGAGGAAGTAGCTGACATCACCCTACCTACGGATGAGCAAAATGCCAAAGTAATGGTAAACCAGATTGTTGATCTCATTGATAATATGAATGGATTAAATGGCGCACTTTAAGTGTGTCTAAGGATAAATTTATGCTGTGCGTAAACGTGGAATTACAGGAGCGTCGTTACCCAATTTTAATTGGTAATGGACTATTGCAAGATGAACGCAGTTATCCGGTTAAGCGAGGAGATCGCGTGATGATTGTGACGAATCCCACGGTAGCACAGTTTTACTTAGATACGGTAACATTTGCGCTAAAAAAACGCGGGTGCGAAGTCGATCATGTTCTTTTGCCCGATGGTGAGAAGTATAAAACGCTTGAATCCTTAAATTTAATTTTTACTGCGCTTTTACAAGGTAATCATGGGCGTGATACAACAATTATGGCACTAGGTGGTGGTGTGATTGGTGATGTGGCAGGATTTGCCGCAGCAAGTTATCAACGAGGAGTACGATTAATTCAAATTCCAACCACTTTACTTTCCCAAGTGGATTCTTCTGTTGGAGGAAAAACAGCAGTGAATCATGAACTTGGGAAAAATATGATCGGTGCATTTTATCAACCCTCTATGGTTATTATTGATACGCATACTCTTGGCACGTTACCAAAACGTGAAGTAAATGCGGGGTTGGCTGAAGTAATAAAATATGGCGCAATTTTAGATTACGAATTTTTTGAATGGCTTGAAGCTCATATTGATGAGCTTGTTGCATTAAATAACGAATCCCTACAACATTGTATTGCTCGTTGCTGTCAAATTAAAGCGGATGTAGTTGCTCGTGATGAAACAGAAAAAGGTGATCGAGCTTTACTTAATCTTGGTCATACCTTTGGACATGCGATTGAAACTCATCTCGGCTATGGTAACTGGCTCCATGGTGAAGCGGTATCTACCGGAATGATGATGGCTGCCGCGCTTTCCGAGCAGTTGGGTGATATTTCTGTGGCAGATGTTTCACGCTTAGAAAAATTACTCGCACGCGCTAATTTGCCCACCTTATCACCGGATTCGATGCAGCCGGAGGACTATCTACCGCATATGATGCGAGATAAAAAAGTTCTAGCAGGTAAGTTGCGTCTGGTGTTACTTAAATCACTAGGTCAAGCTTATATAGCAACTGATACTGATAAGGATCTTGTGTTAAACGCTATTAAGCGTTGTACCCAAATGGACTAAGATGTTACGTCCAAAAAAACATTCCCTAAAACCGAAACTTAAACACCGTCCATTTTTGAAATGGGCTGGTGGGAAGTTTCGTTTAACAGATGAAATTAATAATATCTTTCCTAAGAGAAAACAATGTCTTATTGAACCGTTCGTCGGAGCAGGGGCCGTTTTTTTAAACTCAAATTTTGAGCGCTATATTTTGGCTGATATTAATCCTGATTTAATTAATCTTTTTAATATAGTGAAAGAAAATGTAGATGTTTACATTGAGGCTTGTAAAACCATTTTTTTTGCCCCTAATGCGAATGATCCTGATTACTACTATGACAAACGTCGCCAATTTAATGCTTCAACTGATCCTTTTGAACGATCTGTGCTTTTTCTCTACTTAAATCGCTTTGGGTTTAATGGACTATGTCGTTATAACAGCAAAAATGAATTTAATGTGCCTTTTGGCGCATATAAAACGCATTATTTCCCAGAGAACGAGTTACGTTATTTTGCACATAAGGCACAAAGTGCAATATTTTTATGTGGCGATTTTCAGCAAACATTTGCATTAGCTGATAAAGATTCGGTGATTTACTGCGATCCGCCTTATGCTCCCTTATTGCAGGATTCAAATTTTACGAGCTATGCGGGTAATGAGTTTAGTTGTGAGCATCAACGCATTTTAGCTGAACTCGCAAAATTCACACAAAAAGAAAAACAAATTCCGGTTTTAATATCTAACCACGATACCAAATTTACCCGAGAAATTTATAAGGGGGCTAAATTTAAACGTGTGAAAGTACAACGTTCGATTAGCCAGAGCTCAGAAAAACGAGTAAAAGTAAGAGAGTTGATTGCGATTTTTAAGGTGTAATCTTTGATAGCTCAGGGTTTATAACGATATCCAATTTTATGATTTGTGGAAAATCCTCTTGAATTAATTTTATAAGTTCAGTTTGACGAAATAAGATTCCTTGACGCACTATTGCATTCGATACTTCTAAAAAAAGACTATTACCGTTAACGGAACCAATACGAAATTTTCCGTGAAATTCCTGTGGAAAAATGCGGTTAAATTTTTGATTAAGTTCATTGATGGCAAGGCCTTTTTTCATTATTTGGGCGAAGGGTGATTGCTCAAGCACATCCATAATATTGACTGCTTTTTGATAACGTTCAGCCTTGTTTTCCATAAAGTCTGCCCCCATAAATGACATTAGTTTAGATTTCCGCTACAATACACGCAATTTTCATAATAAACAACGAGACGATGATTTCAGGCACTGTCAAACCGACTTTTTGGTCGCGATTACTTTTAAGTATCATCGCGATTTTTGCTTTGCCTAACGCACAAAGTTTTGAAAATCAAAATAATGCGGAAAATTATTCCTCGAGTGTTTCAATTCAACAAGCGTTAGAGACGGTAAAAGTTGCACGTGAAGTGCAACGACAAGCCATTCCTCAACCTTCAATTTCCCCCCAAACTGAAAAACAACTTAAAATTCAACCGCACTTTTTAGCTGATGCGTTGAATCCTAGTGCGCCAATTCGAGCAGGCCCTTTGCTTATTTAATTTTTCTGTTTTTTGTGAAGAATATTGCTATTGAAATAGCGATATTTTTAAAAAATTATTGTGCATGAAATAAAGTTTTTCATACGCATTTAACTATTTAACTTATATATTTAAAAAGAGAAATTATGAGCATTTTAACGAAAATTTTTGGCAGCCGTAACGACCGTATTTTACGTAAATTAAGAAAACAAGTTGCAAAAATCAATAAATTAGAACCTGAGTTTGAAGCTCTCACAGATGAACAACTTCGTGCAAAAACAGATGAATTCCGTCAACGTTTAAGTGCGGGCGAAACTTTGCAACAAATTTTACCAGAAGCATTCGCAACGGTACGTGAAGCAAGTAAGCGCGTGCTTGGTATGAGACATTTTGATGTTCAGCTTATTGGTGGGATGGTATTGACTAATCGCTGTATCGCAGAAATGCGCACTGGTGAAGGTAAAACATTAACGGCGACTTTGCCTTGTTATTTAATCGCACTTGAAGGTAAAGGCGTTCATGTTGTGACGGTGAATGATTATCTTGCTCGCCGAGATGCAGAAACAAACCGTCCGTTATTTGAATTTTTGGGCATGAGTGTAGGCGTAAATATTCCTGGTTTACCGCCGGAAGAAAAACGTGCCGCTTATGCAGCAGATATTACTTATGCAACCAATAGTGAACTTGGTTTTGACTACTTACGTGACAACTTAGCTCACTCAAAAGAAGAGCGTTTCCAACGTACTTTAGGGTATGCGCTGGTGGATGAAGTAGATTCCATCTTAATTGATGAAGCCCGTACGCCATTGATTATTTCTGGTCAAGCGGAAGACAGTTCTGCGCTTTATATTGCAGTCAATAAACTGATTCCAAACTTAATTAAACAGGAAAAAGAAGATACAGAAGAATATCAAGGCGAAGGGGACTTTACTTTAGATCTTAAATCTAAACAGGCACACTTAACAGAACGTGGCCAAGAAAAAGTGGAAGATTGGTTGATTGCGCAAGGTTTAATGCCTGAAGGGGATTCTTTGTACTCTCCTGGTCGAATCGTATTGCTTCATCATGTTATGGCAGCCTTGCGTGCGCACACATTGTTTGAAAAAGATGTCGATTACATTGTGAAAGATGGTGAAATCGTGATTGTTGATGAACATACTGGTCGAACAATGGCTGGGCGTCGTTGGTCAGATGGTTTACATCAAGCCATTGAGGCAAAAGAAGGGGTTGAAATTAAGAGTGAAAACCAAACTGTTGCGTCAATCTCTTACCAAAACTACTTCCGTTTATATGAGCGTCTTGCGGGTATGACGGGGACTGCGGATACCGAAGCGTTTGAGTTCCAACAAATTTACGGATTGGAAACCGTTGTGATTCCAACAAACCGCCCAATGATTCGTGATGATCGCACAGATGTGATGTTTAAAAATGAACAATATAAATTTAATGCGATTATTGAAGATATCAAAGATTGTGTAGAACGCCAGCAACCAGTATTAGTGGGGACGATTTCAGTAGAAAAATCGGAAGAGTTATCTAAGGCTTTAGATAAAGCGGGTATCAAACACAATGTGTTGAATGCGAAATTCCACCAACAAGAAGCGGAAATCGTGGCAGAAGCGGGTTATCCTGGTGCGGTGACTATCGCAACGAATATGGCGGGGCGCGGTACGGATATTATCCTTGGTGGTAACTGGAAAGCGCAGGCTGCCAAATTAGAAAATCCAACTCAAGAACAAATTGAAGCGCTTAAAGCTGAGTGGGAAAAGAACCACGAGATCGTAATGAAAGCAGGTGGTTTGCATATTATCGGTACGGAGCGTCATGAATCTCGCCGTATCGATAACCAGTTGCGTGGTCGTTCTGGTCGTCAAGGTGACCCTGGATCTTCTCGTTTCTATCTTTCTTTGGAAGATGGCTTAATGCGCATTTATTTAAATGAGGGTAAACTCAATTTAATGCGTAAAGCGTTCACCGTGCCTGGTGAGGCTATGGAATCGAAAATGTTGGCGAAAGTGATTGCATCTGCTCAAGCAAAAGTTGAGGCTTTCCATTTCGATGGCCGTAAAAACCTACTTGAATATGATGATGTTGCAAATGACCAACGTCATGCAATTTATGAGCAACGCAATTATTTGCTTGATAATGATGATATTTCTGAAACTATCAACGCAATTCGCCACGATGTATTTAATAGCGTGATTGATCAATATATTCCACCGCAATCTTTGGAAGAACAATGGGATATTAAAGGGCTTGAAGAACGTTTAGCTCAAGAGTTTGGTATGGAATTACCAATTTCTCATTGGCTGGAAGAAGACAATAATCTTCACGAAGAAAACTTGCGTGAACGCATCGTAGAAGTCGCCGAAAAAGAATATAAAGAAAAAGAAGCGCTAGCTGGTGAAGAAACCATGCGCAACTTTGAAAAAGGCGTCATGTTACAAACCTTAGATGAGCTTTGGAAAGAACACCTAGCTGCGATGGATTATTTGCGCCAAGGTATTCATTTACGCGGTTATGCGCAAAAAGATCCAAAACAAGAGTATAAAAAAGAATCTTTCCGTATGTTTACGGAAATGTTGGATTCTTTAAAACACCACGTCATCACGACGTTAACGCGTGTACGTGTGCGTACTCAAGAAGAAATGGAAGAAGCTGAACGTGTTCGTCAGGAGATGGCTGCTCGTATCAATCAAAATAATTTACCTGTGGATGAAAATGGTCAGGCAATCCAAAATTCAGATTCTGAAGATTATTCAGATCGTCGCATTGGACGCAATGAGCCTTGTCCTTGTGGTTCAGGAAAAAAATATAAGCATTGTCATGGTAGTCGTGCTGCTCGCCATTAATGATTAGCCAAAGTGCGGTGATTTTTCACCGCACTTTTTTCATAGATGCTATTGGATAGAAGAAATGGATAAAAAAATTATACAAGTTTCTGCAGGTATTATTCGTAATGAGTTTGGTCAGATCTATTTAACGCAGCGTTTAGAAGGACAGGATTTTGCGCAATCTTTAGAATTTCCAGGTGGAAAAGTGGATGCGGGGGAAACCCCAGAACAGGCTTTAAAACGTGAACTGGAAGAGGAAATTGGCATTGTGGTATTAAATGCTGAACTTTACGAGCGCTTCCAATTTGAATATCCAACAAAGATTATTTCTTTTTTCTTTTATGTTGTAGATGAATGGATTGGTGAGCCTTTTGGGCGAGAAGGGCAAGAAGGTTTTTGGGTTGAGCAACGTGCATTAGATGCAGGACAGTTCCCGCCAGCTAATGCAAAATTAATTCAGCGATTACTGAATGAAGCGAATAATTATCTTTAAAATAAACCCCAGTTTTTAGCTGGGGTTTATTTTTAATCTATTGCTTGCAAGGAATGTGAATTCACAGCTGAAAAATAGTGCTCTACAAACAAATTTTTACAGATAAATCAGCGAGTTTAATCCACACTTCATCGCTAAATTCTTGCTTAGCAAGACGTTCTATATTGGCGAGCTCTTGAATAATTTCGTAGAGCTTTTGGTAGGTTAAACGTTGAATCGCACTTAAAAAGAGCGGTCGGTGATTTTGCCAGATTTTTAGACGATCAAATTCAGTCTTAATTTGTTGAGTTGGAAGTTTTTCCGTTGTCATAATACGTTGCTGTGGTTTGGTGAGTTCAAGCAACGTAAATAATTCTCGCTGTAGTGTGCGTAATAAAATAACAGGTTGCACATCTTCAGCTTGTAACCCTTTTAAAATACGTTTAGCGCGATTTGCTTTTCCTATTAACAAAGCATCAATCCATTGAAATGGTGTAAAAATCGAGGATTGTTCTACGACGCTAATTACTCGATTGTAGTTAAGTTTATGGTCAGGGTAGAGCAAATCTAAAAGCTGCAGAGCTTGTTTGAGCGCGAGCAGGTTATTCTCATAACTGTAACAAAGTTGTTGGATTGCTTCATCATCAGCTTCTAACCCCATCGCTTTGGTACGATTTTTTACCCAGCGAGGGAGATTTTCAGCCGTAGGTGTTTGGCAATTTACAAGAATCGCACTGGTTTCATATTGGTTTAGTTCAACAAACCATGCTTGGTTTTCATTTGCTTTTGCTAGCTTTGCAATTTGTAAAATCAGCAAGATATCGTCATGTAGAACCGAAATAAATTCTTGCAGATTTTTCTGTAAAAGTGCGGTGAAATTTTCAGGTAAATTTAATACCATGACTTGTTTATTAAAAAACAATCCCATGGACTGACAGGATTCTATGAGTTGTGCCCAGTCAGTTTGGCTATCAATCTGAATGTTATTTTTCTCATCGAATCCTTGTTGGTTGGCTGTTTTATAAATGGCATCTTTACTTTCACTCAGTAACAATGGATCTTGCCCTACCAAAAAGTAAACTTTGGCTAAACGTTGGGAAAGATGTTGATTAAGTTGCTCAGGGAAGATGCGATTCATTATTTGTTTTTCACTTGTTTTTCTAATGCAACCATTTTAGTAATGAGCTGACGTGCAGCTTGTTCTCGCATATCATTCCAAATTACTTCTCGTTCGCTAGATTTAGCTAATGCTGCGCGAGAGTTATCAAAGAAAGTGCGGTTGACTTTTGCCGTGATTGGGTGACTTTCACCATTCGCTAAACGAATACTTGCTTCCACTTCTAACATCAATACTTTTTCAGCTTCGCGTCCGCGTTTAAAGACGGAGGCTACTTCATCATTTGTGCGGAATTTATTTATGCGCAAAACAGGAATGCCTTGAGTCGAATTGACGAGTTGAACATTATTCGCTTGTAACTGATTGCGCATCGCTACTGACATTTCGCTGTATGGATCGGGGCTTTCAAATGTAAGAGTTCGTAATTCTTGTGGAATTAATGTACCGTTTTGAAAATGCCAGCCGCAAGCAGAAAGCGCGGTAATGCTTGCTACAATGAACAATGCTTTGATTGATTTAATCATAAAAATTACCTTTATTATGGAGTGTATAAATTTAAAATCCATACACTAATAAAGATAGAATCTGTGAAATATCAATATTCCACAGATTCTACGGATTATAGTTTAACCACAAAATTCAACATTTTTAATGGAATATAGATTTCTTTAAGGATTTCTTTTCCATCAAGGAATTTTGCAACATTAGGATCTGTTTTGGCTGCCTCTTTAATTTCTTCTTCTGAAGAGGTTGCTGGGACAGTCACTTTTCCACGAACTTTGCCATTTACTTGCACAACAATGAGTTTTTCATCTTCTACCATTGCGGCTTCATCAGCTTTCACCCATTCAGCGGTATCGATGTTGCTTTCATTTCCTAGTGCTTGCCATAATTCAAAGCAGATATGTGGCGTAATTGGATAAAGCATACGAACAACTGCACTTAATGCTTCCGCCATGACCGCTCGATCTTGATCGCTTTCTAAGGAAGCCTTAGTCAGTTTATTCATCAACTCCATTACTGCTGCAATTGCAGTATTAAATGTTTGACGGCGACCAATATCATCGCTCACTTTCGCAATCGTTTTATGTATTTCACGGCGAAGCGCTTTTTGCGCTGTTGAAAGTGCGGTGATATCTAGGCTAGTTTTTGCTGGATTTTGTTGATATTGATATACCAAGTTCCAAACACGCCCTAAGAAACGTTTCGCACCTTCTACGCCAGATTCTTGCCATTCCAAGGTCATTTCTGCTGGAGAGGCAAACATCATAAACAGACGAACGGTATCGGCACCATATTTTTCTACCATTTCTTGTGGGTCAATACCGTTATTTTTGGATTTCGACATTTTGGTCATGCCACTGTGGACTAGTTCACGCCCTTCAGGATCGGTGGCTTTAATGATGCGACCTTTCTCATCACGCTCAAGGGTCACTTGAGTTGGGCTTACCCAAATACGCTCATTGGTTGGACTGGTGTAGTAGAAGGCATCTGCAAGCACCATACCTTGACATAATAATTTATCGGCTGGTTCGTCACTGGTTACAAATCCTGCATCACGCAATAATTTGTGGAAGAAACGGAAGTAGAGCAAGTGCATTGTTGCGTGTTCAATACCACCGATATATTGATCCACTGGTAACCAATAGTTTGCTTCTTCCGCATCAAGCATGCCATTTTGATATTGTGGACAAGTGTAGCGAGCGTAATACCAAGAGGATTCCATAAAGGTATCAAAGGTATCCGTTTCTTTTAACGCTGGTGCGCCGTTAAGCGTTGTTTTTGCCCAATTAGGATCAGCTTTAATTGGACTTTTCACGCCATCCATTACCACATCTTCAGGCAGAATAATAGGTAAATCTTCCATTGGTGCAGGTACTACATCGCCATTTTCAAGGGTTAGCATCGGAATTGGAGCGCCCCAATAACGTTGGCGAGAAACACCCCAGTCACGTAAACGATAATTAACTTGACGTTTTCCAACACCTAATTTTTCTAATTTATCCGCAATGCCGTTGAAAGCACCATCAAAATCTTTACCATTAAATTCAGCTGAGTTAACGAGTTTGCCGTGTTCAGTAAAGGCTTGTTTGGTTAAATCAATTTCTTCATCAGCAATGGGTTCAATAACTTGCTTGATTTGTAAACCGTATTTTTGAGCAAATTCAAAGTCACGTTGGTCGTGAGCTGGAACCGCCATTACTGCGCCAGTACCGTAGTGCATTAATACGAAATTCGCAACCCAAATTGGTAATTTTTCACCTGTCAATGGATGAATGGCAAATAAGCCTGTTGCCATTCCTTTTTTCTCCATTGTCGCAAGATCAGCTTCTGCCACTTTTGCGTTTTTCGCTTCTTGGATAAAGGTGGCTAATTCAGGATTATTTTGAGCAGCTAAACTTGCTAATGGATGTGCTGCCGCAATGCCTAAATAACTCACACCGTAAAAGGTATCTGGACGCGTGGTGTAAACCGCTACTTTTTCGTTGGTATCTGCAACATCAAAAGTAATTTCTACCCCTTCAGAACGACCAATCCAGTTGCGCTGCATGGTTTTTACCATGTCAGGCCATTGTGGAAGGGTATCTAAACCACCTAATAATTGCTCTGCATAGTCAGTAATTTTGATAAACCATTGTGGGATTTCTTTTTGTTCCACAGGTGTATCACAACGCCAGCAACAACCTTCGTGTACTTGCTCGTTTGCGAGTACGGTTTCATCATTCGGACACCAGTTTACTGTTGAGGTTTTTTTGTACACTAAGCCTTTTTTGTAAAGCTCAGTGAAGAACCATTGTTCCCATTTGTAGTATTCTGGTTTACAGGTTGCGATTTCACGATCCCAGTCGAAACCAAAGCCTAAAAGCTGAAGTTGTTTTTTCATGTAGGCAATGTTTTCGTACGTCCATTTAGCTGGCGCAGTTTTGTTTTTAATTGCGGCACCTTCTGCCGGTAAGCCGAAAGCATCCCAACCAAATGGTTGCAATACGTTTTTACCTAGCATACGTTGATAACGAGAAATTACATCACCAATAGTGTAGTTGCGCACATGCCCCATATGCAGGCGGCCAGAAGGATACGGGAACATAGAAAGACAGTAATATTTTTCTTTAGATTCGTCTTTGATTGCTTTGAAAACTTTATTTTCTGCCCAATATTGTTGAACCTTTGGTTCGACCATATCGGGGCGATATTGTTCTTGCATAAAATCACCTTAAATTTTAACCGCACTTTTGCAGCATTTTGACAATAGAAAATGTGGCATAGAATACCGTAAAACGGCATAAATTGATAGGGTTGGAGATCAAAGTGCGGTGATTTTTTTCTTTGTTTTTACAATAGATTTTGAATTTCTTTTGGAATTAATTTGGGGTCAGGAATCCAAACTTGTTTGTGTCTGCTCAATTCCCCTTTTTCTAAAATAATACTGCTTTTGGGCACTTTGAAGGATTTACTTAAAAATTTCAATAAATGCGCATTTGCTTGACCATCAACAGGTGGCGCAGTAATGGTAATTTTTAGTTCATCATCGTGAATGCCAGCAATATGATCTTTACTGGCTTTTGGCTGTAAGAATATTCTTAATCTAATACCGTCTTTATTTTGTTCAATCGCAGACATAAATTCTTCGTTTTGTTTATTTTTCTTTATTATAGAAATGAATTATGTAAAAAATAAAGTGTGGATTAGGGCTCGCTAATCCATAGCAAGCAAATACAACTTATGATATAGTTCACAGCCGAATTTATAGGGATCTTTTTATAATAAAAATAATGATAGAACTCGATCAAAACAATATTCCAAAACACGTTGCCATTATTATGGATGGTAATGGGCGGTGGGCAAAACAGAAAAATAAAATGCGTATTTTTGGCCATACTAATGGCGTATCTGCCGTTCGCCGAGCAGTAAGTTATGCTCGCCAAACAGGAGTAAATTTTCTTACACTTTATGCCTTTAGTAGCGAAAACTGGAATCGACCAGAGCAAGAAGTCAGCGCGTTAATGACGCTTTTTATGCAAGCTTTAGATCGCGAAGTGAAAAAATTACATAAAAATAATATTCGTCTGAAAATTATTGGCGATGTATCTCGTTTTAGTGAATCTTTACAAGAAAAAATTGCAAAAGCGGAAAATTTAACAGAAAAAAATACCGCACTTACGCTTAATATTGCTGCAAATTACGGTGGTTGTTGGGATATTGTGCAAGCAGCAAAACAACTCGCAGAAAAAGTAAAAAATAATGAAATGAGCGTTGACGAGATTGATGAAATTGCTTTTCAGCGTCATTTGGTTACACAAGATGAACCACCAGTTGATCTATTGATTCGAACCAGTGGTGAACAACGAATTAGTAATTTTTTATTATGGCAAATTGCATATGCAGAACTTTATTTTTCTGATGTGCTGTGGCCAGATTTTGATGAGGCGGAATTTAACCGCGCCATCGCCTGTTATCAACAACGTCATCGCCGTTTTGGTGGGACAGAATAATTCATAAATGGATTAAAATTATGCTTAAACAACGAGTTTTATCTGCCATTGTGTTAATCGTAGCGGTGTTATGTGTGCTATTTTTATTCACGCCTTTTTATTTTGCCCTCGCTTTAGGAACTGTAGCGACTTTAGGCATTTGGGAATGGACTCAGTTTGCCCGCCTTAAACAGCCTTTAGCGCGTTTTTGTGTTGCAGCCTTTTTAGGCGCCTTTATTTTTTTATGGCTCTACACTGAGGGCAACTATTTAGATGCAGGTCGCGTGTTTGAACAGCATCTTCAGCTTTTATTAATGAACGCTGTTGGTTGGTGGATTTTAGCTTTATTACTTGTGGTGAGTTATCCTAAATCAGCTAAATTTTGGTCTAAAAATCCTCTTTTACAGCTTTTATTTGCCTTTTCTACTTTAATCCCATTTATCGCGGGGGTATTACGTTTACGTTTAGAACACTATACCCATGATCCTTATCACGGCTTATTTTTATTACTTTACGTGTTTGTGCTTGTTTGGGCAGCTGATTCAGGCGCTTATTTTAGCGGACGCGCATTTGGTAAACGTAAACTTGCGCCTAAAGTTTCACCGGGTAAAAGCTGGGAAGGTGTTGTTGGTGGCTTAATTACAGCGTTAGTGCTTGCTTTTGTATTTATTCATTTCTCTGGCGATGCTTTAGTTGGTGAGCGAAATATCACTGGATTCGTTATCCTTTCCGTTGCAACAGTTGCAATTTCAGTATTGGGCGATTTAACTGAAAGCATGTTTAAACGTGAGTCTGGTGTGAAAGACAGCAGCCAATTGATTCCTGGTCATGGTGGTGTATTAGATCGTATTGATAGCTTGACTGCCGCGGTACCTTTTTTCAGCTACTTCTATTTCTTTATGTTATAAGGATTCTGAATGTCATTTTTGTGGTCGCTAGGTTCTTTTATCATTGCTATTGCGGTATTAGTATCCGTTCACGAATATGGTCACTTTTGGGCTGCTAGAAAGTGCGGTATAAAAGTCCATCGTTTTTCAATTGGCTTTGGTAAGGTAATTTGGAAACGTATCGATAAGCATGGTACAGAATTTGCGGTTTCAATGATTCCTTTAGGCGGCTATGTAAAAATGCTTGATGGACGCAATGAAGAGGTTCCAGTTGAACAAAAGCCACAAGCATTTGACAGTAAAAGCGTATTACAACGCGTATTTGTGATTATTGCAGGCCCTTTGGCGAATTTTATTTTCGCGATTTTTGCCTATTGGGTCATCTACCTTTATGGAATGCCAAGTGTTAAACCTGTAATTGAATCGATAACGCCAAGTTCAATCGCTGCACAAGCGCACATTGAACCTAATACACAAATTCTAGCGGTTGATGGCGAAAAAACTCAAGATTGGGAAACCATCAATATGCTACTTGCCACAAAAATGGGGGAGCCTAATGTTGAGATTACCCTTTCTTCTTTTGGTTCCAATATTGAACAACAACGAACTTTAAATCTTACAAATTGGACTTTTGATCCTGAAAAAGAAAGTTCGTTTGAGGCATTAGGCATTATGCCTATGCGTCCTAAAGTGGAAATGGTGCTTTCTAAAGTTGTTCAAGGTTCTCCAGCTGAGAAAGCAGGTTTACAAATCGGTGATAAAATTTTAAAAGAAAATTTAACCGCACTTACTTGGCAAGATTTTATAAAACAGGTCGAACAAGGCGAATCTTTTTCTATTAAAGTTGAACGTAATGGGGAAACGCTTGACAAAATTATCAGTCCAGTGCGTAATCAGAGTGGAAAATGGTTTGTAGGCGTGAGTCCTACTTTTATAAAATTAGGTGATGAGTACCGCACAGAGTTAAAATATGGTATTCTTGAATCAGTTCAAAAAGGTATTGAAAAAACAACTCAGCTTTCTCTTTTAACATTAAAAGTATTAGGAAAACTGATTAGCGGTGATTTGTCATTAAATAATTTAAGTGGGCCAATTTCTATTGCTAAAGGTGCGGGAGCATCATCAAGTATTGGATTCATTTATTTTTTGAGTTTTATGGCATTAGTCAGTGTTAATTTGGGTATTATGAATCTATTTCCATTGCCTGTGTTAGATGGTGGCCATTTGGTTTTTCTTGCAGTTGAAGCAATAAAAGGAAAACCTATTTCTGAACAGGTACAAAATGTCTGTTATCGAATTGGTGCGGTGTTGTTGCTAACATTAACAGCGTTTGCGTTATTTAATGATTTTTTACGTCTATAATTTTTATATAGGATACAGTCGATGAAAAAACTTCTCATAGCAAGTTTATTATTCGGTACAACGGTAAGCGCATTGGCTGCGCCTTTCGTTGCTAAAGAAATTCGTATTGAAGGTGCGCAAGGTGACCTAGAGCAGTCTATTCTTGCAAGTTTGCCTGTGCGAGCAGGACAGCGTGTAACAGATCAAAATGTTGCTAATATTGTTCGCTCGTTATTCGTTAGTGGACAGTTCGATGATGTTAAAGCTCGTCAAGACGGGGATGCGTTAGTTGTCAGTGTGGTTGCAAAACCGATTATTGCAGATGTTCAAGTTAAAGGAAGTTCTGCAATTCCAGCTGATGTAATTAAACAGAATTTAACCCAGAGTGGTATAGCAACTGGCGCGGTACTTAATAGAACAATATTAAATGAGTTTGTTAAAGCCGTTAAAAGAGATGGTTATGAAGCCAAAGGGCGTTATAACGCAAAAGTTGAAGCGATAGTGAATACATTACCGAATAACCGTGCAGAGGTTATTGTTCAAATTGATGAAGATGATACTGCAAAATTAGATTCGGTAACTTTTAATGGAAATGAATCAGTAAGTAGTAGCACACTTCAAGAACAAATGGAATTACAGCCGGATGCTTGGTGGAAATTGTGGGGCAATAAATTTGAAGGTGAGCAATTTGGTAAAGATTTGCAAGCAATTGAAGAGTATTACCATAATAACGGTTATGCAAAAGCGCACATTACCAAGCAAGATGTTCAGCTAAATGATGAAAAAAAACGTGTTACTGTTTCTATTGATATAAATGAAGGGCAGAAATATGATTTACGTGCTGCCCGTATTGTCGGTAATGTTGGCGGTATGGCAACAGAACTTGAGCCTTTACTTTCAAAATTGCATTTAAATGATACTTATCGTCGTAGCGATATTGTTGATATAGAGAATGCTATTAAAGCAAAATTAGGAGAGCGAGGCTATGGCAGTGCAACGGTTAATTCAGTGCCTGATTTTGATGAAGAAAATAAAACGTTAGCCATTACTTTTGTAGTTGATGCAGGTCGTCGTTTAACGGTTAGAGAGGTTCGTTTTGAAGGTAATACCGTTTCTGCGGATAGTACATTGCGCCAGGAAATGAGACAACAAGAAGGAACTTGGTATAATTCCCAACTTGTTGAATTAGGAAAAGTTCGTTTAGATCGTACGGGCTTTTTTGAAACTGTAGAAAGTAAAATTACCCCAGTTCAAAACAGTTCTGATGAAGTCAATGTTATTTATAAAGTAAAAGAACGTCAAACAGGTAGTATCAATTTTGGTATTGGTTATGGTACAGAAAGTGGTATTAGTTATCAGGCAAGTGTTAAACAAGATAACTTTTTGGGTACTGGTGCGGCAGTAAGCCTTGGTGGAACCAAAAATGATTACGGCACAAGCCTTAATCTTGGTTATACAGAGCCTTATTTTACTAAGGATGGTGTAAGCCTTGGTGGTAACGTATTCTTTGAAAATTATGATAATTCAAAAAGTGAGACTTCATCTACTTATAAACGTACTACCTATGGTGGAAACCTTACTTTAGGCTTCCCTGTTAACGAAAATAATTCATATTATATGGGTTTAGGCTACACCTATAATAAGATTAGTAATTTTGCGAGAGAATATAATCGTGATTTGTATCTATCATCAATGAATTTTAATGGAAATTCTATTAAAACAGATGATTTTGATTTTTCATTTGGGTGGAACTATAACAGTCTGAATAGAGGTTATTTCCCTACAGAAGGGGTAAAAGCAACGCTTGGCGGTCGTGTTACGGTACCTGGTTCTGATAACAAATATTATAAATTAAGTGCAGATATCCAAGGATTCTATCCACTCGATCGAGATCATCGTTGGGTTATTTCGGCAAAAGCATCAGCGGGTTATGCGAATGGGTTTGGTAATAAACGTTTACCGTTTTATCAAACTTATACCGCGGGTGGTATTGGTTCATTACGTGGCTTTGCTTATGGCGCAATAGGGCCTAATGCTATTTATGATAGAAAAAATATGCGGGGAGATAATCCCGATTGGGTTCCAAGTACCGATGTTGTTGGTGGTAATGCGATTACAACAGCAAGTGCTGAATTAATTGTGCCAACACCATTTGTCGGAGATAAGGGGCAAAATTCGGTGAGAACATCTTTGTTTGTAGATGCAGCAAGTGTGTGGAACACTAAATGGAAAGCTGAGGATAAGGCTAAATTTGCTAATTTGCCAGATTATAGTTCACCTAGTCGTATTCGAGCATCTGCTGGTGTAGGTTTCCAATGGCAATCGCCAATTGGACCGTTGGTTTTCTCTTACGCAAAACCGATTAAGAAATATGAATATGATGATGTAGAACAATTCCAATTTAGTATTGGTGGTTCATTTTAATAAATTGAACTTTTTGTCATATTATCATTCAAAGAAAACGTTCTGTACTAAGTTTATTTTAGTGTAGAGAATATTAATAACTAACTAATTAAGGAAATTTATAAAATGAAAAATGTTGTAAAAGTAACCGCACTTGCATTAGGTATCGCACTTGCTTCAGGCTATGCGGCTGCTGAGGAAAAAATTGCTTTCATTAATGCAGGTTATGTTTTCCAAAACCATCCAGATCGTCAAGCTGTTGCAGATAAATTAGATGCAGAATTTAAACCTGTTGCTGATAAATTAGCTGCAAGCAAAAAAGAAATTGATGATAAAATTGTTGCAGCACGTAAAAAAGTAGAAGCAAAAGCAGCAGCATTAGAAAAAGATGCGGCACGTTTAAGTAAAGCTGATATTCAAAAACGTCAAGATGAAATTAATAAACTCGCTGCTTCTGAAGACGCTTCATTACAAAAATTGATGCAAGAACAAGATAAAAAAGTGGCTGAATTTCAAGCTCAAAATGAAAAACGTCAAGCCGAAGAGCGTGGTAAATTGCTAGATAGTATTCAAACTGCAACAAATAATTATGCAAAAGCAAATGGTTATAGCTATGTGCTTGATGCAAATTCAGTCGTATTTGCAGTAGAGGGTAAAGACATTAGTGATGCTGTGTTAAAAACAATTCCTGCAACACAAAAAACAGAAGAGAAAAAATAATAGGCTTTATTAATCATGTTAAAAACCTATTCTTTACAAGAATTGGCAACTCAAATCGGCGCTACTGTTCGCGGTAACGCCGATGTCGTTGTAGAAAATATCGCTCCTCTTGATAAGGCTCAATGTCATCAGCTTACCTTTATTTCTAATGCAAAGTTCCGTTCTTTATTAAAAGATTCTAAGGCAGGTATCTTGGTTGTATCCGAAGCAGATGTAGAGTTTTGTTCACCTGAAAGCAATTTATTAATCGTAAAAGATCCTTATGTAGCTTACGCAATTTTAGCTCAATATATGGATAGCACACCAAAGGCTGCGCAAGGCATTGCAAAAAGTGCGGTAATTTTTGATAGTGCTTCTTTAGGTGAGAATGTTTCAATTGGCGCCAATGCAGTGATTGAGGAAGGTGTTGTACTTGGTGATAACGTGATCATTGGTGCAAACTGCTTTGTTGGTAAAAATACCAAGATAGGTTCAGGCACTCAACTTTGGGCTAATGTAACTGTTTACCATAACGTTGAGATTGGTACTAATTGCTTAATTCAATCAGGAACAGTCATCGGTAGTGATGGTTTTGGTTACGCAAATGATCGTGGACGTTGGATTAAAATTCCACAAGTTGGTCAGGTAATTATTGGTAATAATGTTGAAATAGGTGCTTGCACTTGTATTGATCGTGGTGCTTTAGATGCAACTGTTATTGAGGATAATGTTATTATTGATAATCTTTGTCAAATTGCCCATAACGTACATATTGGTACCGGCACCGCGGTTGCGGGAGGGGTCATTATGGCTGGAAGCTTAACAGTTGGGCGGTATTGCTTAATTGGTGGTGCGAGTGTAATCAATGGTCATATGGAAATCTGCGATAAGGTAACTATTACAGGTATGGGAATGGTGATGCGTCCAATTACTGAGCCTGGCGTCTATTCATCTGGTATTCCATTGCAAACGAACAAAGCATGGCGTAAAACTGCGGCATTAACTTTGGGAATTGATGAAATAAATAAACGTGTGAAAGCGTTAGAAAAGAAGATTAATTAATTTATTGTAGAGCGCACCAACTTTTATGGTGCGTTTTATTTTTAGCCGTAAATATCGTATAATCCGAGTGATTTTATTTGTTTATTTTTTGTAAGGTGTCAACGTGTCAGAACAACAACCAAGAGTGATCGAATCAAAAGAAATTATGACTTTATTACCACATCGCTATCCATTTTTATTAGTGGATCGCGTATTGGATTTTAAAGAAGGCGAATGGTTAAAAGCGATTAAAAATATCAGCGTCAATGAGCCTTGTTTCACAGGTCACTTCCCTGGCGAACCTATTTTACCGGGCGTTTTAATTTTAGAAGCTTTGGCACAAGCAATGGGCATTTTAGCCTTTAAAACTCACGAATTAAAAGGCGGTGAGCTATTCTATTTCGCAGGTATTGATGAAGCGCGCTTTAAACGCCCAGTGTTACCTGGAGATCAAATGGAATTAAACGTTCAAGTGATTAAAGAACGCCGTGGCATCACTGCATTTACTGGTGTTGCAACCGTAAACGGTGAAATTTCTTGTGAAGCAAAACTAATGTGCGCTCGTCGTTAATTAAGGGGGTAAATATGATCCACCCAAATGCAAAAATCCATCCTACAGCCTTAGTTGAAGAAGGCTCAGTTATTGGTGAAGGTGTTGTTATTGGGCCTTTCTGTATTGTTGAAGGCACCGTTGAAATTAAAGCTCGCACTGTATTGAAATCTCACGTTGTCGTACGTGGTGATACGGTTATTGGCGAAGATAACGAAATCTATCAATTCGCTAGCATTGGTGAGGTGAACCAAGATTTAAAATATAACGGCGAAGCAACTAAAACTATTATTGGTAATGGCAACCGAATTCGTGAACATGTGACAATCCATCGTGGAACCATCCAAGGCGGTGGCGTAACCTCTATTGGCAATAACAATTTATTAATGGTGAATGTTCACGTTGCACACGATTGCCAAATTAAAAACAACTGTATTTTAGCAAACAATGCAACGCTTGCAGGTCACGTAGAATTAGATGATTTCGTCATTGTTGGTGGCATGTCAGCAATTCACCAATTTGTGATCGTTGGCGCACACGTCATGTTAGGCGGCGGTTCTATGGTAAGCCAAGATGTACCTCCTTACGTTATGGCACAAGGCAACCACGCCCGTCCATTTGGCGTAAACTTAGAAGGTTTAAAACGTCGTGGTTTTGATAAACCAACCATGCACGCAATCCGTAACGTTTATAAGATGATCTATCGTAGCGGCAAAACGCTCGAAGAAGTATTGCCAGAAATTGAGCAAATTGCGGAAACCGATTCAGCAATTAGTTTCTTTGTTGAATTTTTCAAACGTTCAACTCGCGGTATTATTCGTTAATAAAGTATCTCTGTTTTCAACCGCACTTTGCACACCAAGGTGCGGTTATTTTTTAGGATAAATTTGATGAACAAAACAAATCCAACCATTGCTCTTGTTGCAGGAGAAGTATCTGGTGATATTCTCGGTGCTGGTTTAATTCGCCAGCTCAAAGCTCATTATCCTAATGCTCGCTTTATTGGCATTGCTGGCCCAAGAATGTTGGCTGAAGGCTGTGAGACGCTTGTCGATATGGAAGAGCTTTCAGTCATGGGGTTGGCTGAAATTTTGAAACATCTTCCTCGTCTGTTGAAAATTCGCAAAAATGTCATTCAAACCATGTTGCAAGAAAAACCTGATGTTTACATCGGCATTGATGCACCTGATTTTAATTTGGATGTAGAACTCAAGCTCAAAGCAAACGGAATTAAAACTATTCATTACGTAAGCCCCTCTGTATGGGCGTGGCGTCAAAATCGCATTCACAAAATTGCCAAAGCGACTCATCAAGTTCTTGCCTTTTTGCCTTTTGAGAAAGCCTTTTACGATAAATTTAATGTGCCTTGCCGTTTTATTGGACACACAATGGCAGATGCTATTCCTCTCAAACCAAACCGTGTCGAAGCTTGCCAAATGCTACAGCTTGATCCCGCAAAGCGCTATTTAGCTATCTTAGTTGGAAGTCGTGGTTCAGAAGTGGAGTTTTTGACTGAGCCTTTCTTGAAAACCGCTTTATTGTTAAAAGAACAATTTCCTGATTTACAATTCCTAGTCCCTTTGGTGAACGAAAAACGACGAATTCAATTTGAAGCTATTAAAGCTAAAATTGCGCCAAACCTAGACCTGCATTTAATTGATGGCAATGCACGACAAGCAATGATCGTAGCTGATGCAACACTTCTTGCTTCAGGAACAGCAGCGCTTGAAGCAATGCTTTGTAAATCCCCTATGGTGGTTGGCTATAGAATGAAACCACTGACCTATTTCTTAGCAAAACGTTTAGTAAAAACTGATTATATTTCTTTACCAAACTTGCTTGCGAATGAAATGCTCGTTCCTGAAATGATTCAAGAAGAATGCACGCCAGAATTGCTCGCTGAAAAACTATCTGCTTATCTTTCTGATGATGAAAGTGCAGTAAAAAATCGCCATGTTTTAATTCAGCACTTCATAGATTTACACCAAAAAATTCAATGCAATGCCGATAAGCAAGCGGCTCAAGCAGTCATTGATTTATTAGAAGGAACAGAAAATGTTTGAATATCCACAAGGCTATGAATTGATCGCTGGCGTTGATGAAGTTGGGCGAGGCCCTCTAGTTGGGGCTGTTGTCACGGCAGCCGTTATTTTAGATCCGAATAAGCCAATTGAAGGCCTCGCTGATTCTAAAAAACTTTCTGAGAAAAAACGTTTAGCCCTTGCTGAAGAAATCAAAGAAAAAGCTCTTGCTTGGGCATTAGGTCGAGCTGAAGCTAACGAAATTGACGAGATAAATATCCTGCAAGCCTCCTTATTAGCAATGACTCGAGCAGTAAAATCTTTAAAAATTCAACCGCACTTTGTGTTGGTTGATGGCAATAAGATCCCAAAAGATTTAGATATTCCAGCGCAAGCCGTCGTAAAAGGCGATAGCCTTGTGGCGGAAATCAGTGCAGCCTCTATTTTGGCGAAAGTGGCACGAGACCAAGAAATGGAAGAATTAGACAAGCAATATCCAGAATACGCTTTCGCCCAGCATAAAGGCTATCCAACCAAATTACATTTAGAAAAATTAGCTGAACTTGGCGTGTTACCGCAACATCGTCGTAGTTTTACACCTGTTAAAAAGGTATTGGAAACTAAATTTACTGATAAATAGATATATACACTTAAAATAAGGAAAAATATGACCGCACTTTTAAAAATTGGTCTGGTGTCTGTTTCTGATCGCGCATCAGCAGGCGTGTATCAAGATCAAGGCATCCCAGAATTACAGGCTTGGTTAGAACAAGCTCTTGTTGATCCTTTCCATTTGGAAACAAGATTAATCCCCGATGAACAGCCAGTTATTGAACAAACATTAAAAGATCTGGTGGATGAACAAGGTTGCCATTTAGTGCTGACAACTGGTGGGACAGGGCCTGCAAAACGCGATGTAACGCCTGATGCTACCCTTGCGGTAGCAGATCGAGAAATGCCGGGTTTTGGCGAACAAATGCGTCAAGTGAGTTTGCATTTTGTGCCTACCGCAATTTTATCCCGCCAAGTAGGTGTGATTCGTAAGGAAAGCCTGATTTTAAATCTTCCGGGACAGCCTAAAGCGATTAAAGAAACCTTGGAAGGCGTGAAAGATAAAGAGGGAAATGTGCTTGTAAAAGGCATTTTCAGCGCGGTGCCTTATTGTTTGCAATTGATTAACGGCTTATATATTGATACCAAGCCTGAAATCATCGAAAGTTTCCGGCCTAAATCCGCAAGACGTGAAAATCTGGAGAAATAACATGAAAAAAATCGAAGCAATGATCAAACCGTTTAAATTAGACGATGTGCGCGAAAGTCTTTCAGATATTGGTATTTCAGGTATGACAATCACGGAAGTACGCGGATTTGGTCGCCAAAAAGGTCATACGGAACTTTATCGTGGTGCGGAATATATGGTGGACTTTCTGCCGAAGGTGAAATTGGAAGTGGTAGTTCCTGATGAGCTTGTGGATCAATGTATTGAAGCTATTATTGAAACGGCACAAACAGGCAAAATTGGTGACGGCAAAATTTTTGTTTATAACGTTGAGCGAGCGATCCGCATTCGCACGGGCGAAGAAAATGAGGATGCGATTTAGTGCAAAATAATTTAAATTTACACCGCACTTTGCTTGGCATTGCTGCGGTAATTATTATCTTAGCTGGCGTAAAATTGGCGGCAGAAATTGTCGTGCCATTCTTGCTATCGCTATTTATCGCGATCATTTGTTCACCGATGATTAAGGCGATGACACAACGCCGAATTCCTCATTGGTTAGCCATAACTTTGCTTTTCTTCTTGATTTCTTTGGTGTTTTTCTTTTTAGTCGGGCTGATTAACAGCACTGCAAGAGAATTTACCCAATCTATTCCACAATATAAAGTTTTACTTTCACAACGTGTGAGTGATCTAACAGGATTGTTGCAACGTTTCAATCTGCCTTTCACGCTTTCGCGTGAAACCATCCAAGAAAATTTTGACCCAAGCATCATTATGAATTTTGTGAGTCGAGTATTGCTGAATTTCTCTGGTGTGGTGAGCAATGTGTTTGTTTTAGTGTTGGTCGTAATTTTTATGCTTGCTGAAGCGCCAACGATGAAACATAAATTTGCTATGGTGATTAGTTCAACCCCTCATGATGCAGCCAAAGAAGAATGCCATATTGACCGAGTTTTGCAAGGCGTAATTGGTTATCTCGGCATTAAAAGTATCACCAGCTTGCTTACTGGCGTTGGTATTTTTATTTTGTTGGAAGCCTGTGGGGTTCAATATGCAATTTTGTGGGCAACCTTGAGTTTCTTGCTGAATTATATTCCCAATATTGGTTCTATCATTGCGGCTATTCCGATTATTGTGCAAGCCTTATTACTGAACGGTTTTGGAATTGGCTTTGGCGTAGCAGTTGGTGTTATTGCGATCAATATGATTGTCGGTAACATTATTGAGCCTAAAATGATGGGACAACGATTAGGGCTTTCAACCTTAGTAGTATTCCTTTCATTATTGTTTTGGGGATGGTTACTTGGAACAGTGGGAATGCTACTGTCAGTTCCTTTGACGATGGCATTAAAAATTGCCTTGGAGTCCAGTCCAAATACGGCGAAATATGCTTGTCTATTGGGTGATGTCGAAGATTTCAAATAGATTTTATAGAGAAAGTGCGGTGAATTTTCACCGCATTTTTTATGATAAGTCTTGTGGATCAACATCCAAAATTAATCGCACTTGGCTGTTTTTTTCAAGTTCGGCTTGTTGATATTCTCTTAATGCTTTTTGCAATGTCATTCTTGATGGATGCTGCAATAATAACTGCCAACGATATTGCCCTGCTTTTTTGCTGAACGATGCAGGCATTGGGCCAAGCATTTGTAATCCCGCAATTTGTTTCGATTGAAAAAAATCTGCAATCTGGTTTAAGCAATTTTCTGCAAGCTCAGAATGTCTAGCCTGTGCTTTGAATAACGCCTGAAAAGTGAAAGGTGGCAATCCCATTGAATGGCGTAATTGTAAGGTTTCTTTTGCAAAAGCTTGGTAGCCATTCGCTAATAACGTAGTGAGCAAAGGATGATCAGGATAATGTGTTTGTAGCACGACTTCGCCTTGTTTATCGGCACGACCAGCACGTCCAGCAACTTGAACATAAAGTTGAGCTAAACGTTCTTCTGCACGAAAATCTAGTGAAAATAATGCACTATCTACATTCACTAAGGCAACGAGGGTAACATTCGGAAAATGATGTCCTTTTGCCAGCATTTGTGTGCCAATCAAAATTTGACTTTTGCCTTGTTGAATATCTTCTAAATAACCTTCCAATTTTCCTTTACGCGAAGTGCTATCGCGGTCGATTCGCGCTACAGAATAATGAGGAAATAGCGTTTTCAAGGTTTCTTCTAATTGTTCCGTGCCGAGACCTGTGGTGACTAAATGAGTCGAACCGCAATCACCACATTGTCGAGGAATAGTTTTCTGTGCACCACAATGATGACAACGCAATACATTTTGATGCTGATGATAGGTATAAGGTTTTTCACAATGAGGGCATTGTGCAATCCAACCACATTCATGGCAAAGCAATACGGGCGCAAAGCCACGACGATTTAAGAAAAGCAGAACTTGATTGCCTTTTTCTAGGTGAGCTTTCATTCGCTCCAATAAGGGTTTTGAAAGCCCGTTTTGTATGTTTTGATTTTTCAAATCAATAACGAAATGACGAAGTGCGGTAGAATTCCCCGCTCTTTTTGATAACACTAAATGTTGGTATTTGCCGTTTTGTACATTATTAATACTTTCTAAACTTGGCGTGGCGGAACCCATTAATACCGCAATATTTAGTTTTTGAGCCAGTACAATCGCCAAGTCTCGCGCGTGATAACGCCAACTGTCTTGCTGTTTGTAAGACGCGTCGTGTTCTTCGTCCAAAATAATTGCACCAAGATTAGAAAATTGTGTGAACAATGCCGATCTCGTACCAATCACAATGGCACTTTGTCCAGAGCGGGCGCGATCCCATACATAAAGCCGTTGCGTATCGGTTAAATTAGAATGAAGAACATCAATTTCTACATTGAAACGCGCTTTGAAACGGTGCACCGTTTGTGGTGTTAGCCCAATTTCGGGCACAAGCACTAATACTTGCTTATCCGATTTTAAAATTTCTTCAATATACTGCAGATAAATTTCTGTTTTGCCTGAACCAGTTACCCCATCGAGCAGCCATACATTGAAACCAGAATGAAAGAGCAATTGACTGAAGGCTAAGGCTTGCTGCTTATTTAAGGTTAAACGATTTTCAGCATTGACAATTGGGTTATCGCCTAAGCTTTGTTGCCAGCTTAGGGGCTTTGTTTGGATAGTAATTTCCTCAATAAACCCTTTGGCTTTTAAGACTGACCAAATCGCAGAGGAAAACTCATTATTGCCTTTTTCAAGATCAGTTTCAGATAAGCATTGTAGGGCTTCAACTTGCTTTTTCGAGCGTTTTAACAGGCCTTGTTCAAGCGCATTTTTCCCCGCATCTGTAATTCGCCAAAAAGTACAGTCATTTTTCACCGCACTTTCTCCGTTACGCAATTTCACAGGCAAGGCTTGAAATAACACATCGCCTAATCCTGCTTGATAATAATTTGCTGCCCAATGAAGCCAATCCCAATAAATTGGGGTGAAGAGCGGTGCTAAATCTAATGGTTGAAGAATGGTTTTGAGCTTATCTTCTGGCACGTCTGATTTTGTCGGGAAATCAGCCACAATGGCGACGCGTTTTTGCGTACCAAAAGGCACAAGAACACGTGTGCCGATTTGTAATGAAACATCATCGGGGAAGAGATAATCAAATAAACGAGGAAGCGGCACAGCCAGTGCCACTCGGACAATTTTCATAATCAACCTTGGGAAAAAATTTGCCCTATTATACGAGAAAAACGTGTATAATCGCCGCCAATTTTTTTCACGAACAAGATTTTTATGATACAAACTTTTGCTGATCAAAAACGTAAAACCGTTGAAACCGCAGAATTTACCAAAGATGGCCGCTATAAACGCAAAGTCCGTAGTTTTGTTCTCCGCACTGGTCGTTTGAGCGAATTTCAGAAAAACATGATGAATGATAACTGGGGAACACTTGGTTTAGACTATCAAACGGAACCTTTTGATTTTGCGAAGATTTATGGCAATGATAATCCAGTTGTATTAGAAATTGGCTTTGGAATGGGAAAATCGCTCGTGGATATGGCTTTTGCTAATCCTGACAAAAATTATCTTGGCATTGAAGTTCATACCCCGGGTGTTGGTGCTTGTATTGCTTATGCTGTGGAAAAAGGCGTAACGAATTTACGCGTGATTTGTCATGATGCAACGGAAATTTTACGAGACAGTATTGCAGATGGTGCGCTTGGCGGTTTACAGTTATTTTTCCCCGATCCTTGGCATAAAGCAAAACATCATAAACGTCGTATTGTTCAACCGCACTTTGTGGCACAAGTGGTACAAAAATTAGGTGAAAATGGTTTTATCCATATGGCTACAGATTGGGAAAATTATGCAGAACAAATGCTAGAAGTATTAAGTGCAAACACCGATTTAGTGAATACCTCGAAAAATGGCGATTATATTCCAAGACCAGATTTTAGACCTTTAACTAAATTTGAAGCCAGAGGCCACAGACTTGGTCATGGTGTTTGGGATTTATACTTTGTGAAGAAATAAGCCTATTTTGGGCAAATTAACTTTTGGGTGAAGATTGATGTTGGGGAAATCCGATGCCAAATTCACGAATTTAATATAGAATACTGATTTGAATACGACCTTAATAGGAGAAATACCATGTCTAAATCTTACAATCAACGTCAACGCAAAAAACTTCACCTTGCTGAATTCCAAGAACTCGGTTTTCTTGTAAATTTCCAATTTGCAGAAGGTACTGCGATTGAAACTGTAGATGAAATCGTTGATCGTTTTATTAACGAAGTGATTCAACCAAATGGTCTAGCTTATGAAGGTAGCGGGTATTTACATTGGGAAGGTTTAGTTTGCCTAGAAAAAATTGGTAAATGTGATGAAAGCCACCGTGAAACTGTGAAAAAATGGTTAGAAAAAAATGGTTTGCAACAAATTGAAGTAAGCGAATTATTTGATATTTGGTGGGAATATCCAGCAAAAGCAGAGTAGTTTTGTTAAAATATTGTGGTAAAAAACAACTATGTCGAGTTATTTTTTATTACGATTTAAATTTGATCTATCACAAAGAAAGTTCAAAAAAAGTAAATAACTACCTATTATGGGTGGTTCCTATTTCTAGTTAGGAACTTCATAATCACCACCCCAAAAGTACTGACGGATTTATAGAAGGCACCTGGATGACTGTTGAAAACTTGCCCCGCAGACAATTTTTACGAGGTAAATTTTTAACATCTTTGCATACGAAAACTGAGCAGAAACAAGGCTTTGATGGAGTCCGCCCTCCTTGGGCTGTTGAAAATTCTATTTTTGTAGAGCAATGTACGCGCTGTGGTGATTGCCTTTCTATATGTGAAACCAATATTTTGGTAAAAGGTGATGGTGGATTCCCCGAAGTGTGTTTCGATAAGGGGGAATGTACTTTTTGTGGAAAATGTGTAGATATATGTAAACAACCAATTTTTCGTTCTTGTTCTGAGCAACCTTGGAACCATAAAATTGAGATTGGTAAAGATTGTTTAACTGAAAAAAATATAGCTTGTCGTAGTTGTCAAGATAATTGCCCAAAGAACGCAATTAAATTTCGTTGGCAAGCAGGTGGAATAGCCAAGCCTGTATTAGATGTGGATGCTTGTAACGGTTGTGGCGCTTGCATTCAACGTTGTCCTGTTGATGCGATAACTTTGTTTTACCCATCTCACAATAATGAAAATGAAAATTAACGATTTAATAAAAACAGATACAGTTGAGAAATGGCAGGTTTGTGGCATTGTTGTGCAATGTATGGTGTCAAAACTTGGTATAATTCAAAGTGAGCTTTCCAAATTACCTGATACTGAAATTCATGCAGTCAATGAGGAAAATGGTAAAATTGTTGCAGTAATGCAAGCAAATAGTCAGAAAGAATTAGCTAATCGTATGGAATTGGCTAGAGATATTGATGGTGTTATTACGGTTTCGTTAGTTTATCATCAAGTAGAAGATAATTAGTTTTTTATTTTTTAGTGTTAATAATAGTGGGGGAAACACTATGAGCATAAGTCGTCGTGACTTTATGAAGGCAAATGCTGCTGCAGCGGCAGCAGTTGCTGCTGGTATTAGTATTCCAATCAAAAATGTTGCAGCGGAAGAAAATATCAATAAAGATATTCATTGGGAAAAAGCACCTTGCCGTTTCTGTGGTACAGGTTGTAGTGTAATGGTTGGTACACAAGATGGCCGTGTTGTTGCTACTTATGCCGATCCAGATGCTGAAGTAAACCGTGGATTGAATTGTATTAAAGGGTTGTTCTTATCTAAAATTATGTATGGTAAGGATCGTTTAACCCAGCCATTGCTTCGAATGAAAGATGGTAAATATGATAAAAATGGTGAGTTTACGCCAGTAAGTTGGGAAACTGCATTTACTGTATTTGCGGATAAAACGAAAGAAGCAATTCGTAAGAAAGGTCCAAGTTCTGTTGCACATTACTGCTCTGGTCAAACTACAGTTATTGAAGGCTACGCAAAATCTAAATTCTATAAAGCTGGTTTACGTTCAAACAATATTGATCCAAATGCGCGTCAATGTATGGCATCTGCCGCAACTGGCTTTATTCGTACCTTTGGTGTTGATGAACCGATGGGATGTTATGATGACATCGAGAATGCGGATGTTATGGTGCTTTGGGGCTCTAATATGGCTGAAATGCACCCAATTTTATGGTCACGTATTGCCGATCGCAAATTAAACCACCCAGATCTGAAAATTTTTGTTCTTTCAACGTTTGAACATCGTTCATTTGAATTAGCAGATTATGGCATTGTATTCATTCCTCAAACAGACCTAGCTATTGCTAACTATATTTCAAACTATATCATCCAAAATGGTGGTGTAGATGAGAAATTTGTTGCAGAAAATACTAAATTTAAAAAGGCTACAACAGATATTGGTTATGCACTTAGACCCGATCATGCTTTAGAAAAAGCTGCGAAAAATGCGGGGAAAGGTGCAGGTAAAATGCTTGATTTTACTTTTGATGAATATAAGAAGTTTGTATCAGAGTATGATCTTGAGTATACCCATAAACTAACAGGGGTTCCTAAAAATCAATTAGAAGCACTTGCACAGGCATATGCTGATCCAAAAACAAATGTTACTTCATTCTGGACAATGGGTGTTAACCAGCATACTCGTGGTGTGTGGTTAAACCAAATGTTACATAGTTTACATTTATTAACAGGCAAGATTTCTAAACCAGGTAACCACCCATTCTCTTTGACTGGTCAACCATCTGCTTGTGGTACTGCTCGTGAAGTTGGAACATTCCCACACCGTTTACCTGCGGATATGGTTGTTACCAACCCACAACATGTGGCAAAAGCAGAAAGTATTTGGAAATTACCGGCTGGTGCGGTGCAAACGCAAGTTGGCTTGTCAATTAATGAAATTGACCGTGCCATGAAAGATGGCAAAATCAATGTTTACTGGCAAATGTGTAATAACCATATGCAGTCGGGCCCAAATAGTAATCAGGAACGTATGCCAGCTTGGCGAGATCCACAAAACTTTATTGTTGTATCGGATCCTTATCCAACAGCAAGTGCAGTAGCTGCTGACTTAATTTTACCAACTGCAATGTGGGTGGAAAAAGAAGGAGCTTTTGGTAACGCAGAGCGTCGTACCCAAGCATGGAAACAGCAAGTAAAAGCACCCGGTGAGGCAAAATCTGATTTATGGCAAGTTCTTGAGTTTTCTAAATATTTTAAAACTGATGAAGTTTGGCCAAAAGAATTGCTTGACGCTAATCCTCAATTTAAAGGTAAAACGTTATATGAAGTGCTTTATTTAAATGGCAACGTGAATAAATTTGAAAAACCAACAGATCATTTAAATGATGATGCTGAGCATTTTGGCTTCTATTTACAAAAAGGTTTATTTGAAGAATATGCTGAGTTTGGGCGCGGTCACGGACACGATTTAGCACCATATGATATGTATCAAAGTGAAGAAGTTCGTGGATTACGTTGGCCTGTCGTAAATGGTGTTGAAACACGTTGGCGTTATCGTAAGGGTTATGACTTCTTTGCTTCTAAAGACCGTGAAGTAGATTTCTATGGTCAAAAAGATAAAAGAGCGGTTATTTTTGCCGCACCTTATGAGGCTCCTGCAGAATCACCAGATGAAGAATACGATATGTGGTTATGTACTGGCCGTGTTTTAGAACATTGGCATACAGGTACTATGACACGTCGTGTACCAGAAATTCACCGTTCATTCCCAAACAATGTTGTATATATGCATCCGCTAGATGCTGAGGCACGTGGAATGCGTCATGGCGATAAAATTAAATTGATTACTCGTCGTGGTGAGATGGTATCTTATTTAGATACACGTGGACGTAATAAGCCACCTCGCGGTTTAGTTTTCACTATGTTCTTTGATGCGGGTCAGCAAGTTAACCGCTTAACCTTAGATGCGGCAGACCCAATTTCAAAAGAAACTGACTATAAAAAATGTGCAGTTAAAGTAGTAAAAGCGTAAAACGTATGCGGTCATAGTAAAATAATAGAAATATGGCCGCACTTTATCGTATTTTTTAACGGCTTATGCCAATTTTGTGAAAATAAATTCACAAATGGAGTGAAAAATGAAAAAGATGATGGCCATGATTATGGCATTATTGGGATGTTCAGCCATGCTTCATGCTGAAGTTTATCCGAATACTAATGTAGAAGTGGTGAAATCAGGTGTTGAAAATGCACATGAAGCAATTCAACCTGAGTTTAAAAATAACCTAAAAGATACAGGTATCCAACCTCGTGATATGCTTTTTGCACCGCCTGTAGTACCACACAGTATTAAAGGGATGCAAGTGAGTAAAAACACAAACCGTTGTTTAGAATGCCATAATGCTGATGTAGCTCAACTTGTTGGCGCTACTGTACCAAGTAAAACTCACTTTTATGATCGTGAAGGGCATTTAGGCGATACAGTCTCTGCACGTCGTTATTTCTGTTTACAATGTCATGTTCCACAAACTGATGCAAAACCGATTGTTGAACAAACATATCGCTCTACACCAGGTTATGATAGAAAAGCAGATCAACCGTTACCACAAGTGACTAAAACGCCTGAATATAAAGAAAAATTTGAGGAAACGCTCAAAGAATTTGGTCATTCTTCAGATAAATATTTGAACCAACATCATTAAGGTGAGCAAAAATGAAAAAATTAACAAATTTAATTAAATCTTTTTGGCATTGGTTCAGAACACCAAGCCGAATTGCAGTGGGAACAATCATTTCACTTGCATTTATTGCAGGAATTTTGGCTTGGGTGGGCTTTAATTATGGTCTAGCTGAAACCAATACAGAAAAATTCTGTTCAAGCTGTCATACAAATGATGTTTATCCTGAATATTTGCATAGTACCCATTTTCAAACACGTACAGGTGTAGGCGCGAGCTGTCCAGATTGTCACGTTCCACATGAGTTTGGTCCAAAAATATTACGCAAAATTGTTGCAGCAAAAGAAGTTTATGCATTTTATACTGGTAAAGTGGATACTATTGAGAAATTCAATGAACGTCGTTTACATATGGCCGAAAATGAGTGGGCACGTATGAAGGCGAATGATTCTCAAGAATGTCGTAACTGCCATAAAATGGATCGTATGGATCGTTCTCAACAAAAAGAAGTAGCGGCGAAGATGCATAAGTTCGCTGAAGAAAATGGTAAAACTTGTATCGACTGTCATAAAGGTATTGCACATAAGTTACCTGATATGAAAGATGTCGAATCAGGATTTAAGAAAGAAGAGAAATAATTCTTTCAGCAATGTATAGGAAAATACCGTACTCTGTAAAAGTACGGTATTTTTTTATCTGATTTTTATCCTAGAAAAAAAGTGAATTTTTCAGTAAAATCGTCGAGTTTTATAAAATGATTAAAAAAATTACTCAAAGTTTAGGGATTTATCGTGGCTCATCGAGATTTTGTTGCACGTCGTGGCGTAAATAAGAAAAAAGGAAAAAATAAGAATATTTTAATTGGGATGATGATTGCAGTTGTCTTTGCATTTGGTATTGGGCTTTATTTCCTGAAAAATAAAACAGAGGAAAAAGTAGTGAAAGAAATTACTCCTCAAACAGAAAAAACGCAGCCTAAAAGTATTTTACCTAATCGTCCTGAAGAGGTTTGGAGTTATATTAAAGCGTTAGAAACGCGTACGGTGCCTGTTGATGATAAGCCATCTAGTGTAGAAAAAAATATGCGTTTAACAGAAGAACAACGTCAAGTTTTAATCCAAATGGAGAAAGATCAAAAAGCTGCAGAGGAAGCTCGTAAATTAGCTGAACAACAAGCAGCTCAAGAATCTACTAAGGTTGATAATTTATCAAAAAGTACGGTGGTTCAGCAATCATCACCGGTTAAAACAGAGCAAGTCAAAAAAGTAGAAACCGTAAAAATTGACACTCTTAGCACTGAAGCCGAAAAAAAAGCTAAACAGGCTAAATTAGATACAACGAAGAAAGTGGAATCTATTAAAACTGTTGAGCCGGTTAAAACTACAGAGAATGAAAATGGTAGTAAGAAGTTTGGTTTGCAGTGTGGTGCTTTTAAGAACCGAGCCCAGGCTGAAAGTTTACAGGGAAGATTGGCAATGACAGGTTTTAATGCACAAGTACAAGTAAATGGTGAATGGAATAGAGTACGAATTGGAAATTTCGCCAATCGAGATGCAGCAATGCAAGCTCAGAGTAAAGCAAAGGGTGTCGCAGATTGCGTGGTGATTGGTATGTAATCAATCAGTTAATTTTACAGGTTAAGTGCGGTGATTTTTTCCATGATTTGTACAACCTTATTATTATTTGATACCGCCGTTTTCAATCGTTTTAATCTGCATTTATCCTCTGTTGTATGGAATTTGCTGGTCAATCCATAAAATGGTGGAATGTCACGGATTGGCAAATTTTCTTTGCACCAATGCCAATAATTTTGCTGGCTCAAATGTTATTTTCTCGCTGGAGTTGGGAAAAATTACGCAGTCTTGAACGCCAAAAATGGCTAAAAGGCACCGGTATATTCTTAACCGCAACGTTCATTGCGACGCATTTAATTTATGCTTGGGCGGATGCTTATTTGTATCGCCCGATCACCATGCAACGCTCTAATTTCCCTTTATCTTATCCAATGACGGCTCGTTCTTTTTTAGAAAAACACGGTTTCTTGGATGGAGAAGAATATACGCAAAAATTGGCGCAAGAAGGTCGTTTAGATGCCTTAAAAATTGATTATCCGAAAAAAGAACTCACTTATGCACCAATTACGCATAAACCTAATATTCTGATCGTAACGGTTTCAGGTTTGCGCCATGATGCGATTTCTAGTGAAAAGATGTCAAAACTTGCTGAATTTGCGACAAGTTCAACAGAATTCACTAATCATTACAGCACAGGCAACAGTAATAACGCAGGCTTAATTGGGTTATTTTACGGGCTAAATGCAAATTACACCGATAGCATTTTAAGCAATCATACCCAATCTGTTTTAATCGAAAAATTACGTGCTGAAAATTATCTATTGGGTTTATTTTCGGCTACAAATTTCAAAGATAGCGTCTTCCGCCAAGCATTATTTCGAGAAATGAAACTTTCATCGAATAAAACCAACAAACCAAATAATGAAAGTGCGGTAAAAAATCTCAATGATTTTATTAAAGCACAAAAAACTGACTCACCTTGGTTTGCTTATTTGGATTTAGCCTTGGAGGCTAAAAATCCATCAGATTATGACCGCACTTTGCAGGACATTGATTCTCTTTTAGCAAAAGCGTTAGAAAGTACACCGCTTGAAAATGCATTAGTCATCATCACGTCAGAGCATGGTTTAACCTTTAATGAAATGAATGAAAAAGAGTGAGAAAACTACTTTGGTCGCGATGAGGTTCAAGTGCCATTGCTTGTATATTGGAAAGATTTACCGGTAGGCAAACAAAATGGATTAAGTAATCATGCGGATATTTTCTCTGCATTAATGCAAACGGTGTTCGGTGTAGAAAACCCGTTGATGGATTATAGTCAGGGACGCAATCTCTTTGATCTTAAGGGTGATGACTGGGTGCTTGCCTCTAATTTCCACTGGAATGTGGTGATTCAACCAGATGGAACACAATATCACATTGATCGCAAAGGTAATTACAAAAAATTCGATAAAGATTATATTGAGCAATCGTTAGATAGACCGCCACTTGGAATCTTCTTAGAAGCCTTCCAATTACAAAATTTCTTCTTTGAAAAATAGCCTATAAGGGCATAAAAGAATAGATTTTTTGCCCTTAAGCCTTTATACTCATGACTCAGTTTAAGACTGAAAAATGTTATTAATGAAAATCCGTGAGTTTTTCATAACATTATCATAATGCTTCTCGCCGTACTTACAGTACCTTTCAATTAATATACATTCTCGTCTTTTTATCCTTTCTTTTTTACGGAGTTTGTATGAAAAGCCACGTTTGTAGTTTTAAAACCTATATTCGCGATGAAATTATCAAAAAAGGCGGATGGGTAAATGCCCATGCACATGCTGACCGAGCTTTTACGATGACGCCAGAGAAAATTGGGATTTATCATAGTAGTAATTTGCAACAAAAATGGGATTTAGTGGATGAAGTAAAACGCACTTCCAGTGTTGATGATTATTACGCACGTTTTTGCCAATCTATTGAATTAATGATATCCCAAGGTGTAACCGCATTTGGTACTTTTGTCGATATAGACCCAATTTGTGAAGATCGTGCAATTATTGCCGCACACAAAGCTCGCGAAGTGTATAAACATGACATTATTTTGAAATTTGCCAATCAAACTTTAAAAGGGGTAATTGAACCCACTGCGCGTAAATGGTTTGATATTGGTGCAGAAATGGTAGATATGATTGGTGGCTTACCATATCGTGATGAATTGGATTATGGACGTGGCCTAGAGGCGATGGATATCTTGTTAGATAAGGCCAAATCTCTTGGAATTATGTGTCATGTACATGTCGACCAATTCAACAATCCAAGTGAAAAAGAAACTGAGCAACTTTGCGACAAAACCATTGAACACGGAATGGAGGGGCGAGTTGTGGGTATCCACGGTATTTCCATTGGCTCACATTCGAAAGAATATCGCTACAAACTTTACGAAAAAATGCGTAAAGCCAAAATGATGATGATAGCCTGTCCGATGGCATGGATTGACAGTAATCGCAAAGAAGATCTTATGCCATTCCATAATGCACTCACGCCAGCAGATGAAATGATTCCCGAAGGTATCACTGTTGCCCTAGGCACAGATAATATTTGTGATTATATGGTTCCTCTATGTGAAGGTGATTTATGGCAAGAATTAAGCCTATTGGCTGCAGGTTGCCGTTTCCCACACTTGGATGAAATGGTCAATATCGCAAGTATTAATGGTCGTAAAGTGTTAGGACTAGAACCAATTTAGCTTTTTATTCTCACTAATCAAAAGTGCGGTCAAAATGGGCGACATTTAAAAGTTGATTACAAAATCTAGCTTTTAAATGTTGCCCATTTTTGTTGTGCTTTTGTGTTTTTTAACTTGCCAAAAAACAAAAAACAAATAAAATGAACGCTCATTCATTTTTGAGCAATAATTGCTCCTTATTTTACTCAAGGATCTTATGCGACAAGCTAAAACAGACTTAGCTGAACAGATTTTTTCAGCGACAGATCGTTTAATGGCAAAAGAAGGGTTGAATCAACTTTCTATGCACAAACTTGCGAAAGAAGCGAATGTAGCCGCAGGAACGATTTACCTTTATTTCAAAAACAAAGATGAGTTGCTTGAACAATTTGCACACAGAGTGTTTTCAATGTTTATGGCAACGCTTGAAAAAGATTTTGATGAATCTAAGCCTTTTTTCGAACAGTATCGACAAATGTGGAAAAACATTTGGTATTTCTTACAAGAAAATCCCACTATCTTATCCAATTTAAAGCAATATGAATCTTTGCCTAATTTCAAGGATATTTGTAAAAACGTAAAAAATTGCCGTTGGGATTTATTTTGTCATCAAGCACAAAAAGCTGGCTTATTAGCAGAATTATCTGAAGATATTCTCTTTTTATTAAGTTTGAAAACGGCGATAAATTTAGACTCTGATGCAAAATTTATCGATTTCGATCTTAAACCTGAAATTTTAGAATCTGTGATTGAACGCTCTTGGCGTGCGATTCAGAAATAATTGTTGTTATTTTTATAACGGAGCTTTAAACATGAGTCAAACTCAATCTCAGAGACCGAAACGTTCACATACTTTCTTTATGAAAGTGATTTTGGCTGTTTTTGTCTTAATTTTTGCGGGCGTTATTGGTTTTAGTTTTATTCGCAACATGATGATTGGAAAATTTCTAGCCAATATGCCTGAGTCAACGAATCCAGTAACCGCCTTAGAGATTAAGCCTAGCGAATGGACACCTGTAATTAATACAACGGGTCTTGTTCGTCCAAATCAAGGAGCAATGTTAAGTGCACAAAATGCGGGGAGCGTTTCACATGTATTTGTTCAAAATGGACAATCAGTGAAAAAAGGTGATCGTTTAGTGGAGCTAGATAGTTCTGTTGAACGTGCAAGTTTACAAGCTGCAGAAGCTCAACTTCCAGCACTTCGTCAGACTTATCAACGTTATGCAAATCTTTTAAAAAGTAATGCGGCATCTCGTCAAGATGTTGATAATGCAAAATCAGCATATGATGCTCAACTAGCCAATATTGAATCTCTAAAAGCGACCATTGAGCGCCGTAGTATTGTTGCTCCATTTGATGGAAAAGCAGGTATTGTTAAAGTTAATGTAGGGCAATATGTCAATATTGGTACAGAAATTATTCGTGTAGAAGATACGAGTTCAATGAAGGTTGATTTTGCTATTTCTCAAAATGAATTAGATAAATTACATATTGGTCAACGTGTTACAGCAACGACTGATGCGCGTAAAGGCGAAACATTTTCAGCTCATATCACGGCTATTGAACCAGCAATTAATTCATCAACGGGTTTGGTTGATGTACAAGCTACTTTTGAACCCGAAGATGGTCGCCAATTACTTTCTGGTATGTTTTCTCGATTACGCATAGCCTTACCTACAGAGAAAAATCAAGTTGTCGTTCCCCAAGTCGCAATTAGTTACAATATGTATGGTGAAATTGCCTATTTATTGATGCCATTATCAGACAAAGATAAAGAAAAATTATCAGGTAATGATAAATTCGATCGTTTGTATCGAGCTAAACAAATCACTGTATTTACGAAAGATCGTCAAGGTATTTATTCTCAGTTACAAGGTAATGAGATAAAACCAGGTGATAAAATTATTACAGGGGGGCAGCAAAATATTAGCAATGGTAGCCTTGTAGAATGGATTGAAAAAGACATTGTTGGTGGCTCTGAGCCCGCTAAAAAGACTAATCTTTAATTCAACTTAGGAAATACGAATGAAATTTACTGATATCTTTATTCGTCGCCCTGTTTTAGCGATTTCAATTAGCTTGCTTATTATTATTTTAGGATTACAAGCGATTTCAAAACTGGCCGTGCGTGAATATCCTAAAATGACAACTACCGTAATTACGGTAACGACAGCTTATCCAGGTGCAGATGCAAACTTAATTCAAGCTTTTGTGACATCTAAACTTGAAGAGTCTATTGCTCAGGCGGACAATATTGATTATATGTCATCATCAAGTTCACCTAGTGCATCTGTCATTACAGTGAAAATGAAATTAAATACCGATCCTGCAGGAGCATTAGCTGATGTGCTTGCTAAGGTAAATGCGGTACGTTCTGAATTGCCACAGGGTATTGAGGATCCAACAGTGGCTTCCTCTTCAGGTGGTACGGGGATTATGTATATTAGTTTCCGTTCAAAAAAATTAGATTCTAGCCAAGTTACCGATTATATTAATCGTGTGGTGAAACCTCAGTTCTTTACAATAGAAGGTGTTGCCGAGGTACAAGTATTTGGTGCGGCAGAGTATTCGTTACGTATCTGGCTTGATCCTGAAAAAATGGCTGCGCAAAATCTTTCTTCTCCTACAGTGATGTCAGCGTTATCTGCAAACAATGTACAAACTGCCGCCGGTAATGATAATGGCTATTTTGTTACTTATCGTAATAAAGTTGAAACTACAACAAAATCAGTTGAGGATTTAGGCAATTTAATTGTTAGTGCTAAAGGTAATGAGCTTGTTCGGTTACGAGATATCGCCACGATAGAATTGAATAAAGAAAATGATAACTCACGTGCAACAGCGAATGGTTCTGATTCTGTGGTATTAGGGATTAATCCTACTTCAACAGCGAATCCATTAACTGTTGCTGAAAAAATTCGACCGCTCTTTGAAACGATTAAGCAGCAACTCCCTGATAGTATGGAAACCGATATTCTCTATGATCGTACGATTGCGATTAATAGTTCCATACATGAAGTGATTAAAACGATTATAGAAGCGACAGTTATTGTATTAGTCGTCATTTTGATGTTTATTGGCTCACTTCGTGCAATTTTAATTCCAGTATTAACCATTCCAATTTCATTAATTGGCGTGCTAATGATGTTACAAAGTTTGAATTTTTCTATTAACTTAATGACATTGTTAGCTCTTATTCTTGCAATTGGTTTAGTCGTAGATGATGCGATCGTTGTACTTGAAAATGTGGATCGTCATATTAAAGAAGGTGAAACGCCATTTCGAGCGGCAATTATTGGAACACGTGAGATTGCTGTGCCTGTTATTTCAATGACGATTACATTAATTGCGGTTTATTCGCCGATGGCGCTTATGGGAGGAATTACAGGAACGCTGTTTAAAGAGTTTGCATTAACGCTTGCTGGAGCAGTGTTTATATCCGGTATTGTAGCATTGACACTTTCACCAATGATGAGTAGTAAGTTACTTAAAGCTAATGTCAAACCAACGAAACTGGAACAACGCGTAGAACATACACTAAGTAAAGTAAATAAAATTTACGATTATATGCTTGATATTGTTATGCTAAATCGTAAATGTATGCTTACATTTGCTGTGGTAATTTTTGCAACACTACCTTTCTTATTTAATTCACTGTCCAGTGAATTGACACCAAAAGAAGATAAAGGCGCATTTCTGGCAATTGGTAATGCCCCATCTAGTGTTAATGTTGACTATATTCAAGATGCAATGAAGCCATATATGAAGAATGTGATGGATACACCTGAAGTTTCATTTGGTATGAGCATTGCGGGGGCGCCAAGTTCTAATGGCTCACTTAATATTATTACCTTAAAAGATTGGAAAGAAAGAGATCGTAAACAAGCAGCAGTAATGAATGAGCTGAATACAAAAGCAAAATCGATTCCTGAAGTGTCGGTATCGGCGTTTAATTTCCCTGAAATAGATACAGGAGAGCAAGGCCCACCAATTGCTATTGTGTTAAAAACAGCACAGGATTACAAAGCATTAGCAAATACAGCTGAAAGCTTGGAAAAGGCTATGAAAGCATCAGGTAAATTTATTTATACTAATCTGAATTTAGCCTATGACACGGCGCAAATGACAATTTCAGTCGATAAAGAGAAAGCTGGAACTTATGGTATTACGATGCAACAAATAAGTAACACGTTGGGGAGTTTCTTATCAGGTGCAACGATTACTCGAGTGGATGTTGATGGTCGTGCTTATAAAGTGATTTCGCAAGTAAAACGTGATGATCGTTTATCTCCAGAAAGCTTCAAAAACTATTATTTAACAGCATCAAATGGACAATCTGTACCATTAAGTAGTTTAGTTAGTATGAAACTAGAAACGCAGCCAATGTCATTAGCTCGTTTTAGTCAATTAAACTCAGCTGAAATTGGTGCAGTTGCGATGCCAGGTACATCTACAGGTGATGCTATAGCGTGGTTGCAGGATTATTTAAAAAATAACTTACCGCAAGGATATACTTATGATTTTAAATCAGAGGCTCGCCAGCTTATTCAAGAAGGGAATGCACTTGCGGTGACATTTATTTTAGCCGTTATCATTATTTTCCTGGTTCTTGCGATTCAATTTGAATCAATACGAGATCCAATGGTTATTATGATTTCGGTGCCTTTAGCAGTAAGTGGAGCATTACTCACATTAAACTTATTGTCTTTTTTCCAAATTGACGGAACGACATTAAATATCTATTCGCAAGTTGGATTAATTACATTAGTCGGTTTAATTACCAAACATGGTATTTTAATGTGTGAAGTGGCAAAAGAAGAGCAGTTGAATCATGGTAAAACGCGTATTGAAGCAATTACATCAGCTGCGAAAGTACGTTTGCGTCCGATCCTTATGACTACTGCAGCCATGGTTGCTGGATTAATTCCATTACTTTATGCTACGGGCGCTGGGGCTGTATCTCGTTTTAGCATGGGGATTGTTATCGTAGCAGGATTATCTATTGGGACAATTTTCACTTTATTTGTCTTACCAGTAGTTTATAGCTACATTGCAACAGAACATAAGCCATTACCAGAATTTAAAGAAGATTTAACAAATTGATACACATAAAAATTATGTAAAAAAAACCGCACTTTGGGTCAATGAGCAAAGTGCGGTTTTTTTAGTTAAAACATTTTATAAAATAATCAAATCATCACGGTGCATCGCGACAGAGCCATATTCATAACCAAGAATAAATTCAATCTCGGTCGATTTTTTACCTTTAATAAGTTGTAATGCATCACTATTATAACGAGGCATACCAAGCGCAATATCTTTACCGGACTGCGTACGAATCTTTACAACCTCACCACGAGAAAAACATCCTTCAATTGCAATAATACCAGCAGGGAGAAGCGATTTGTTTTGTATTAACATTGCATGTTCTGCACCATCATCAATTGTAATAATGCCAACGGAAGGGGCTGCAAAAAGCCATTGTTTCCGACTTTCTAAACGATCAGATTGATGAGCAATAAATTTTGTACCAATATTATGGTCATAAGCTAAATCAGCGATTACATTTAGCTGATTACCTGGCGCAATAATTGTTTCAATACCTGAACGCGTTGCAACATCAGCAGCGATAATTTTTGTCATCATTCCACCTGTACCAAGATTTGTCCCTGAATCTCCTGCAATAGCACGAATATGATCGGTGATTTGTTCTACGATTGGAATTAATTTTGCATCTGGATTTTTACGCGGATCACTATCAAATAATCCTTGCTGGTCTGTGAGTAGATAAAGTTGTTCAGCTTGAACAAGAATAGCCACTAATGCAGATAAATTATCGTTGTCACCAACCTTAATTTCCGCTGTTGCAACAGCATCATTTTCATTTATCACAGGAATAATTTGATTATCTAACAGGGCATGTAACGTATCGCGAGCATTGAGAAAACGTTCACGATCTTCAATATCCGCACGGGTTAATAAGATTTGTCCAATATGAATATCATAAATAGCAAATAATCTTTCCCAAGCTTGAATTAATTGGCTTTGACCTACTGCAGCAAGTAATTGTTTTGATGCGATTGTTGGGGGTAAGCTCGGATGATTTAAATAGTGTCTGCCAGCCGCAATTGCACCCGAAGTAACGATAACGATTCGAAATCCATCATGGTGTAATTGCGCAATTTGACGAACAATTTCCATCATATGCGGTGAATTTAATTTTGGAGTACCTTGTGTTAGTGTACTTGTTCCAAATTTCACAACTATTGTTTTTTTAGTCATAAGTTTTTCCAAGTTTTTTATTTATATTTTTACGTTATCACTAAATCAATGAAAAATCACTTAATATCAGGTATAGTAAAGTAAATTTTAGGGGAAATTTATGACATTGAGTTTAATTGTAGCGACAACCTTGAATAATGTGATTGGTAAAGATAATCAGATGCCTTGGCATTTACCTGCAGATTTGGCATGGTTTCGCCGTAATACAACAGGTAAGCCTGTAATAATGGGGAGAAAAACTTTTGAAAGTATCGGGAGGCCCTTGCCAAAACGAATAAATATCGTACTTTCTCGTCAACCGTTTGAACATGAAGGGGTAATTTGGAAAAATAGTTTTGAAAGTGCGGTTAATTTTGTGAATGATTGCGATGAAATTATGCTAATCGGTGGTGGTGAATTATTTAAACAATATTTACCAAAAGCGGATAAACTTTATCTTACACAAATTCAATCTGAAATTGAAGGAGATACATTTTTTCCCACACTTGATTGGAACGAATGGATCGTTGAATTTGAAGAATATCGTCAGGCTGATGAAGATAATGAGTATGACTGTCGATTTTTGATTCTTGTTCGTAGCGAAAAATAATTATCTTTCTTCATAAGATACTACATGCAATTGCTGCTTTTGTTTTTCTGCTTTTTTCTGTTCACGGCGTTTCTGAAAAAATGCGCTTAATTTATGACTACACTCTTCTGCTAATACACCAGATGTAATCTCCAGAGTATGATTCATCTTGTAGTCATCAAAAAAATGGAAACGCGATCCAACAGCCCCAGTTTTATAATCAGAAGCGCCGAACACAAGGCGTTTAATTCTACTATGCAAAATCGCCCCTGCACACATTGTGCAAGGCTCCAATGTCACATAAAGCGTGGTATTCAGTAAGCGATAATTTTGGAGATGTTTTGCTCCGTCTCGCAAAGCGATAATCTCAGCATGTGCAGTAGGATCGCTTTGAAAAATGGAGAGATTCCAACCTTCTCCAATAATATTTCCAGCGTCATCAACCAAAACCGCCCCCACAGGAATCTCACCTAACGTTTCTGCTTTATCCGCAAGATCAAGGGCATGGCGCATCATTTTCTCGTCAAATTCTGACCGCACTTTTGCTACATCCATTAGACGGAAAAAGGATATTTAATCGGCTCATGAGATTGATAGCCAATGACTTTGAAATCATCCATCGTGACCCAAGTTTCTAAATCCTCAAGGCTTTTTATATATGGATTGATTTCTAATTTTGGCAATGGGAAAGGCTCGCGTTTAAGTTGTACATCACGCATTAACTCAAGCTGATCTTCATAAATATGTGCATTTACAATTTTATGATATGCCTTGCCTGGTTTTTTACCCGCAATCTGTGCCATAAGCGCCAAGAAAGTAAACACCTGAATTTGATTGAAATTCAATCCAAGTGGAACATCACAGGAACGTTGATAACTAGTAAGATGTAAAGTATCGCCCACAAGAGAAAAAGTATGCGTATGCATACAAGGACGAAGACAACCAAGATCAAACTCCCCTGGGTTAAAGAAGGTTAAAATTTCCCCTCTATCATCAATTCCCTTGGTCAAATTATTAACAATTTTGCGTAGCTGATCGATGGTTTCACCATTAGGTTTACGCCATGCTCTGCCTTGCACACCATATACGCGTCCCATATCATCAACGCCTCTACGGTGAGGATTCGCGAGCCATGCGGCATTTTCATTCGCATTGGCATCCCAAGTTTTAGTACCAAGTGCGCGGAAATCAGCAGCATTGTTATATCCACGAATATAACCTAAAAATTCAGCAATGGCTGCTTTCCAATAACTTTTACGCGTGGTTATCAACGGAAATTGATTATTCGCCACATCATATTCTAAATCTGCATTAATAACTGTGAGACAACGCTTACCTGTACGCTCATTGGCAACCCATTCACCTTCATTAACAATGCGACGACAAAGATCAAGATATTGCTTCATAAAAATCTCCTATTTTATTACCGCACTTTTGCGTGAATACGCCCAAGACATAATTAAAACTCCACCAATAATCATTGGCAAGCAAAGCGCTTGTCCTCGCGTAATAACTCCAAAGAAATTTTCAACTTCAGGTTCACGTACATATTCCACAATAAAACGGAAGATGCCATAACCAATTAAGAATAAGCCGGCTACAGAGCCCATTGGACGTGGCTTTTTAATAAAAATATTCAGAATGGCAAACAACACTATGCCTTCTAGAAAAGCTTCATAAAGTTGTGATGGATGGCGAGGAAGTAATAGAGGATCATTCGGGAAAATCATTGCCCAAGGTACATCCGTTTCGCGTCCCCACAGCTCAAGATTAATGAAATTACCAATTCGGCCTAAACCTAAACCAAACGGAATCAAAGGCGCAACAAAATCAGCCGTTTGCCAAAAATTACGTTTTTGTGAATAAGACGTCCAAATCATGGCAACAATGACGCCTATTAATCCGCCATGGAAAGACATTCCACCTTCCCAAACACGGAACAAATAAAGTGGCTCTTGTAAGAAACGATCCAAATTATAAAAAAATACATCGCCAACACGTCCGCCAATAAATACGCCCATAAAACCGTTGAAAAGTAAAGTATCAACTTGCTCCACTGTCCAACCGCTATTTGGGCGACTAGCACGGCGAACCGCAAGCCAGCGTGCAAAAATAAAACCCAAAAGGTACATCAAACCATACCAACGTAAGCCGATATTGCTATCACCAAGAGTAAAAATGGTTGGATCAAAATGTGGAAGTGTTAGGTATTGATTCATAATTTCCCTTATTTTAGAAACATATTAATAGCAATAGCGATTAGTAATACTGCAAAACCTTTTTTCAATGTAGTTACAGGCAGTTTTGCAGTGGCATTTGCACCAAGTTTTGAAGTGAAAAATGATGTCGTAGTAATACCTGCAACAGCAGGTAAGTAAATATAGCCTAAAGAATATTCAGGCATACTAGGATTACCTAAGCCTCCTAGCATAAAACTAAACATCCCAGATGTGCCGAGTAGCATGCCACAAAATGCCGAAGAACCAATAGCCTTTTTCATATCAATACCACGTGAAGTTAAAAATGGTACGATAAAGCCGCCTCCGCCGATACCCGCGGCACTGGATGCGATACCAATTAAAATGCCACCAATAATGGAAGATAAGGTAGTTAAAGGTTTTATTTTCTTGTGTGATTTAGGTTTAATAGATAACACCATTTTTATGGCAAGATAGATAACTAGGCAGGCAAATAATTTTGATGAAATATCACGATCCAGTTTTCCGATAAAAAAACCGAAAATAAAGACAGTTAGCATGATGGAAGGTGCAAGAATCTTCACTGCTTTCCAGACAACATTACCTAATTTATGGTGACGTTGAGCTGATGAAAATCCAGTGATAACAATAGTGGCAAAAGAAGTACCAAGTGCAGTAGACATGAGAAGCGGTTCAGGTACTCCCATAATGGGTAGCAGATAGACTAACGTAGGAACAATGACTAATCCACCACCAATACCAAAAAGACCCGCTAAAAAGCCTACAACAGCGCCAACTAACAAGCAAAGTATGAGAAAAGTTAGCATGAATCATTCCTTGTTTTATAAAACGGACGTTTAGAATATTTCGATGTATTGCGCTTTTTATTATATGAATAATGCTTTTGTTCTGTATCATATATAGTCGTATGAATAGGAGGATTATCTGAGAACAATATGTTAGAAAATTCCTTCATTGCCTTACGATATACATCCTTTTTAAAGGATACAACTTGGCGAACAGGATACCAAAAACTCACCCAACGCCATCCATCAAATTCTGGCGATTTGGTTGTTTGCATATTGATATTTTTTTCATCGCCGACAAGCTGTAACAAAAACCAGCGTTGTTTTTGCCCTATACACATCGGTTTGCTGTCATAACGCAACAAACGTTTTGGTAATTTATAACGCAACCAATGCTTAGATACATATAAAATGCGCACATCTTTAGGCTGTAGACCAACTTCTTCGTACAGTTCACGATACATCGCTTGCTCGGCACTTTCATTATCATTAATGCCACCTTGTGGAAACTGCCACGAATTTTGCCCACAGCGCTTCGCCCAAAGCACTTGCCCGTTGCGATTACAAATCACAATACCCACATTTGGACGGTAGCCATCAAAATCGATCACTATCGTTTTACCTTAAATTTTTCATATAAAAATAGTCTGCAGATTGTTTCATAAATCAGTGTTTTTATCAACCAAAGGGCTGATTACACAATAAAATACACAGATTGTGGATAACATTGTGAATAATGGATTTCTGATTGTGAATTGATTAAGTAAAAACAGGAAAGGATCCTTATCACATAGAACTTGAAAATAAATTGAGTTATTTCCAATCAAAAGATCTAAAACAAAAATAAACCGCACTTTTTACACACAAAAATGCAAGAAAGTGCGGTAAAAAAATACAATTTTTAAAGCGATTCCATTCATCAAAGATCTTTTGGTCATCTCTTTGAGTTATTCAATATTTCTGTGGATAAAATTGTGGTTGAGAAAATCCATAATGTTGTATAACTCAAACAAACCTTTCCAAGATAATTCCAAGGTAAAATTTATCCATTTAAATTCAAGTATTTAGCAGCAAAATATGACAATGTTTGTAATACACAAAAGTCTCTAAATTTTAATGTCTAATTTTTGAACAAATTATTTTAGTCTAGCAAAATAACGCTCCCAATCAAAATATTGACCTGGATCGATCTTACGTCCTGGCGAAATATCACAATGCCCAACAATTCGATCTTTCGTAATCTTAGGATAACTTTTCATGATTAGGTTAGTTAATTCTTGCAATGCCAAATACTGCTCATTAGTAAAAGGTTGTTCATTACTACCTTCCAACTCAATTCCAATGGCAAAATCATTACATTTTTCTCGCCCTTGAAAGCTAGATAATCCAGCATGCCAAGCCCTTTGGTTAAAATTAACATATTGCGTGATTCGCCCATCTCGTTCAATCAAACAATGGGCTGACACACGCATTTGATGAATTTCTTTAAAATAAGGGTGAATCTTAGGATCTAATTTCCCTTGAAAAAAATCATCCACATATCCGCCACCAAATTGTTCTGGCGGTAAGCTAATGTAATGGATCACAAGAAGTGAAATATCCTGTAAATCTGGACGTTCATCAAAATGCGGAGATGGAATTTGTCGACAATCAGTCAGAAATCCTTTCTCAATATCTTTTATTTTTCGCATACATTTTTCCTATTTTTGCGATCAGGATCGCAGAAAAAGTGCGGTTTGTTTTACAAAACCATTTTCCCTTTTCACAATATTTCAGCCAATAAAGGCTTAACGAAAGGAAAATAAATGAAACTAACTACACAAACTACCTTGAAAAAAGGCTTTACATTAATTGAATTGATGATAGTCATCGCCATCATCGCGATTTTAGCTACTATCGCTATTCCTTCTTATCAAAATTATACCAAAAAAGCCGCGGTATCCGAATTACTGCAAGCATCTGCACCTTATAAGTCAGATGTGGAATTATGCGTTTATAGCACAGGTAAACCTTCCAGTTGCTCGGGAGGAAGCAATGGAATTGCGGCTGATATTACAACAGCAAAAGGCTATGTAAAATCAGTGACAACAAGCAACGGTGCAATAACAGTAGCGGGTAATGGTACATTAGACGGAATGAGTTACACACTTACTGCTGAAGGCAATAGTGCAAACGGCGTTACATGGAAAACTACCTGTGGTACAACGAATGCCGATATTTTCCCTGCTGGATTCTGTTCAAAATGATCGACTTAACTAGTGCAAAACCTCGTGTAAAAGCACAAAATGGCGAGATATTTACGATCTCGCCAGAATTATGGGGGCGTAATCAGCAACAACAGTCGCTACTCTTACGTTATTTTGCGTTACCACTCAAAGAAGAAAATAATCGTCTTTGGTTAGGTGTCGATTCCCTTTCTAATCTTTCTGCCTGTGAAACTATTGCGTTTATAACCGGTAAACTTGTTGAGCCTGTTTTATTAGAAAGCACTCAACTTAAAGAACTATTACAACAACTTGCCCCTAATCAACTTCAAGTGGAAGAGCAAGTTAAATACTACCAACATCAAGAACAGTCTCATCTTGAACAACAAGATGACGAGCCCGTCATTCGATTACTTAATCAAATTTTTGAATCCGCTTTACAAAACAATGCCTCAGATATTCATTTGGAGACTTTATCGGATCATTTCCAAGTGCGGTTTAGAATTGACGGTGTTTTACAAGCTCAGCCTCCACTTAGCAAAAATTTAGCGAATCGAATTATTTCTCGCCTAAAACTGCTCGCTAAATTAGATATTAGTGAAACCCGCCTTCCACAAGATGGACGATTTCAATTTAAAACTACGTTTTCTGATATTCTTGATTTCCGTCTTTCAACGTTACCAACTCATTGGGGAGAGAAAGTTGTCCTGAGAGCACAGCAAAATAAACCAGTAGAACTCAGCTTTTCTGAACTAGGCATGACTGAAAATCAACAGCAAGCATTTCAATGCGCACTTAGCCAACCACAAGGATTAATTTTAGTAACTGGCCCAACAGGAAGTGGGAAAAGTATCTCACTTTACACCGCACTTCAGTGGCTGAATACACCAGATAAACATATTATGACCGCTGAGGATCCCATTGAAATTGAGCTTGATGGCATTATTCAAAGCCAAATTAATCCACAGATTGGATTAGATTTTAGCCGTCTATTGCGCACTTTTTTACGTCAAGATCCCGATATCATTATGCTAGGTGAAATTCGAGATGAAGAAAGTGCAATGATTGCACTACGTGCCGCTCAAACGGGGCATTTGGTGCTTTCAACTTTACATACCAATGATGCAATATCTGCCATTTCTCGCTTACAACAACTCGGTATTCAACAACATGAAATTGAAAACAGTTTACTGCTCGTCATTGCGCAACGTCTTGTACGAAAAATCTGTCCAAAGTGCGGTGGAAATTTAATAAATTCTTGTGATTGCCATCAAGGTTATCGAGGTCGAATCGGCGTGTATCAATTTCTACATTGGCAGCAGAATGGTTATCAAACGGATTTTAAAAATTTACATATGAGTGGTTTAGAAAAAGTGAGCCAAGGTATAACAGATGAGAAAGAAATTGAACGTGTGTTAGGTAAAAACTCATGACTAAAAAACTCTTTTATTATCAAGGTAGTAACGCATTAAATCAGAAACAAAAAGGCTCAATTATTGCGGATACGAAACAACAAGCATACTTTCAATTAATAAGCCGCGGGCTTACTCACATCAAATTACAACAAAACTGGCAATTTGGGGCAAAGCCCAAAAATTCAGAAATTAGCGAATTACTCAATCAATTAGCGACATTGCTACAGTCCGCAATTCCGTTAAAAAACAGCCTGCAAATTTTGCAACAAAATTGTACTCAAATTATGCTCAACGAATGGCTTGAGCGACTGCTTCAATCTATTGAATCTGGTTTAGCATTCTCACAAGCCATTGAACAACAAGGGAAATATCTCACTCAACAAGAAATTCAACTGATTCAAGTGGGAGAAATGACGGGAAAACTTTCCGTTGTTTGTAAAAAAATAGCCACACATCGTAGCCAATCTTTAGCATTACAACGCAAATTACAGAAAATTATGCTGTACCCCTCAATGGTGTTAGGAATTTCTCTATTATTGACGCTCGCATTACTGCTTTTTATCGTGCCTCAATTTGCTGAAATGTACAGTGGTAATAATGCTGAGTTACCAACAATAACCGCAATATTGCTCTCTATATCTAATTTTCTTAAGCAAAATATTGGGATTTTGCTATTTTTCGCTTTTAGTTTTTTTCTATTTTATTACTTCTATCTAAAACGCCAGACTTGGTTTCATCAAAAGAAAAATCAACTCCTCTCTATTACGCCTATTTTTGGCACAATTCAAAAGCGTTCACGTTTAGTGAACTTTAGTCAAAGTTTACAAATTATGTTGCAGGCCGGCGTACCGCTTAATCAAGCACTAGACAGTTTTCTCCCTCGCACACAAACGTGGCAAACCAAGAAAACGCTTGTAAATGACATCGTATTAGATAAAGAAGTGCGGTCAATTTTACAATGGGTTTCTCAAGGCTATGCGTTTTCTAATAGCGTAAGTAGCGAGCTTTTCCCAATGGAAGCACAACAAATGCTCCAAATTGGTGAGCAAAGCGGAAAACTCGCTTTGATGCTAGAGCATATTGCGGATAATTACCAAGAAAAACTTAACCATCAAATTGACTTACTCTCACAAATGTTAGAACCATTAATGATGGTGATCATCGGCAGTCTGATTGGGATTATTATGATGGGAATGTATTTACCTATCTTTAATATGGGCGCAGTGATTTAATGATTTACTTAGCCTCATTTTTATTCGGTGGGATTAGTGGCGTAGTTTTATGGTGCTATGTATCGGAGTTTATTACTTGTTTACAGAAAGATATTTATGATGCTTATATTGAATTGTTCCCAGAAAATGCCCCATTTTTTCAACCTGATGCTTCTACAATTCAACAGAAAAAGTGCGGTCATATTTTAGTTTACTTTTTTAGTGTCGGTTTTTTATTTCTCTTTTTGCATTTGATATTAAAAAATGAATCTCTCTTATTATGGGCTGGAGTAGTACTTCTTATGCTTTGGACAATGAGTTACCTTGATTGGCATTATCAACTTATTTCTCCAACGCTTTGCTTAGCATTATTTGCTTTAGGCGTATTAGGGGCTTATTTCTATTTTTCCCCTTTATCGTTAATCGAAAGCTTGCAAAGCTCAGCTGGTTTCTTCTTTGTTTTTGGGCTCATTTATGGAGGGGCAAAAGTTTATTATGGTAAGGAAGTTTTTGGTAAAGGTGATTGGTGGTTGTCATTAGGGTTAGGTAGTTTTACTCCATTGTCACATTTACCACACTTTTTACTCATAGCGTGCTTATTAGGAATCGTTTTTACATTGGTTTATCGACGAAAATCCCGATTCTTACCCTTTGCACCTTTTATGTGTATATCGGCAATCGTGTTATTTATTGTCCAAATTTATACTTAATTTGTACTATTTATGCCAAATAATTTAAATATAGGATGTTTATTTACCACATTTTATAATCAAAGCTTGTTAGTTGGATTCCTCCGCAATTTTGATCCCTATATAGTAGATAAAAGATTGAAAAAGTAGTTGCTAAATTGAATCAATAGGAAAAATAAAAGGATATTTTTTATGGAAAATTTATAACTGTTATAAATAGAAAAATCGCATTATGCCTAGCATAATGCGATTTTAAGAATATCAGAAATATTACCGCACTTTATTCATCCATATATCCTAAACTACGCAGTGCACGTTCATCATCTGCCCAACCTGACTTCACTTTCACCCAAAGTTCAAGATGGACTTTGTTATCAAATAAACGTTCCATATCAGCGCGTGCTTCCATACCAATAGTTTTAATTTTTTGACCGCCCGCACCAATTACCATTTTTTTCTGGCCTTCACGTTCAACGAGAATTAGTCCATTTATTTCATAAGTGCCACGTTCATTCACTTTGAACTGTTCGATTTCAACAGTAACAGAATAAGGTAATTCTTCACCGGTAAAACGCATTAATTTTTCACGGATTATTTCCGATGCCATGAAACGTTGCGAACGGTCTGTGACATAATCTTCTGGAAAATGATGGACACCTTCGCGTAAAGATTGGCGTACAATTTTCTCTAATTCATGAACATTATTACCACGCTGTGCAGAAATTGGCACAATGTGAGCAAAATTAAATTTACTGCTAAGTTCCGTAATAAACGGTAACAAATCATCTTTATTTTTGATGTTATCTACTTTGTTAATAGCTAACACAACTGGTGCTTTTGCATTGCGTAATTTGTTTAGCACCATCTCATCATCTGCATTCCAGTGTGTGCCATCTACGACAAAAATAATTAAATCAACATCGCCGATAGCACTACTTGCTGCGCGGTTCATTAAACGGTTAATCGCACGCTTCTCTTCAATATGAAGTCCTGGAGTATCCACATAGATTTCTTGATACGCCCCTTCAGTTTTAATCCCAACAATACGGTGACGTGTAGTTTGAGCTTTACGCGATGTAATTGAAATTTTTTGTCCTAAAATTTTATTTAAGAGCGTTGATTTACCCACATTTGGGCGACCTACGATAGCAATAAAGCCGCAATAGGTTTTGTCGAATTTTTCGGTCATTTGATGTCCAGTTCTTTTAAAATTTGTTCTGCTGCCGCTTGTTCAGCTTTACGACGGCTAGATCCTTTTGCCACAAAAGTGCGGTCAATTTTATCCGCACTTTTCACTTTGCATTCAACAGTGAAAATTTGACAATGGGCTTCCCCTTGAATATTGACCACTTCATAAGTTGGCAATGGTAGATGTTTACCCTGTAAATATTCTTGTAAACGAGTTTTCGCATCTTTTTGGTTATCACCAGGTTTAATTTCAGCCAATAATTGTTGATACCAATTTCGAATCACTTGGGTCGTCACAGCCAATCCTTGATCCAAAGACATTGCGCCAATAATCGCTTCTACACAATCGGCAAGAATAGATTCTCGGCGAAAACCACCGCTCTTTAGCTCACCAGAACCAAGCGACATATAATCGCCCAATTCAAATTGACGCGCTAAAATCGCTAAAGTGGGCTCTCTCACCAAAGTAGCTCGCATACGGCTCAGTTCACCTTCATTACAACGTGGAAACTGATGATAAAGCGCCTCAGCGATAGTAAAATTAAGAATAGAATCGCCTAGAAATTCTAGGCGTTCATTATGTTGAGTCGCCGCACTTCGATGCGTAAGTGCCTGCTTTAAAAGCGCAATATCATTAAAACGATAACCGATTTTACGCTCAAGTCGATCTAAATGATTCATCTTATTTTATTGCTGTAAAGAAACGATCAAAGCGGAAACCGGTTGGCCATTCATTCGCTTCTTTTTCTAAGCTCATCCAAATATAAGTGGCTTTACCCACAATATTTTTTTCAGGCACAAAGCCCCAGAAACGGCTATCATCGCTGTGATCACGGTGATCCCCCATCACAAAATACTGCCCTTCTGGCACAAGCCATTCTGCAGTTTGCATACCTTCTTGTGGGAAAAACTCAGGACCTGAATAACGACGATATTCACTAATTAATACATTGTGTGTCACATCACCTTTTTCAGTCAATTCTAATTCATTCGGAAAGGCTGGATTTGTTGGATTTTGTGTATATTCAAACGCTTTGGTTTCACAATCAATTTCACAAGGTTTACCTTCTTTTCCATATACCACTTTTAACGTTTTTTGTTCCGCATCAAAAATGACGCGGTCTCCGCCTTTTCCAACAATACGTTTAATATAATCGACACCAGACATATTATCTTTTGAACTTAACGCAAGATTTTCTGCAAAAGCAGCTCGAGTTGCACCTAGGCCCGTGCGAATTAAAGCTTGTTCAGGTGCCTTGAATACAATGACATCTCCACGTTGAGGTTTATTTCCAGCAATAATTGTATTTTGGAAAATAGGATCTTTGATGCCATAAGTATATTTGTTTACGATTAAAAAATCGCCCACTCGTAGGGTTGACTCCATTGAGCCAGAAGGAATTTGAAATGGTTCGAATAAAAAAGAACGCACTAAGAATACGACAGAAAGTACTGGAAAAAGAGATGATAAAAATTCAGAAGCCTCAGAAACCGGTTCAATTTTTGCTTTTTCTTCATCTGTTAATGCCTGACCTGAACGCTGTTCAGCACGTGCGATTTTACGATTCCGTTTTGGCGTTACCACAAAATAATGGTAGCACCATAAGACCCCTGAAAGTGCGGTCAAAATTAGCAGTACAATACTGAATGTGTTTGGTAATTGGAAATAATCCAATAATTTCCATACTCCAAAACCAACAGCTAGTAAAATTACAAAAAATAAATTTGACATAATTTCCCTTATTTATCTTTTCCTACATGTAAAATTGCTAAAAACGCTTCTTGTGGTACTTCTACATTACCTAAAGATTTCATACGTTTTTTACCTTCTTTCTGTTTCTGTAAGAGTTTTTTCTTACGGCTCACGTCTCCACCATAACATTTTGCTAATACGTTCTTACGTAATTGTTTTACCGTAGAACGAGCAATAATGTGGTTTCCAATTGCCGCTTGAATAGCAATATCAAATTGCTGACGAGGAATTAACTCACGCATTTTTTCAACCAATTCACGCCCACGATATTGTGAATTATCTTTATGAACGATTAAAGCCAAAGCATCTACTCGTTCACTGTTAATCATAATATCCACGCGAACCATATCTGCAGCTTGGAAACGTTTAAAACCGTAATCTAACGAAGCATAACCACGCGATGTTGATTTTAATCGGTCAAAGAAGTCTAGAACAACTTCGCCCATTGGAATTTCATAAGTCAGCGCAATCTGATTACCGTGATATACCATATTAGTTTGCACGCCACGTTTTTCCACACAAAGAGTAATGACGTTACCTAAATATTCTTGCGGCACTAACATATTACATTCTGCAATCGGCTCGCGGATTTCAGCAATATTATTAAGCGGAGGCAATTTTGATGGACTATCGACGTAAACAACATCACCATTCGTTAACTGCACTTCGTAAATTACTGTTGGTGCAGTAGTGATAAGATCTAAATCATACTCACGTTCTAGACGCTCTTGAATGATTTCCATATGTAAAAGGCCAAGGAAACCACAACGGAAACCAAAACCAAGTGCGGTAGAATTTTCTGGCTCATAGAAAAGTGAGGCATCATTTAAACTTAATTTGCCGAGAGCATCGCGAAACGCTTCATAATCATCAGAACTTACAGGGAAAAGTCCAGCATAAACTTGCGGTTTTACTTTTTTAAAGCCTGGTAAAACTTCAGTTGCAGGATTATGTTGAAGCGTTAAAGTATCCCCAACTGGCGCACCTAAAATATCTTTAATCGCACAAACTACCCAACCAACTTCACCACATTCTAAAATAGTAGTATCTTCTTGTTTTGGCGTGAAAATCCCTAAACGGTCTACATTGTAAGTTTGTCCGGTAGACATCACTTTAATTTTATCGCCTTTACGTAATACCCCGTTTTTAATGCGAACTAAAGATACCACGCCCAAATAGTTATCGAACCAAGAATCAATAATCAATGCTTGTAATGGCGCATTAGGATCACCTTCTGGTGCAGGAATTTTTGCAACGATTTCTTCTAATACATCTTCGATACCGACACCCGTTTTAGCTGAGCATCGAACCGCTTCCATCGCATCAATTCCCACGATATCTTCAATTTCTTCCGCTACGCGTTCAGGATCTGCGGCAGGCAAGTCGATTTTGTTTAAAATCGGTACCACTTCTAAATCCATTTCGATTGCGGTATAACAGTTTGCTAAGGTTTGAGCTTCTACTCCTTGACCTGCATCGACTACCAACAACGCCCCTTCACAAGCAGCAAGAGAGCGAGACACTTCATAGGAAAAGTCCACGTGTCCCGGTGTATCGATAAAGTTTAATTGATAAGTTTCGCCATCTTTGGCTTTATAATTTAAAGTAACACTTTGTGCTTTGATGGTAATTCCACGCTCACGCTCAAGATCCATAGAATCTAGCACTTGCGCTTCCATTTCGCGATCCGAAAGGCCACCACAAGTTTGAATCAAACGGTCAGAAAGCGTCGATTTACCGTGGTCAATATGGGCAATAATAGAAAAGTTGCGAATATTCTTCATAAAAGATAGTTTTTCTCAAAAAAATCAATAAATTTAACTGGCGGATTGTACCTGAAAAGCATGGAAATCGCTAGGGATGAAAGGGAAAAGTGCGGTCAAATTTTAGATAAAACAAAACCCCGAATTAATTCGGGGTTTCTTTTTTCATTCAAGCTGAAATTATAGGCTTTCAGTGAAAGTACGAGTGATAACGTCGCGTTGTTGTTCCGGAGTTAAAGAGTTGAAACGTACTGCGTAACCAGAAACACGGATAGTTAATTGTGGATATTTATCTGGGTTATTTACCGCATCTTCTAAAGTTTCACGACGTAATACGTTTACGTTTAAATGTTGGCCACCTTCAACTTTAACAGTTGGCGCTACGTTTACTGGTAATTCACGGTATTCGATTTGACCTAATTCGCTCACTGCAACAACTTGGTCTTCAGCGAATTCGCCTTTTGCACATAAGCAACGAGCTTCATTTTTTTCGCTGTCTAACAACCAGAATGAATTAAGCAAATTGTCATTTGCCGCTTGAGTAATTTGAATACCTTTAATCATAATAGCCTCCTAATTGGCATTGAATAATCATAAAAACTGTATAAATTTTATCAAATAATTTGAAGGTTTCAAATTATTTTAGATTTTTTTGATAAAGAACAGGTTATCTTTTTAGGATAATTTTAAAAACTTGATCTAAATTAAGTTTTGGTCATTTCTATAGAGGTTTATTTAAAATTGTTTAACATTAATTTAACTTTTAAGCTTTTTATTACCTTAATTTTTTTGTTTATAATAAGAACATAAGAACATAAGAACATAAGAACATAAGAACAAACTTATTAATAGGATCACAATAATGAAAACCTGGACAGATGTTATCGGAAAAGAAAAAGAACAACCTTACTTTCAACATGCACTACAACAGGTTCATCTTGCAAGAGCAAGCGGGAAAACGATTTATCCCCCACAAGAAGATGTATTTAATGCATTCAAATATACCGCTTTTGAAGATGTGAAAGTGGTGATTCTAGGTCAGGATCCTTATCATGGTCCAAACCAAGCTCATGGATTGGCTTTTTCTGTAAAACCAGAGGTAGTCATTCCCCCTTCCCTATTAAATATGTATAAAGAACTCACACAAGATATTTCTGGATTTCAAATGCCATCACATGGTTATTTAGTCAAATGGGCAGAACAAGGAGTATTGTTGCTCAACACTGTGCTTACCGTGGAGCGTGGTATGGCTCATTCACATGCTAATTTCGGTTGGGAGACATTCACCGATCGTGTTATTGCTGCGCTTAATGAACATCGTGAAAAACTCGTATTTTTACTTTGGGGTAGTCACGCACAAAAAAAAGGGCAAATTATTGACCGCACTCGTCACCTTGTTTTAACGGCTCCGCATCCTTCCCCGTTGTCAGCACATCGAGGTTTCTTTGGCTGTCATCATTTTTCCAAAACGAATAAATATTTAGAAGAAAATGGGATAAATCCCATTGATTGGCAGATTTAATATGATAATCCCCATTATAAAGAGTGATTTTCTTGTTCTTCTTTGAATGCCAAATATTCTTCTAATAAATCTATCGCATCTTGGCATTTTTGATGGCGTTGCTTATAACGTTCTGCGAGCTGTGTATGGCGAATCACATCATCGTGAAGGGGAGATGTTCGTGCTAAATCACATTGTTCCTGGTAAAGTTTATTTAGTTTTTCTAATGCTTCATAATATTTTTCTAGACGTTCTCTTGGCGGTAACCTGTGAATGTTATGTTGTGGACTTTTAACGGGCGCGAATGTAGCTGATGAGGATTGAGTATTTAACGTATTTTTTTTGCGTGCTAATGCTTCTGAAAGCACCGTACACTGAACCACTAAACGTTCTGCTAGATAGGCATAGTGAGTGGGAATGTCTGATTCTAACATTTTAATCTTATCAAGCGTTTGTTTTAGCTCAGTTAGATAAAAACCGACAGTTTGCCCGTACTCACTAAATAAAGAGCGGTCAAATTTAGCAAAGATTTTTTCTTCACGTTGAGGTAAATAATCCTGATAAAGATGTTGAACTTTTTGTTCCAGACGTTGAATAAGTAATTGAATCGACATAAAAATCCCCCAACGGGGGATTATAATCGCTAAAGATACATGGCTGCAATCCAGCCAAACACTAATAATGGAATATTATAGTGAATAAAGGTTGGAACAACGGAATCCCAAATATGATCGTGTTTGCCATCCATATTTAATCCTGATGTTGGACCCAATGTTGAATCAGAGGCGGGGGAGCCTGCATCTCCTAAGGCGGCAGCAACACCTACAATGGCTACAGTGGCTAATGGAGAAAAACCGAAAGATAAACAAAGTGGCACATAAATAGAAGTAATAATCGGCACTGTAGAGAATGACGACCCAATTCCCATGGTAATTAATAACCCGACTAGTAACATTAGAAACGCCGCTAACCCTTTGCTCTGTACCGCACCATTACTTAAACCTTGAACCAAATCCGTGACGCCTGTTGTTGCATTAATGACATTCGCAAAACCAGATGCGGCAATCATCACAAAGCCGATCATCGCCATTAAATGTAACCCTTTTTGAAAAATATCATTACTTTCTTTAAGTTTAAAAATACCAAATACAGCAAAAATAATTAACCCGACTAGCCCACCAATAATAGTTGAACTTGTCATTAATTGCGTGGTAAATGTGGCTATAATCGCAATGACACTGGCAATAATTTGTTTTGATTTAATGTTTGCAATGTGAGCTTCAATTTCTTTTGTCGTGGGTTCTTCAATAGTAACATCATATTCACGTGGCTTGCGATAACTAATAAATACAGCAATAAACAGGCCTAAAATCATACCGCTTACAGGCAAGAGCATCGCAAGAGAAACTTGTGTAACATCAGTATGTAATCCAAGAGCTTCACCCGCTTGATTAATATTTTTTACCAAAATACTTTCAATAAAAATTTTACCGAAACCAACGGGAAGCAACATATAAGTAGCGGTTAAACCAAAGGTGAGTACACAAGCGATAGCTCGGCGATCGATTTTTAAACGATTAAAAATAGAAAGTAGTGGCGGCACAACAATAGGAATAAAGGCAATATGTACGGGAAGAAGATTTTGTGATGAAATGGCAAATAAGGCGAGCACCCCAAAAATAAAATATTTAAACCATACTAAGTTGCTAGAAGTAGGCTTTTTATTCATTTTGGTAATAATTTTATAAGCAATTAAATCAGTGATACCTGATTTAGAAATCGCAATAGCAAACGCACCAAGCATCGCATAATTCATCGCCACCTCAGCACCGCCACCTAAGCCACCAGTGAAGGTTTCAATAGTTTTACTTAAACTTAGATCACCGCAAAGCCCAGCTGTGAGAGAGGCAATCACAAGAGCAATAATTACATTAATACGCAGTAAGCTAAGAGTGAGCAAAACAATGATCGAAATAACAACAGGATTTGATAACATTTTGTTTTTCCTTATAAATTAAATAGTGAATACTGTACTGTAAAAATTTGATGTGTTGAATAAATAATGATGTTGCATAGTATAATCTCCTTTTATCGTCATAAAATAAAACCCCTCGAAAGTTGCCTTCCGAGGGGTAACATTTAGATTATCCTGTCAGCTCGGAAGAAATCTTCCAAGCACACCAAAAACCTGAAAGATTATTCAGTTAAAATGGTGATGATAGTGACGACGGATAATAAACATATTAAATCTCCAAATAGATACTAGCCGCCAAGTTACTGGAAAAATAAGGAGAATGCAACAAGTTTTTATATTTTTATAGAATAGCTATGTGAGGTGATGATTCGTCAGCTACAACCGACAGAGCAGGTTTACCAGTTGGATCGATTATTTAATCAACTAAATAGTGTTGAAAGAGATAAATTAATTTCGTTAATTGAGCAAATAATCGAATGGAAAAATAGCGGAAAAAACTACCGCACTTTTATTGAGTAAAGTGATGTATTATTTTCCTGCTCTGAAAAGATAAACTAGACACGTATTTAATTTAAATTTCTTTTAATCATTCAATATGCTATCCTCTTATAATCAATAATTATTCTCATTATAATGATGTTTAAACGGCGATATTGGATTTTTCTGCTTATTTTGCTTTCGGTTATTTCACTTTTTCTTGGGGTAAGTTCCGTCACTATGAGGGGCTTATTCAATTTGGAAGATAGTCAATGGCAAATATTTCTAGATAGTCGAGTGCCTCGTTTAGTGAGTATTTTGATTGCTGGTGCTTCTTTAAGTATTTGTGGGTTGGTGATGCAGCAATTAAGCAGAAACCGTTTTGTTTCTCCCACAACTGCAGGCACAATGGATAGTGCGCGTCTTGGCATTTTATTGGCCATTCTCTTTTTTCCAGGTGCATCAATGCTTTTAAAAACAGCTATTGCTGTGCTTGTTTCTTTTATTGGTTCGCTATTATTTATGAGCATTCTTTCCCATTTAAAGTTTAAAGATACTATTTTTGTGCCATTGGTGGGAATGATGTTTGGCAATGTGATCAGTTCAATCACCGCATTTATTGCATATCAACAAGATTTATTGCAAAACCTCTCTGGTTGGCTTCAAGGGGACTTTTCACTAGTGATGAGTGGGCGCTATGAATTGCTTTATTTTAGCCTGCCGATGCTGATTATTTCTTATTTATTTGCACAGCGTTTTTCGATTGTAGGAATGGGAAAAGATTTCGCTACTAATCTTGGGTTAAATTATAACCAAGTGCTTTATATAGGTTTGCTTATTGTATCGACAGTTTCATCGATTATTATTGTTTCTGTAGGGGTAATTCCTTTTCTGGGTCTTATCATTCCAAATTTAGTCACACTATATTTGGGCGATAATCTCAAAAAAATTCTTTCTCACACCACACTTTTAGGTGCTGTTTTTGTATTGTTTTGCGATATTTTGGGGCGTTGTTTGATTTACCCTTATGAAATTTCTATTAATGCAGTGGTTGGTGTGATGGGGAGCGGTATTTTCTTGTATTTTTTATTGAAAAGGTACCGTCATGCGTAAATCATCCTTACTTCGTATTGCGATTTTAGGCATATTAGCACTTGTCAGTATTGTATTATTTCTTGGGTATCATTTACCAAATCGTTGGCAATATGCTTTAAATAATCGGGCATTAACGATATCCGCTATTGTGATAACCGGCATTGCTATTGCCCTTGCAACGATGCTATTTCAAACAGTGGTGAATAATCGTATTCTCACACCAAGTATTTTAGGGCTAGATTCATTGTATTTACTGATTCAAACTGGGATTTTATTTTTATTTGGTTCAAAGACATTGTTGTCTATCAATCCTTTTGTTCTATTTCTTATGAGTACAGGTGTAATGATTGGTTTTATGCTTGTGCTTTATCATTTCTTATTTAAAAGAGAATCACAAAATATTTTCTTTTTATTGCTCGTTGGTATTGTTTTTGGCAGTTTTTTCGGTAGCTTAACCACCTTTATGGAGGTGTTGATTGATCCAAATGAGTTTCAAATTTCGCAAGATTTTGGTTTTGCGAGTTTTAATCGGATTAATACTAAGATTCTTTGGCTGGCGTTAGCGATGTTAGTGGCGGTGATTTTATATAGCCTACGTTACTGGAAGTATCTTGATGTGTTGGCACTAGGGCGAGAACAGGCACTGAATCTGGGTGTGGATTATCAACATATGGTTAAAAAATTGTTGATTATTGTAGCTATTTTAACATCTGTCTCGACCGCCCTTGTCGGCCCCTTAGTTTTTTTAGGGCTTCTTGTGATGAATATCACCTTTGAATTCATGCAGGATTATCGCCATAAACTCTTGATTCCTGCTGCGATGTTACTTGCTGTATTTACATTAGTTTGTGGGCAATTTTTATTGACACAAGTCTTTACATTCAGCACGCCGCTGAGCGTTATCATTAATTTTGTAGGCGGATTATATTTTCTTTCTTTGTTATTAAGAGCAAATAAAAAATGGCAGTAGAAATTAAGCATATTTGTAAATCTTATGGCGAAAAAAAAGTGGTGGATGATGTTTCACTCGTGATCCCAACAGGAAAAATCACTTCATTTATTGGGCCAAATGGGGCGGGGAAAAGTACCGTACTGGGTATTATCAGCCGCTTATTAACAGCTGATAGTGGCGAAGTCTATTTGAATCATTTGCCATTAAAAGAACAAAAAAACACTGATATTGCGCGCAAAATGGCGATATTAAAACAATCGAATCACGTTAATCTACGAATTACGGTGGAAGAATTAGTGGCATTTGGTCGTTTTCCTTACTCGAAAGGAAACCTAACAGAAATTGACCGCACTTTTATTGATAATGCCATTAAATATATGAACTTAGATGATATTCGTGAGCAATATATTGAAAACCTGAGTGGGGGACAACGACAACGGGCTTATATTGCCATGACACTAGCACAAGATACTGATTATATTTTGCTTGATGAACCACTGAATAATTTAGATATGAAACATTCAGTACAAATTATGCAAGTATTGAGAAAGCTTGTGACGGAACTGAACAAAACAGTAGTCATTGTGATTCATGATATTAATTTCGCCTCTTGCTATTCTGATTATATGGTTGCGATGAAGCGAGGAAAACTGGTCGCTCAAGGTTCAGTAGATGAGATAATGCAGTCAGAGGTGTTGCTGAATATTTATGATATGGAAATTCCAATTCAAGAAATTAACCAACAAAAAATTGCCGTGTATTTTAAATAGGAGATCCTTTATGAAAACATTAAAAAAATTAACCGCACTTAGCTTTGTTTTGTTTGCTTCTACGATGGCAAATGCGCAGGATATTATTGTTAAAAATGCAGCAGGAGAGCAAACCGTGCCGCAAAATCCACAAAAAGTAGTTGTGTTAGATTTTGGTGTAGCTGATACCCTACGAGCATTAGGAGAAACTGATAAAATAGTGGGCTTCCCTAAAGTAGGACATATTCCAACTTATTTAGATGAGTTTAAACAAGATAAATTTAAAGATGTTGGTTCATTACCTGAGCCAGCATTTGAGTCGATTAATGAACTGAATCCTGATCTGATTATTGCCGCACCGCGCCAACAAAAATTATTGGATAAATTGAAAGAAATTGCGCCCGTGTTCTATGTGGAAAATGATTACTCGAATTATTATCCAAGCTTCCAAGAAAATGTTACTGCATTAGGTAAAATCTTTAATAAAGAAGCACTAGCAAAAGCAAAATTAGATGCATTAGATGCTAAAGTGTCACAAGTCGCGAATGAGACGAAAGGAAAGACTGCCTTACTTGTGTTAGTGAATGAAAGTAAAATTAGTACCTTTGGTGATAATTCACGTTATAGTATGGTCTTCCAGAAATTTGGTTTTAAACCTGCTGATCCCAATATTAAGTCATCGACACATGGTATGAGTGTTGGATTTGAGTATCTTTTAGAAAAAAATCCAGATTATTTGCTTGTGGTAGATCGTACGGCGGCGGTGACAGATAAAGTCAATAATGCACAAAAGGTATTAGATAATGCTATTGTTCAACAGACTAATGCTTATAAAAATAAGCACATCATATATTTAGATGCGGCGAATTGGTATTTGGCGTTTGGTGGACTAGAATCAATGGAAGTGATTGCCGCAGAACTTGAGAAAGCCATAAAATAATTTCGACTATATCATCGGCCGTAGTAGTACGGTCGATATTTTAATCATGAAACGAATCTTCTTAACTCTTTTGACATGTATTGGTGCGTTTTTGAGTGTTTTTTATACGCCCATGATTCTTGCGACTCCTGATTTTATCATTCCTAAAATTAACGAAAATATGAATACACTTTATAAGATTCATCAAAAAGACCTTCTTTTTGAAAGTAAGCCATATCGTTTATTTATTGCGGAACCTAAGGTTAACAATAAACCATTATCAGTGCTTTATATGCTTGATGGTAATGCACAATTTCCCATTGCGGTTAATACGGTGGATCCTACTCAAGAGTTACCGCTTATTGTCGGAATTGGTTATGTGTCAGAGAATGCCTATGCCATAGCGGAACGTCAACGGGATTATACTTTTCCTGTGAATGGGGAGGATTTTAAAAATGGTGGAGGGGCTTCAGATTTTTTGCGTTTTATCCAAACCCAAGTTAAACCAGAAATTGAACAGCAATACCATATTAATCCTGAGAAACAGTTTTTCTTCGGGCATTCATTTGGTGGCCTATTCGGTTTATATGTATTATTTCACCAACCTAATTTATTTCAATATTACACATTAGCAAGTCCATCACTTTGGTGGGGGAATGGTTCATTTTTACCGCAAACAATGCCTTGGATTAAGTCAAGTCCTAAGCATATATTGATCACTTTAGGTGAATATGAAGAATATCCTGAGCGAGATCCAAAGCTTACATCAGAACAACTTCAACGTATTGAACAGCGTAAGAAAATGCGACCATTTAATGCGCCAAAATTGGCAGAGAAATTAGTACAGCAGGGTTATCCTGTGATATTTCGATGGATTTCTCATAAAAATCATGGGGATTCAATTGAGGATGCAATAAAACAAATGATGGAAGATTTACAATCAAAATAGGAAGAAGAAATTAACCGCACTTTAAAAAGTGCGGTTAATTTTTTGAGTATTTAGTGTGTTATTAAATACTAACGATTCGCCAGTTCAAAAATCATTGCCTCAGCTTGGCAACTAAAAGTGAAAGAGGCATTTAATTGAACGCCGTTTTTAGCTGCCACGATTTCGCTTTTAATTTCGCAAGGATCACTTTCTGTATCGCGAGCTTTCTTTGTTAATCGTTCAAGAGCTGCATTGGCATCAGCTTCAGTACTATAAAATTGATGTACTTCTACAGTGCAGTCAGAACCATCAATAATTGTGCCCACATCAACGCAGCTACAGGTTAAGGATTCTTCTGCTTTACATTTTACGGTCATTTTCTTTTCCTTATATGAATTTTTGTACATTTTATCATTTTTCTTATGAATGACAAAAATTGAACAAAATAGCCCATTAAATGCAAAAAGTTCCCGATAACTGGTCGGAACTCTAATGAAAACAAGGAAATGGATTTGCACTCAACAGATTCGGGTTTTAGAATCGCCCAGATTTTTATTCATAACAAAGGTTTCCAAATGAAAAAATTTAATCAATCTGTATTAGCAACTGCGATGTTATTCGCTGCTGGTGGAGTAAATGCTGCAGCGTTCCAATTATCTGAAGTATCGACTTCTGGTTTAGGTCGTGCCTATGCGGGTGAAGCGGCGATTGCGGATAATGCCTCTGTCGTGGCAACTAACCCAGCTTTGATGAGTTTATTTAAAACGAATCAATTCTCTGTGGGGGGCGTTTATGTGGATTCTAAAATTCACATGAGTGGTCCAGTTACAGTGAGTTCTCCGCTGAATCGAACCCAAAAAAATCCAACAGGTACTTTAGCAACAGGTTCTGCGCATTATAATAATGTTGTTCCTGGTTCATTGATTCCGAATATGTATTTTGTAGCACCAATCAATGACAAATTTGCTATCGGTGGTGGTATGAATGTGAATTTTGGATTGAAAAGCGAATACAGTAATACCTATGATGCAGGTACATTTGGTGGGACTACAGATTTAAGCGCAATTAATTTAAATTTAAGTGGTTCATATAAAGTAACTCAAGGGTTAAGCGCAGGATTAGGATTTAATGCTATTTATGCTAAAGCAGAAGTTCAACGTCGAGCTGGGATTTTATCAGATGCAGCGAAGAATCCAGATGTTATGACTGTTATGCTTCCTAATCTTAGAAATATGGGACTATTTGATCGAAATACAGCAGCATCATTGAAGAGATTACGAGCACTAGAGAAAGATAGCACTATTACACATTTACAAGATAAAAATGCATGGGGTTTTGGTTGGAATGCAGGTTTAGTGTATGAGTTCAATGAAAATAACCGTGTTGGTTTAGCCTATCATTCAAAAGTTGATATTGATTTTAAAGATGATTCAGCGATTGGAAATGGGCGTACTGGTCCTGGTGGATTAACATTACACTTACCAGATTATTTAGAATTATCAGGTTTCCACCAAGTGACAGATAATTTAGCATTGCACTACAGCTATAAATTTACACACTGGAGCCGTTTCAAAGAGTTACACGCAACCTTTAATGACGGTGAGCTCGCTTTCCATAAAGATGAAAAATATCGTAGCAATTCTCGTTATGCATTAGGTGCAACCTATAATGTAAATGATAAATTAACGCTTCGTACTGGTATTGCTTATGATGAAGCTGCTGCACCAACAGAACATGCAAGTGCATCTATTCCAGATACTAATCGTATGTGGTATAGCGTAGGGGCAACTTATAAATTTACCCCTAATCTTTCTATTGATGCGGGCTTTGCGCACTTACGTGGTAAAAAAATTCACTTTACCGAAAGCCAACCAATTCGAGGGTTAGCGACAATAACAGCGAATTATACCTCTAAAGCAAGCGCAAATCTTTACGGCTTAAACTTAAATTATAGTTTCTAATTGGTTAGAAAATTTAGCATAATAAAGCACACTTCCACACGAAGTGTGCTTTTCTTTTTATAAAACAAGGCGAAAAATGACCGCACTTTATTACACTTATTATCCTTCACCCGTCGGGCGACTTTTGATTTTATCTGATGGTGAAAGTATTACACATATTGATTTTGAAAAAGAGCAATATGCGCCCAATCCAAAATGGCTCAAGCAAGATGAATTACCAGTTTTTCAAAAAATGCGGTTGGCTTTTGAACGATATTTTAATGGGGAAGTTGAGCGTTTTTCTGACATTCCCTTAAAACCTGAAGGAACTGCGTTTCAACAAGCCATTTGGCAAGCCTTGCGCGAAATTGATTATGGCAAGCTTTCAACTTATGGAGAGCTGGCGTTACGGATTAATAATCCTAAAGCTGTTCGTGCCGTGGGAGGTGCGGTAGGGAGTAACCCGATTAGTATTATTATTCCTTGTCACCGCATTTTAGGCAAAGATCGTACTTTAACTGGTTTTGGTGGTGGCTTAGAGGCAAAACGTTTTTTATTGCAGTTAGAGAAAATTCCCTATATTGATAAAGGCACTGAAAATACTAAGCCTCGCTTTTTTAAGAAATATCACGAATGATTCCACAAACTCTTGAACAATTGCTTTCCCAAGCACAATCAATTGCAGGCTTAACTTTTGGGGAGTTAGCTGATGAACTGCATATTCCTGTCCCGCCTGATTTAAAACGTGATAAAGGCTGGGTGGGGATGTTATTAGAGCGCGCTTTAGGCGCAACGGCAGGGAGTAAAGCTGAACAGGATTTTTCTCATTTAGGTGTTGAACTTAAAACATTGCCCATTAATGCTGAGGGTTATCCTCTTGAAACCACCTTTGTGAGCCTTGCCCCATTGGTACAAAATTCAGGGGTTAAATGGGAAAATTCTCACGTTCGTCACAAACTTTCTTGTGTACTTTGGATGCCTATTGAAGGCAGCCGCCATATTCCATTACGTGAACGCCATATCGGTGCACCAATTTTATGGAAGCCAACCGCTGAGCAAGAACGTCAATTAAAACAAGATTGGGAAGAATTGATGGATTTAATTGTACTTGGTAAATTAGATCAAATTACCGCTCGAATTGGTGAAGTGATGCAACTTCGCCCGAAGGGGGCAAATAGTCGGTCTATAACGAAAGGAATTGGGCGAAATGGTGAAGTGATAGAAACCCTACCTTTAGGATTTTATTTAAGAAAAGCATTCACAGCGGGTATTTTAAATGATTTTTTATTAAATCATTAGGCTTATTAAAGTCGCCTAAATGCCAAAATTAACTAGCATTCTACTGTGCTTTATGATATAAATCGCACCGCTGTTTTTGCCTTTCAAAAGCAGCTTTTTAATTACTAACAACACACACATATCAACAAGGCTTAATCGGGGTGCCAAACGGTCGATTAGCTGATATGTGGAGGCTCAACCCCAACAAAAGGAAAATATTATGGCACAAGTTTCAATGCGCGACATGATCAACGCAGGCGTACACTTCGGACACCAAACTCGTTACTGGAACCCACAAATGAAACCTTTCATTTTTGGTGCTCGTAACGGTGTTCACATCATCAATCTTGAAAAAACTTTACCTTTATTCAACGAAGCTTTAGCGGAATTAACTCGCATTGCTAGCAACAACGGTAAAGTATTATTCGTTGGTACAAAACGTGCGGCGTCTGAAGCAGTTCAAGCAGCAGCATTAGATTGTCAGCAATATTACGTAAACCACCGTTGGTTAGGTGGTATGTTGACTAACTGGAAAACCGTTCGTCAATCAATTAAACGTTTAAAAGATTTAGAAAACCAATCTCAAGACGGCACTTTTGATAAATTAACCAAAAAAGAAGCGTTAATGCGTAGCCGTGAGATGGAAAAACTTGAATTAAGCCTTGGCGGTATCAAAGATATGGGCGGCTTACCAGATGCATTATTTGTTATCGGTGCAGACCACGAACATATCGCAGTTAAAGAAGCAAACAACCTAGGTATTCCTGTATTTGCTATCGTTGATACTAACTCAACTCCAGCTGGCGTAGATTTCGTTATCCCAGGTAACGATGATGCGACTCGTGCTATCCAACTTTACGTTTCTGCAGCTGCAGCAGCGGTTAAAGAAGGTCGTGGTAACGAAGCTCAAGTTGCTGAAGAATTAGCAGCTGACGCAGAATAATTTAAGTTTTGCAATAAGGCTAAGCCCTTAATAATCAAACGATTAATTGGCATAGGGGCTAAAATTTAGCCCCTATATTTTTATTTAAAAGTGCGGTCAAAATAAACCGCATTTTCGACAGAGGATTTTTAAAATGGCTGAAATCACAGCATCATTAGTAAAAGAACTTCGTGAACGTACCGGCGCAGGTATGATGGAATGTAAAAAAGCATTAGTTGAAGCAAACGGTGATATCGAATTAGCAATCGACAACATGCGTAAATCTGGTCAAGCTAAAGCAGCTAAAAAAGCAGGCCGTGTTGCCGCTGAAGGTGTTATCCTTGCTCGTGTAGAAAATGGTTTCGGTGTATTAGTTGAAATGAACTGTGAAACTGACTTCGTAGCAAAAGATGCTGGCTTCTTAGGTTTAGCAAACGAAGTAGCTGATTTCGCAGCTGCACACAAAGGTACGACTATCGAAGCATTACAAGCACAATTTGAAGAAAAACGTGCGGCATTAGTGGCTAAAATCGGTGAGAACATGAACATCCGTCGTGTTGCTTACTTAGATGGTCAAGTTATTGCTCAATACTTACACGGCGCAAAAATCGGTGTATTAGTTGCGGGTGAAGGTTCAGCTGACGAACTTAAAAAAGTAGCAATGCACGTAGCTGCATCTAAACCAGAATTTGTAAATCCAGAAGATGTATCAGCAGAAGTAGTTGAACACGAACGCCAAATCCAAATCGACATCGCAGTTAACTCTGGCAAACCAAAAGAAATCGCAGAGAAAATGGTTGAAGGTCGTATGAAGAAATTCACTGGTGAAGTTTCATTAACAGGACAACCATTTGTAATGGATCCTTCTGTATCTGTAGGCGACTTCTTAAAATCAGTAAACACTTCTGTTTCTAACTTCATCCGTTTAGAAGTGGGTGAAGGTATCGAGAAAAAAGAAGAAGATTTTGCAGCTGAAGTTGCAAAAATCACTGGCGGTAACGCATAATTTATTTTCATATTTCATGTTGAGAAAGCGGACATTATGTCCGCTTTTTTTATATAGAGAAAAAGGTTATAAAAGTTATTTTTATTTGTTCTCACAAGCGAGTTTTGTATTTTTAGTAAAGAAAAATCCTCTTGAGAGGAAAGTTTTTATGTCTATCCAGTCAAAAGGATTTAAGTATATTGATATTACTGAGCGTTAATGTTTGGGCGAATATCTATTGCTGGGTCATCATCTTTCCGATATTTCTCGTTAATTCGTTTTTGTAAACCAAAATCATCCTTATCGCTTTCATTAGAAAATAAGTCTTCCTCATGATTCAATTTTGGATTTTTAATTCCTACCCAATGTGCAATGCCTTCGAGGAAATTTAGTCCAGATTTGAAAACCTTGTATTCTTTACGTTCAGTATCATCAGAAGATACTTTAAACAATGGAATATTGTGATGTTCACGGCTGAAACAATTTTGGTTAAACAACAAAATATTTTGTTTTTCATCTTGTTGGTGGCATAAACCATGATCAGAGAAATAAACCATAGAGAAGGTGCGGTGATTTTTTAGATTGTTTTCTTTAAGTTGCTCATATACGCGTTTTAAAAATTCATCAGTTTTTTTAATTGAGGAGATATAACAATTTAAGTAGCCATATTTAGGCGCAATCTTATTATCATCAAAGATTTTTGGGTAATCCTCTACACGATCGCATGCTAATGGGTGTGACCCATAGATATGGAGTACGATAAAACGTTTTCCCTGAATAGGGTTTTCTAACACTTTGGCAAATTTTGGTAATAAATCAAAATCGCTGAAGTTGGTTGAATTAAAGCTTCCTCCTTTTTTTAAAAATATTGTTTCATCTGCTTTTGAGGCCAGTGATGAAACGGGGGTATCGAATTCCCCTAACATACCTTGATTTGAAAGCCAGTATGTTTTAATTCCTGCTGATTTTACTAAATCAATAAGACTTAAATTATAATTTGGTTCCCATTTTTCTTTGTTTGGTAAGGTTAGCATGAGACGAAGTGATGAGACGGTATTGGTTCCAGCAGAACGAAAACCATCAATTAATATGCCTTTTGAATTTGACATAAAAGGGGTATTTTCAATTGGATACCCATAGGCATGATGATAATCTTTACGGGCACTTTCACCCAATACAATGACGTAATCATCATAAGGAGAATTTTCCAAAGTAGATTTTCCCCAATCATCTGATTGAGACATTTTTTTGAGTTTTTGCACCTCATCGAGAATTTTGACAGTGGAATCAACGGTTTCTTTTAGTGGAGCTGAAATAGGTAAATGATAAGCAAAGAGTAAGGTAGTAAAAACAATAAAGGTTTTATTTTGATAAAATTTTATGTCAAATTTGACCGCACTTTTATATTGCACAAAGATAAGAATAGGAATAGAAAAAGCAATTAAATAGCTACTTATAGGAATCTGTAAGAGATATTCTTTAGTTTCTAACATATCTGTTGCAAAAAGAGAGGCGATATATTGATAACTTGGTGCACCAAAATTTAACCCCGTAGGCGTGTAAATTGCATGAAGTAATGAAAGAGGAAGTAAAATAAAATAGAATGTTTTTTTACTGCTACTAAGTAAAATAATGACCGCTGCCGTTAGTAAAATGAGTGTCAAATTTGGTTGGTTAAACATGCCAGAACCAATCAAAATAAAATAGCCCGCAAGTAATGCGCAAATGAGTATAAAAAGTGCGGGAAAAACTAGCCATGTTTTTTTAGTGTTCATAATTACCTTCTGTTAAAAGAAAAGTGTAGGGTTTGTTGGTATATCAAAACTATTTGTATTGGTTGCTTGAAATAGCCCTATCGTAAATATTTTAGATAGACTTATGCGCTCAATATTATCCACCTTTTACACATAAATTCCATCTTAAACTTCTTCACTCTTGCTAGGTTATTTTATAAAATAAGCCGATTTTTAAAGCCAAAGGGAAAAAATAATGAGCCAACCAATTTACAAACGTATTTTATTAAAATTAAGTGGTGAAGCATTACAAGGGGAAGAAGGTTTTGGCATTGATCCATCAATTCTTGATCGTATGGCATTAGAGATTAAAGAGCTTGTAGAAATGGGGGTTGAAGTCGGTGTTGTCCTTGGTGGCGGAAATTTATTCCGTGGCGCGAAATTAGCAAAAGCGGGAATGAATCGAGTTGTAGGCGATCATATGGGAATGCTTGCTACTGTAATGAATGGTTTAGCAATGCGTGATTCGTTATTTCGTGCGGATGTAAATGCGAAATTAATGTCTGCATTTCAGTTAAATGGAATTTGCGACACTTACAATTGGTCTGAGGCGATCAAAATGTTACGCGAGAAACGAGTTGTGATTTTCTCTGCAGGGACTGGAAGCCCATTCTTTACAACCGATTCTGCAGCTTGTTTACGTGGTATTGAAATTGAAGCAGACGTGGTATTAAAAGCAACAAAAGTCGATGGGGTTTATGATTGTGATCCAGCAAAAAATGCTGATGCAAAACTTTATAAGCAACTAAGTTATGCAGAGGTTATTGATAAAGAATTACAAGTGATGGATTTAGCGGCATTTACACTTGCACGAGATCATCATATGCCGATTCGAGTGTTCAATATGGGAAAACCGGGTGCATTACGTCGTGTTGTAATGGGAACGGAAGAAGGAACAATCATTTCTTAATCATTTAAAAAGATAGAATATAGCTTCATATAAAAATGGTATATGCGTATAAGCAATACCATTTTTGCTTTTTAATGTGTGGTCATAGATCTGTTTTTTCCCCTATTATTTTCTCCGCTACTTATCTCCCCCAACCAGTGAAAACCATTTGCGCCATACTTTAATTCTTGATAAAGTGCGGTCGATTTTTACGGTCTTTTTAGGATAAGAAAATGAGCCAAGAATATTTAGATTTTGAATTGCCGATTGCAGAATTAGAAGCAAAAATTGAAGCATTACGCGCAGCATCGGATGATAAAGTTGATTTAACTGATGAAATCAAACGCTTACAAAAGAAAAGTAACGAACTCACTAAAAAAACCTTTGCTAACCTCGATGCTTGGCAAGTTTCACGTATGGCGCGTCATCCAAACCGCCCTTATACATTAGATTATATCGAACATATTTTTACTGAATTTGAAGAACTTGCAGGCGATCGTGCATTTGCTAATGATAAAGCGATCGTTGGCGGTCTTGCACGTTTAGATGGTCGCCCAGTGATGGTGATTGGTCATCAAAAAGGCCGTTCCGTAAAAGAAAAAGTACAACGCAATTTTGGTATGCCAGCACCTGAAGGCTATCGTAAAGCTTTACGTTTAATGGAAATGGCTGAACGTTTTAAATTGCCAATTATTACATTTATTGATACTCCGGGGGCTTATCCAGGTATTGGCGCAGAAGAGCGCGGTCAAGCGGAAGCTATTGCTCGCAATTTACGCGAAATGGCACAGCTTACTGTTCCCGTTATTTGTACCGTTATCGGTGAAGGCGGTTCTGGCGGTGCACTAGCTATTGGCGTGGGCGATAAAGTTAATATGTTACAGTATTCGACCTATTCTGTTATTTCTCCAGAAGGCTGTGCTTCTATTCTTTGGAAAAGTGCAGAAAAAGCATCAACAGCAGCTGAAGTAATGGGGTTAACTGCAAGCCGTTTGAAAGAATTAAATCTCATCGATAGCATTGTGCAAGAACCTTTAGGCGGCGCACATCGCAATTATGCGAAAATGGCTGAAAACTTAAAACTTCGTTTAAAAGAAGATTTAGCAGAGCTCGATGGACTAAATAAAGAAGAATTATTAAATCGACGTTATGAACGTTTAATGTCTTACGGTTATTGCTAACTGACATTCTAAAAGAGCGGTGATTTTTGCCGCTCTTTTTTGATCTAAATATAACAACAAAGGAGCAAACACAATGAAAAACGTACTTTCGATCCAATCCCACGTGGTCTATGGTTTTGCGGGTAACAAATCCGCGACTTTTCCAATGCAGTTGTTAGGCGTCGATGTATGGGCATTAAATACCGTTCAATTTTCTAATCACACGCAATACGGAAAATGGACAGGCATGGTAATTCCGCAAGAACAAATCCGAGAAATTGTGACCGGACTCGATAACATTGAAAAACTACAAGAATGCGATGCCTTACTATCAGGTTACTTAGGATCTGCGGAACAAGTTGATCAAATTCTTTTTGCTTTAGAACAAATCAAACTGCGTAATCCAAATGCACTTTATTTATGTGACCCAGTGATGCCACATCCGAAAAAAATCTGCGTTGTTGCTAATGGTGTTCGCGAGGCTCTTATTGAAAAAGCGATTCCAGTGGCGGATATTATGACACCAAACTTACATGAATTGCGTCAGCTCACAGAATTCCCAATTAATACCTTTGACGATGTATTAAAAGCAGTGAATGCGTTGATTGCAAAAGGCGTGAAGAAAGTTCTCGTTAAACATTTAGGCAGTGCAGGTAAAATCAACGATCCTGATACATTTGAAATTATTATGGCAACCCCAGAGGGCGTTTGGCATTTAAGCCGTCCACTTTATCAATTCAACTTTGAACCAGTGGGCGTGGGCGATTTAATCGCTGGGACATTCTTAGCAAATTTACTCAATGGAAAATCTGATGTAGAAGCCTTTGAAGCGATGAATAACGAAGTAGCAGGCGTAATGAAAACCACCTTTGAACTAGGTTCTTACGAATTACAACCGATTGCCGCACGTTTTGAAATCCTCAATCCAAGCAGCAATTATAAGGCTGAAAAAGTTGTCTAATGGACTTACTTTCAGACATTGAAAAACAACTCAAACAAACCTCTGCTCAAGGGTTTCTTATTGCCTTGAGTGGTGGTTTGGATTCCTCTGTGCTTCTTTCTTTATTTGCAAAACTTTGTCAAAAACAACTGCACTTGCAAACTTTATCTTTACGAGCAATCCACATTCATCACGGATTAAGCCAAAACGCAGATAATTGGGTCAAACACTGCCAAAACTTATGCGATCAATTTCAAATTCCTTTGATTATCGAGCGAGTACAAGTAGATAAAACCAATGGCATTGAGGCTGGAGCTCGTGAAGCACGCTATCAAGCCATAAAAAAACATCTTCAAACACAAGAAATGCTGGTTACAGCGCATCATCTAAACGATCAAACAGAAACGTTTTTCTTAGCGCTAAAACGTGGCAGTGGGCTACAAGGTTTAGGCGCCATGCAACAACAAAGTGTATTATTCGGAATGTCAATTTTACGCCCATTGTTAAGCTTTACTCGCTCACAGTTAGAGGATTATGCGCAAAAAGAAAAACTTAACTGGATTACAGATGAAAGTAATGAGGATAATAGATACGATCGTAATTTCTTGCGCAATGAAATTTTGCCTGAATTACGTGAACGCTGGGCTCATTTTGATTTAGCCGTACAGCGTTCTGCTCAACATTGTTTTGAGCAACAACAGTTAATTAATGATTTATTGAGTGAAGTCTTTGCAGAACATTGTCAAATTAAAAACCAATTTAAACTGTTCCAATTTCGCCAATATTCACCCGTAAAACAGACCGCACTTTTGCGTATGTGGCTTGCCGAAAACCAATTTGAAATGCCAAGTAAACGCCAACTTACACAACTTATTAATGATGTTATTTTAGCAAGGGAAGATGCGAATCCTCAGTTTCAGCTTGTAAATAAAGTCATTCGACGTTATAAGGACAGTTTATATTTAACTAAGCCGTTTTCTGATCTAACCAAATGCATCCTAAAATTAGAACAAAACACGCTAAGTTTACCTGATAATTTAGGCAATCTCACAGTTCAAGAAAATGAACACAATCTGATTTTCTACTGGCAGGATTACTCTGTTACGCTAGAAAAAACGGACTTGCCTATTTCTATTCGCTTTGGCTATTCTGGAAAAATTAAACATCATCCGAAACGCCCAAGAGAAGATATAAAAAAAATTTGGCAATCACTTGATATTCCCCCTTGGCAGAGAAATCGAATTCCACTTATTTTTTATGGTGATGAATTAAAAAGTGCGGTAGGTTTTTTCTGTGTTTTTAAATCAAATGAAAAATGATAGAAAACCAACCGCACTTCATGTCATTTCTTTGATAGAATCAGAAACTATGGTTTTTAGTGATAAATAAGGAACGTAAATGTTTGATTCTCTTGTTGTTCAGTTTGTCGTGTTATGGGCTGTGATTGATCCTATCGGTTCCATTCCTGTTTATCTTTCGAAAACGATTGGTTTTTCATTAGATGAACGTAGGAAAATTGCGCGTAATGCGGTGATTATTTCAGCCGGTATTTTGCTTTTCTTTTTGATTGGTGGGCAAATTCTTTTTGAAGCGATGAAGGTGCCTTTACCTGCATTCCAAATTGTGGGTGGTTTAGTGCTTTTTTTATTTGCTTTAAGTATGATTTTTGGTGAAAGTAAGCCAGAACAAGAAATAAAGATGAAGGTGAATATTACGGAAATTGCGGTTTATCCTCTTGCGGTTCCGTCTATTGCCTCGCCGGGTGCAATGATGGCAATCGTACTTTTAACTGATAATCATCGTTTTAATCTTACCGAACAATTTATTACGGCGGGAATTATGTTAGCAGTATTATTAATCACTTATTTATTATTACTTGGTGCAAATCGCATTCAACATTTTATTGGTAATGCCGGGGCTGCAATTATTAGTCGTGTGATGGGATTAATTTTAGCGACAGTTGCCGTGAATAATGTGTTAATTGGTTTAAAAGATTTTTTTGTACAAATAGCATAGTTAGCAATTTTCTTTCATAATTTTAGGACAGACACCGAATTTGGTGTCTGTCTTTTTTATTATGTTTTATAAGCGTTCTTTTTTAATCAAGGATAATACAAATAAAAATGCAGAGCATATTACAACAGAAGGACCTGCCGCAGTATCGTAAAATACTGAGAGTATTAAACCACCAATAATGGAAAGCATGCTGATTATGGTGGCATAACACACCATTGATTCAGGGGTTCGTGCAAAACGACGTGCAGTAGCGGCAGGGATGATCAAGAGTGATGTAATGATTAATGCGCCAACAAATTTCATACTAAGTGCGATTGTAAGAGCGGTTAAAATCATTAAAACAAAGCGCATTTTTTTTATATTGATACCTTCTACTTGGGCAAGTTCAGGCGATACGGTTGTAGAAAGTAAGTCATGCCAAAAATATACTAAGGCCACCAGTACAATGATAACACCTATACCAATATAAATAAGATCGGTATAGTTAATTGCTAGTAAATCACCAAATAAATAACTCATTAAATCAACACGAACATTTTTTAATAATCCTACCGTTACTACCCCAAGAGATAAACAGCTGTGAGCAATAATTCCAAGTAATGTATCAATAGAAAATTGTGTGTTGCTTTCTAACCATACCATTGCAATGGCGAGAATGAGGGTAAGTATAATGATTGCGATATAGGGATTTACTTGAAAGAAAATACCTAAGGCCACGCCAAATAATGCGGAGTGAGATAGCGTATCACCAAAGTAAGCCATTTTCCGCCATACCACGAAAACACCGAGTGGGGCAGTAATAAGTGAAAGTAAAATGCCTGTTAGAAAAGCGGGAAATAAAATTTCAAACATTATTTATCCTTATTTTGACAATGCACAGCTGATGAATTACAACCGCACACATCCCCGTGTAAGGTGTGGTGATGATTGTGATGATGGGTATAAAAGCCGACATTTTGTGTGAGCTGATTTCCCCATAAACGCATAAATGTTGGATCATTTGAGAGAACATCGGGTGTACCTGCACAGCAAATATGTTGGTTAATACACAATACTTCTTTACTATCCGCCATCACAATGTGTAAATCGTGTGATACCATCAATACGGCACAATTTAATTTTTGTTGGGTCTGATGAATGAGCTGATAAAGCTCTGCTTGACCCGTAATGTCTACACCTTGGGTGGGTTCGTCTAGTACAAGTAAATTCGGTTTATTTAAAATTGCACGTGCTAATAATACGCGTTGCATTTCACCGCCAGAAAGTTTTTGCATATTACTTTTGCGTAAATGTGAAATCGAAAGTTGCTCAAGTGCGGTAGATATTTCTTGTGTTTTGAGACCTTTTTTTAGTGAAAGAAATCGCTCAACCGTAATAGGCAAACTATGATCCAAATGGATTTTTTGTGGCACATAGCCAATGCAAACATTTTTACTATAAATCACTTCACCGGAAGTGGGTGTTTGTAGTTTTAACAAAGTTTTTAATAACGTTGATTTACCACCACCATTTGGCCCAACAATAGTGATAATAGAATTTGGATAGATATTTAAATTGATATTTTGTAATGCTGTTTTTTGTGAAAAAACGACACTAATGTTTTTTAGCTGAATTAATGGGGGGAAATCAGGTTGACTGTGAATAGCTGTTATATTCATAAAATCGCCGTGCTTTTGAGATTAGCTAGTCAAAATAGCGCATTTTGATCGATTCCTCAAGAACTTATGCTTTATGATGAATATTTAGGCGTTTGATTGAGACTTTTTCAGGTAAAATGAATTTTCTTTTTAATTTGCAGTCTGAGTGCTGAAAACTTTTTAATTTTAGGAAATCCTGTGCAACACGTAAAATTAGCTCGAGATAGACGGAAAAAGCGTTCTCGCATTAAAGCGGGCGTTTTTTTTATTGCTATTTTGCTGATTTTTACTGGGATTTTACTTACGCTTAAAGATAATGTTGAAAACCATTCTGAATCCAGTCAAATGATGCCGACTGTTGTTGATGGTGTGGCATATCAATCTTTGAACTCATCACCTAAGGATGAGACGATTACAACGCATCCAGTTTCTCATGATGAAGCAACCTCTTATGATGATGAATTACAGGCTCATGATGATGAGGTTGAAGAAATAAAACCATTCTTAGATGATTTGGATGATCTTCCACAAAATGCCCAAGATGCACTAAGTGGTTTATTAGATGCAGCTGATCAGGCTATTCGAATTACCGATCAATTTAGCCATACCGTTACAAGTGGTGATACTTTAAAAGATGTACTTGAACTTTCTGGTTTGGAAGATGATACTGCAAAGCGTTTAATTGACACGGATTCTCAATTGTCCCATTTGAATGCAGGCCAACAAATTTATTGGATTTTAGATAAAAATGATAATTTAGAATACTTAAATTGGCTTGTTTCAGAAAAAGAAGAGCGAGTTTATGAGCGTTTAGAAAATGGAACGTTTAAACGTCAAGTTATTGAGAAGAAAAGTGTTTGGCGGAAAGAAGTATTAAAAGGTGAGATTAATGGTACTTTTTCCGCAAGTTTGAAAGCGCAAGGATTGGATAACCGTCAGATTAATCAACTAACAACTGCACTTCAATGGCAAGTGAGTATTCAGAAATTGAAAAAAGGAACTAAATTTGCAATTTTAGTTTCTCGTGAATATTTAGGTGATAAATTAACTGGACAAGGTAACGTTGAAGCGTTGCACCTTTCATTTGAAGGTAAGAGTTATTATGCTGTGCAAGCAACAAATGGCCGTTATTATAGCCAACAAGGGGAGACTCTAGGCAAAGGTTTTGCTCGTTATCCATTGCAACGCCAAGCGCGGGTTTCTTCACCATTTAATCCGAATCGTCGTCATCCGGTAACTGGACGTATACGACCACATAAAGGTGTGGATTTCTCTGTTCCACAAGGCACACCGATTATCGCCCCTGCAGATGGCGTAGTTGAAAAAGTAGCTTATCAAGCTGGTGGTGCAGGTCGTTATATTGTTGTTCGACATGGTCGAGAATATCAAACGGTTTACATGCATTTAAGTAAGCCACTTGTGCGTGCAGGACAAGAAATCAAAAAAGGGGAAAGAATAGCACTTTCAGGTAACACTGGCATTTCAACAGGCCCACATTTGCATTATGAATTTCATATTAATGGGCGAGCAGTTAATCCGTTGACGATTAAATTGCCAGGCACAAGTAGTGGAATGGGCACTGCTGAACGGAAACAATTCCTTGTTCGCGCACGTGAAGCAGAGCGAATGTTAAAATTATAGTCATATAAAGTGCGGTCAAAATAGACCGCATTTTTATTTTTTTTGATGTGTAAAATAATATTTACACTTTGCTGTAAACAAACTATCATAACCACATATTATTTCTCTCATATTTCCGATATATGACAACCTTCAAATTTGATCCTCAAAAACCTTTCGATTGTTTTATTGTGCAAAGTGAATCCATGAGAAGTGCGGTTGAAAACGCAAAACGTTTTGCTATGTTTGATGCGCCTTTGTTAATTCAAGGTGAAACTGGGACTGGAAAAGATTTGTTGGCTAAAGCCTGCCATTATCAGAGTTTACGTCGTGATAAAAAATTTATTGCAGTAAACTGTGCGGGTTTGCCTGATGAAGATGCCGAAAGTGAAATGTTTGGTCGAAAAGTCGGAGACAGTGAAACCATCGGTTTTTTTGAATATGCGAATGAGGGAACTGTATTACTAGATGGCATTGCTGAACTTTCATTGGGTTTGCAGGCTAAATTATTGCGTTTTTTAACGGATGGATCTTTCCGGCGAGTGGGTGAGGAGAAGGAACATCATGCAAACGTACGAGTGATTTGCACATCACAGGTTCCACTTCATTTGCTTGTTGAGCAAGGTAAAGTTCGTGCTGATTTGTTTCATCGCTTAAATGTTCTCACTATTAATGTGCCACCATTACGTGATCGAATTGCGGATATTGAGCTACTGGCACAAGGTTTTTTACAGGAAATCAGTGAAGAATTAAAAATTGCAAAACCAACTTTCGATAAAGATTTTCTTCTTTATTTGCAGAAATATGATTGGAAAGGGAATGTTCGTGAGCTTTATAACACTCTTTATCGCGCTTGTTCGTTGATAAAAGATAATCACTTAACTACGGAAAGTTTAGATCTTGCTCCTCCACAAAGTGCGGTGATTTCTTTGGATAAATTTGAGAATAAAACCTTAGATGAAATCATTGGTTCTTATGAGGCACAAGTCCTAAAATTATTTTATGCAGAATATCCAAGCACGAGAAAATTAGCTCAACGTTTAGGTGTTTCGCATACTGCGATTGCGAATAAATTGAAACAATATGGAATTGGAAAATAATTTTCTATAAATTAGCCATTGTCTGATTGTATTTTAACATCTGCTAACTTAGAAAATTGCTTACATAACTTTAACCACATAATTTTATCAATCTGTATATCTAACAAGAATTCTCCTTGTTCAGAAATTTGTTCATGGCGTACACAATCAAGTTGATAAAAAGCATGGCGAAGTTTGCCTTCATGTGGTTGTAAAGTTAAAGAAAGAGAAAGTATCTCGTTTTTTAACCGCACTTTAATGGCTTCAAACAATAAATGAATACCCAGCTCATCTTGCGCGGAGAGATAGACTGCAACGGGCTGATTTTCATCATTGTATTCGATATGCGGTACAACATTTTCCAACAAATCAATTTTGTTATATACCAATAGAACAGGCACTTCTCCTGCACCAATTTCTTCTAGCACATCATTGACTGCATCGATATTTTCTTGTTTTCGCGAGTCAGCCGCGTCAATCACATGGAGTAATAAGCTGGCCTCTACCGTTTCTTGTAAAGTCGATTTAAAGGCTGAAACAAGATCATGAGGAAGCTGTCGAACAAATCCTACCGTATCCGCTAAAATTGTCGTACCCACATCTTGAATCTGTAATTTTCGTAAAGTGGGATCTAATGTTGCAAAAAGCTGATCTGCTGCATAAACCTTTGCATTGGTTAAACGATTAAATAAGGTTGATTTCCCTGCATTGGTATAGCCAACAAGTGAAATCGTTGGAATGTCTGCTTTTTGGCGTGTTTGGCGATTTTGATTGCGCTGTTTCTCCACTTTTGCCAAGCGATTTTGTAATTGAGAAATGCGCACTTTAATCAAACGACGATCAGTTTCTAATTGAGTTTCACCTGGTCCTCGTAATCCTACCGCACCTTTTTGTTGATCTAATCCTGTTTTGCGACGAACTAATCGAGTCGATAAGTGTTTTAGTTGCGCAAGCTCAACCTGTAATTTCCCCTCATGAGATCGTGCTCGTTGGGCGAAAATATCTAAAATGACGCCAGTGCGATCGACCACTCGACAATGACATAAACTTTCTAAGTTACGTGTTTGTGCTGGGGTTAATTGATGGTTAAAAAGCACAACATCAGCATTATGTGATTGCACCGCATCTGCAATTTCTTGAGCTTTACCCTCGCCTACAAAATATTTAGCTTGAGGAGTGCTACGGCTTGTGGTGATAGTATCTAATACATCCACATTGGCAGAATCAGCGAGTAGCAAAAACTCTTGTAGATCATCAGTATTTTTATCTTGCGCAAAGAAAACGTGAACCACAATGGCGGTATCACGCGTTTTTTCAGATTGTTGGGATGAAGAAAGTGCGGTTGAAATTTCCAGAGAATTTTCAACCGCACTTAATAAATATTGATTATCCATTGATGGAGCTGTGATTATTCTGCTTGAGTTTCCACGCTTTCAACGGCTTCAGGTGTTGCTACATGATGGCTGCTATTGTGATGAGAAACTGAGCGTGCAGGCACAACAGTTGAAATTGCGTGTTTATATACCATTTGGTTCACAGTGTTTTTTAATAAAATCACAAATTGATCGAATGATTCAATTTGACCTTGAAGTTTGATTCCATTTACAAGGTAGATTGATACAGGAATGCGTTCGCGACGAAGCGCATTTAAATAAGGATCTTGTAAAGATTGTCCTTTTGCCATTTTGCTATCCTTTGTTGTCGTTATTATGAAATTTTGGTGATAGAAACGAGTTGTCTCCGTACGCAAGTGTAGCAATAAACACAAATGTTGTCTATTTGCTTTCCCGTAACTTTTGCAAAATTGCTTTCATTTTATGATCTAGTGGCGCATTGAAACGTAGGGTTTCGCCATTTTTAGGGTGCTCAAACCGAATTGAAAAGGCATGCAAGAATAAACGGTTCAATCCCAACTCGCTCATTTGTTTATCAAAATCTTTATCACCGTATTTATCATCTAATGCAATTGGGTGTCCAGCATATTGTGTATGTACGCGAATTTGATGTGTACGCCCTGTTACTGGTGAGGCCTTCACGAGCGTAGCATTTGTATAGCGTTCTTCAATGCTAAATCGGGTTTCAGATGGTTTGCCTTGCTCGCTGACACGCACAATACGCTCTCCGCTGGATAATTCATTTTTCAAAAGAGGTGCTTGAACAACTTTTACATGGGATTGCCATTGCCCTCGAACTAACGCTAAATAATCTTTTTGAACGGTTTTGACACGAAGTTGTTCATGCAAATTACGTAATGCTGAACGTTTTTTAGCAATTAATAAAATGCCTGATGTATCGCGATCCAAACGATGAACTAGTTCTAAAAAGCGCGCTTCTGGACGCAGTGCTCGCAAGGCTTCAATCACGCCAAAATTTAAACCACTTCCACCATGCACTGCGATTCCTGAAGGTTTATTTAAAACAATCAAACAATCATCTTCAAATAAAATTTGGTTTTCAAGTGCGGCGACTTTATTGAGATTTTTTGAAATCGAAGTATCGTTTTTTTCAGCCACACGCACTGGCGGAACTCGAACGATATCACCTGTTTGAAGTTTATATTCTGGCTTAATCCGGCCTTTATTTACCCGCACTTCACCTTTCCGCACAATACGATAAATTAAACTTTTAGGCACACCTTTGAGTTTTGCTAATAAATAATTATCGATACGTTGGCCACTTTCATCTTCACTAATTGTCAGCATTTTTACTGATGAATTAATGATTCTTTCATTTTGTTCAGTCATATTTTTCTCTTTTGGCAGACTAAGCGGAGTTTGTTCCTTGAATTTATTCTTATTTGTCATTTACTTCACTGTCTGGAATGATATGGGGATAACCACCCAAATCCTTTAAATGATTGACCATATAACAGAATAATTCTGCTGTACGTTCGGTGTCGTATAGCGCGGAGTGCGCTTGCTTTCCATCAAACGGAATTTTAGCGGCAAGACACGCCTTAACAAGAACAGTCTGACCAAACATTAAGCCTGCTAAACTTGCGGTGTCAAACATTCCAAAAGGATGGAAGGGATTTCGCTTTACGCCAGTACGTTCAGCGGCAGCCATCACAAAACTTTGGTCAAAAGCAGCATTGTGCGCCACAATGATAGAACGTTGGCAATCTGCATCTTTTTGTCCTCGACGTACCATTTGAAATAACCCCGTGATTGCATCGAGTTCAGACACTGCGCCACGTAGTGGATTGTGAATATCAATGCCATTAAATTTCAAGGATTCTAGATTAATATTTGCCCCTTCAAAAGGCTCAATATGAAAATGGCACTTCTGATCAGGATGCAAATAACCATGTTCATCCATTTTTAATGTGATTGCGGCTAGTTCGAGTAACGCATCTTTTTTTGCATCAAAACCTGCAGTTTCAACATCAATAATGACCGGGAAATAGCCACGAAAGCGATTTTTTAATTGGTTGTGATAAGGGATTTCTTGAGAATCGGACATAATCTATCTCTTAAAAATAAAATAACGTAGGAATCCCTACGTTATTAAAAATACAATAAAAATTGACCGCACTTTAGTTGCCTAAACCAGATTTAGTACTTTTGTTTTCGATAAATTCAATTTTATAACCATCTGGATCTTCAACAAAGGCAATGACGGTTGAGCCACCTTTAACTGGTCCAGCTTCGCGAGTAACGTTACCGCCGCTTGCGCGAACTGCTTCACAAGTCGCATAAATATCATCTACGCCGATAGCAATATGTCCATACGCAGTGCCCTGTTCATATTTATCTACGCCCCAGTTGTATGTTAATTCAATTTCTGCAGCGCTTTCGCCATCTTCGTAACCTAAAAATGCAAGCGTATATTTATATTCCGGGTTTTCACTCGTACGCAATAAACGCATACCTAAAACATCTTGATAAAATTTAATAGAGCGGTCTAAATCACCTACTCGAAGCATTGTGTGTAAAATTTGCATTTTGTTTTCCTTTTTTATTGGGTTGGTCGGTATTATAACATAGAAATTTTTAAATAGACTTAGGACGTAATTCATCCCAGAAATTAGAGTCGTTTAAATAACGAAAATGAACTAATCATTTGAAGTGGTCGGAGCTCTGTTCCATATTCGGCTTTGGTAATCTGTTTCTCGTTGTAGTGGCCTAGCTATTACAAGGATACGACAAGTTGTAAATTATTATAGGAGAACAAAGATGTTTTCATTCTTAAAAGCATCTCCTCCAGCACCAAGAATTGAAAGTTCTAGAACAGATGCCGAGTATAAAAAATTACGTTGGCAGGTATTTGCTGGAGTATTTATCGGGTATGCGGCTTATTATCTTATCCGCAAAAACTTTTCTTTAGCCATTCCTTATCTTATTGATGAATATGGCTTTACTAAAGCTGATTTAGGTACAGTTGGGGTAGCGTTATCACTGGCTTACGGTTTTAGTAAGTTCATTATGGGGAATATTTCTGACCGAAGTAATCCTAAATATTTTATTACCATTGGTTTATTAGGTTCAGCATTAGTGAGCTTAATTTTCGGTTTAGTGCCAGGCGTACTATCCTCTATTCCATTGATGATTGTGTTAGCTGCATTAAATGGCTGGTTCCAAGGAATGGGATACCCGCCAGGTGCAAAAACAATGACCAACTGGTTCTCAGTTTCTGAACGTGGTGTGTGGTGGAGCTGGTGGAACGTATCACATAACTTAGGTGGTGGTTTAATCGGCCCATTAGCGCTCCTCGGTTTATCGATTTTCGGCGTATGGCAATCTTTATTCTATTTACCCGCCTTAATCGCCATTGTATTAGCATTCATTATGTTCTATTTAATGCGCGATACACCTGAGTCTCAAGGATTACCGCCGGTAGATGAATGGAAAGGTGAAAAAATCGTAGAGAAAGTTGAATCAGCTCACACGCTTTCTTCTAAAGATATTTTTATGAAATACATCATTAATAATAAGTTTTTATGGGCGATTGCACTTGCGAACGTATTTGTGTATTTCATTCGTTACGGCATTATTGACTGGGCACCAACGTATCTAAAAGAAGTGAAACATTTCTCTGTAGATAAACAAAGCTGGGCATATTTCCTTTACGAATACGCAGGTATCTTTGGTATGCTTGCTAGTGGTTATTTAAGCGATAAAGTCTTCAAAGGCCACCGTGCACCGCCGATGTTATTATTCCTAACCGGTGTATTAATCGCGATTATTGTTTATTGGAAAAATCCAGAAGGAAATCCACTCGTAGATAATATTTGTCTTGTTGCTATCGGTTTCTTAATTTATGGTCCAGTAATGATGATCGGGCTTCAAGCAGCAGACCTTGTGCCACGTGTTGCAACAGGTACAGCGACAGGTCTAACTGGGCTATTCGGTTACTTATTAGGTTCTGCAAGTGCAGGCTATGTAATGGGTAAATTGGTCGACTTATTTGGCTGGGATGGTGGTTTTTATGCCTTGATCGTTTCTTGCTTCTTAGGATTTGGCTTCATTGCTTTTACCTTACTCCATAAGCCGAATGCGGCATAATTAAGGTTAATTACATATAAAAAGTGCGGCCAAAAAACATGATGTTTTTGACCGCACTTTATTTTTGTTTATTTTACCGCAATCATTGAACCAAAATTAAAACATTGGAACCATAATTCGACGTGTGAAAATCCGATGTTTTTTAACCGCTCTTTGTGGATGTTAATCGAGTCAGTACGCATGACATTTTCAAGTGCGGTGCGTTTTTGGCTCACTTCAAGCTCACTGTAACCGTTAGCACGTTTGAATTGGTGGTGGAGGTCAATAAGCAACTCATTCACTTTTTCATCTTCAAAACGGAATTTTTCAGAGAGTACCAACACACCGTTTGGGTTTAAACCTTGGTAGATTTTGGTGAGCAAGGCTACACGATCTTCTGGTGGTAAAAATTGCAATGTGAAGTTGAGCACTACCATTGAGGCGTTCTTAATTTCTATTTGACGAATATCATCGCAAAGAATTTCTACGGGGACATCACTATGATAAGCCGCAACGTGCTGACGGCAGCGTTCCACCATTGGCAAAGAATTATCGACACCGATAATTTTCACATTCGGTTGTTTAATATTACGTCGCATAGAAAGAGCTGCCGCACCGCGTGAACAGCCTAAATCATAGACTTGGCTGTCAGCCGTCACAAAACGTTCAGCCAACATACCAATCGCCGTGATAATGTTGGAGTAGCCCGGAATCGAGCGTTGAATCATATCGGGGAAAACTTCCGCCACGCTTTCATCAAAAGTAAAATCGCCCAGTTTTTCGATCGGGGCGGCAAAAATTGTATCTTTCATCATGATTGAATTCTGTTGTTGTATTGAGAGGGCATTTATTTAGATAAAATGCAAAAAACTGCGGTCATTTTAGTGAAAGTTTTTAAAGGATCAAATAAATTTCGCTTTTCAATTTAAAAGGCATGTCTTTTTCCGTATAATCAACGCGTTAATTATCCATTTTTAGAAAAATGAAAGGAATATAGAAATGATGCGTACACATTATTGCGGTGCATTAAACCGCAACCATATTGGACAAGAAGTAACATTAAGCGGTTGGGTTCATCGTCGTCGCGATTTAGGCGGTTTAATTTTTATTGATATGCGTGATCGCGATGGTGTTGTACAAGTTTGTTTTGACCCGAAATATCAAGAAGCATTAACTGCAGCTTCAGGCTTACGTAATGAATTTTGTATTCAAATTAAAGGTGAAGTGATCGCGCGTCCTGATAATCAAGTTAATAAAAATATGGCGACAGGCGAAGTGGAAGTGTTAGCGAAAGAATTACGCATCTACAATGCTTCTGACGTTTTACCATTAGACTTTAACCAAAACAATACTGAAGAACAACGTTTAAAATATCGTTATTTAGATTTACGTCGCCCTGAAATGGCTCAACGTTTGAAAACCCGTGCAAAAATCACCAGCTTTGTGCGTCGTTTTATGGATGACAATGGTTTCCTTGATATTGAAACCCCAATGCTTACCAAAGCCACGCCAGAAGGTGCGCGTGACTATTTAGTGCCAAGCCGTGTGCATAAAGGCAAATTCTATGCGTTGCCGCAATCACCACAGCTTTTCAAACAGCTTTTAATGATGTCTGGTTTTGATCGTTATTATCAAATTGTGAAATGTTTCCGTGATGAAGATTTACGTGCGGATCGTCAGCCTGAATTTACTCAAATCGATGTGGAAACCTCTTTCTTAACTGCGCCAGAAGTTCGCGAAATTATGGAACGTATGGTTCACGGCTTATGGCTTGATACCATTGGTGTAGATTTAGGTAAATTCCCGGTGATGACTTGGCAAGAAGCGATGCGTCGTTTTGGTTCTGATAAGCCGGATTTACGTAACCCATTAGAAATGGTGGATGTAGCTGATATCGTAAAAGACGTTGATTTTAAAGTATTTAATGAGCCAGCAAACAATCCAAATGGCCGTGTGGCAGTCATTCGTGTACCAAATGGTGCAGAAATTACTCGTAAACAAATTGATGAATATACACAATTTGTTGGTATTTATGGTGCGAAAGGTTTGGCTTGGGCGAAAGTAAACGACATCAATGCGGGTCTTGAAGGTGTACAAAGCCCGATTGCGAAATTCTTAAATGAAGATGTATGGAAAGCCTTAGCAGAACGTGTGAATGCACAAACCGGCGATATCTTATTCTTCGGTGCAGACAAATGGCAAACCACGACAGATGCAATGGGCGCATTGCGTTTGAAGTTAGGTCGTGATCTTGGTTTAACTCGTTTAGACGAATGGCAACCGCTTTGGGTGATTGATTTCCCAATGTTCGAACGTGATGAAGAGGGTAATCTTGCAGCAATGCATCACCCATTCACTTCACCAAAAGATTTTAGTCCTGAGCAATTAGAAGCCGATCCGACAAGTGCGGTAGCGAATGCTTACGATATGGTTATCAATGGCTACGAAGTGGGGGGGGGGTCAGTACGTATTTTTGATCCGAAAATGCAACAAACTGTGTTCCGTATTCTTGGTATTGACGAAGAACAACAACGCGAAAAATTCGGTTTCTTATTAGATGCGTTAAAATTCGGTACACCGCCACATGCGGGTTTAGCATTTGGTTTAGACCGTTTAACGATGCTTTTAACTGGAACGGAAAATATCCGCGATGTGATTGCTTTCCCTAAAACTACAGCAGCAGCGTGCTTGATGACAGAAGCACCGAGCTTTGCGAATCCGCAATCGTTGGAAGAGTTGGCAATTTCTGTCGTTAAAGCAGAATAAGTTTGAAATATTAGGAATGAAGTGCGGTCAGATTTGGCCGCATTTTTGCATTTTGGTGAAAAAATTTTATTCACTTAAACATATTACTTTTCTGGTATGAATATGCTTTAATGTCATTTATTTTAAAATTATATTCTGAAAAATATCCATAATTAGATTTTTGTTCTTTTATTTGTCCTTTTTGTTGGGTTTTGTCTACTTTACCCAAGAATAAAATTCTATTATAAATAAGGCCTTTTTCGGTTTATGGTCAATTTATAAGAGAACATTTTATGAGTGAAGTTTCAACTCCAGTAGAAAAATCAACGTGGGCGAGTAAATTCTCTGCCTTAGGCCCTGGAATCGTGATGGCATCAGCAGCTGTTGGCGGTTCACATATTATTGCATCTACCCAAGCGGGGGCGATCTATGGTTGGGAATTAGTGAGTATTGTTATTCTTGCTAACTTATTTAAATATCCTTTCTTCCGTTTCGGTGTTCAATATACCCTAGATACGGGTAATACCTTGTTAGAAGGTTACCGTCAAAAAGGGAAATTCTATCTTTGGTTATTCCTTGCTTTAAACATTTTTGCGACAGTGATTAATACTGCTGCAGTGGGATTATTAACGGCAGCAATTTTAACCTTTATTACGCCAATTCCACTCCCAATGCCAGTATTAAGCTCATTAGTGATTCTTGTAACAACCGGCATTTTATTATTGGGTAAATACCGTTTATTAGATAGTTTGTCGAAAATCATCATGATTGCTTTAACGGTGACAACCGTGAGCGCAGTGGTGATTGCCTTTATGCGTAACGGGATTAATGGTGTAGCCGCACCAGATTTTGTCGCGCCTTCTCCATGGGAATTAAGTAAATTAGCATTTTTAGTTGCTTTAATGGGCTGGATGCCTGCACCAATTGAAATCTCTGCAATTAATTCCATGTGGGTGGTGGCAAAACGTCGTTTAACCAAAGTGTCTTATCAAGATGGTTTGTTTGACTTCAACGTGGGTTACATCGGTACCGCCATTTTAGCTGTTGTTTTCTTAGCCCTTGGCGCATTGGTACAATATGGTTCTCCTGAAACCGTAGAGATGGTGGGCGGAAAATATATTGCGCAACTTATCAATATGTATGCAAGTACTATTGGTGAATGGGCACGTTTATTAATTGCAGTAATCGCATTCATGTGTATGTTTGGTACAACAATCACAGTAATTGATGGTTATTCGCGTACTAATGTTGAATCTTTACGTATTTTATTTGGTAAACAAGAAAGCTCAGTGAGAATTCTTAATATCGGTATGATTTTGGCAGCATTGTCTGGTTTAGCGATTATTTTTTACTTTAATAATGCCGTTGGGCCGATGTTGAAATTCGCAATGATTGCCTCATTTGTTTCAGCACCAATTTTTGCTTGGTTAAATTTATCTCTGACTAAGCATGCGAAACACAGTGTAAAAGGTGGGTTGTTATGGTTATCTCTTATCGGTTTATTCTACTTAACCGCCTTTGCAGGATTATTTATTGTCCAACAAGTTGGCTGGTTAAACTAAATAATTGAGATCATTACCGCCCTTTAGTTTTAAAGTGCGGTAATTTTTTTGAAAGTTTTTAATAGAAAAGGTATGATGCGCCGATTCTCAATCATGTAAATGATAAGTTTGAAATATAAAAATAATCAATCGGTTCTCGTGGTAATTTATGCGAAAAGCTCGAATCGTGTTCTTATGCTTCAACGTCAAGATGATTCCACTTTTTGGCAATCTGTCACAGGTACATTGGAAGCGAATGAAACACCAAGAGCAACGGCGATTCGAGAAGTTTGGGAAGAAGTCGGATTAAAAATAGAAGAAAATTTCACCGCACTTTTTGATTGCAAAGAGAGCATAGAATTTGAAATTTTTCCACATTTCCGATATAAATACGCACCGAGTGTGACTCAATGTCATGAACATTGGTTTTTATTGGCAGTTGAGCAGGAATTTGAACCGATATTAAGTGAGCATTTGGCGTATCAATGGGTTTCACCTGAACAAGCGATCCAAATGACGAAATCTTCTAATAATGCGGAAGCAATTAGAAAATATATTCTTAAAGTTAAATAGAAGGAAAACAACATGGCAGGCCATAGTAAGTGGGCTAATATTAAACACCGCAAAGCAGCACAAGATGCACAACGCGGTAAAATTTTTACTAAATTAATTCGTGAACTTGTTACTGCAGCTAAAATTGGTGGTGGCGATGTGAGTGCTAACCCGCGTTTACGTGCAGCAGTTGATAAAGCGCTTAGCAATAATATGACGCGTGATACTATCAACCGCGCTATTGATCGTGGTGTAGGTGGTGGCGATGACACTAATATGGAAACCAAAATTTATGAAGGTTATGGTCCAGGTGGAACTGCTGTGATGGTTGAGTGTCTAAGTGACAACGCAAACCGTACGATCTCACAAGTTCGCCCAAGTTTCACTAAATGTGGTGGTAATTTAGGGACTGAGGGATCGGTTGGTTATTTGTTTAGTAAAAAAGGTTTAATTCTAATTACTGAAGCAGACGAAGATGCGTTAACTGAAGCGGCAATTGAAGCAGGTGCTGATGATATTCAACCCCAAGATGATGGTTCATTTGAAATTTACACCGCTTGGGAAGATTTAGGTTCGGTGCGTGATGGTATTGAAGCAGCTGGCTTTAAAGTTCAAGAAGCTGAAGTGACAATGATTCCATCAACTACTGTCGATCTTGATCTTGAAACTGCGCCTAAATTGTTGCGTTTAATTGATATGTTAGAAGACTGTGATGATGTACAAAACGTATATCACAACGGTGAAATTAGTGATGAAATTGCAGCTCAGCTGTAATTTTAAGGAGATAATAATGAAATTAGTGAAAGTATTGCCCGTAATGGCTGCGTTTGTTGTATTATCCGCTTGTGCAAGTGAAACAGCAAAAATGGAATCAAAACCAGCCCAAGCTGCAATGCCAACCGTAACAGATAAAACAGTTGTTTATTCTTGTAATAAAAAAACGGTTACGGCAGTTTATCAATTTGAGAATCAGGAAGCCACAGCTGCAATGGTGATGGTTGGTAACAAAGTTATCGCGAAAGATTTTTCTCGTGATACAGCGCAAAAAGATTTTACTTCATTTACTTCAGGCAAATATGTTTGGAACGTAGATAGTGGTTTAACATTAAATAAATTTGATTCTGTAGTGCCTGTAAATCTTTTAGAAAAAGGTGAAAAATCAGACAAAATTCTAGTAAAGAATTGCGATGTTAATGTAAAAGCTACAGTAAAAGCAAACAGATAATAAAAAAATAAAACGGCTAGTGTTAATAGATTAGCCGTTTATTTTTATTCTTATGAGTATTATTTTAGGCATTGATCCTGGTTCTCGTGTGACAGGTTATGGTGTGATTCGTCAAACAGGAAGACATTTGGAATATCTCGGTAGTGGCGCAATTCGTACTCAAGTTGAAGATTTACCAACCCGTTTGAAACGCATTTATGCTGGAGTAACTGAAATCATCACGCAATTTCAACCTGATATGTTTGCAATTGAGCAAGTATTTATGGCGAAGAATGCGGATTCAGCTTTAAAACTCGGGCAGGCTCGTGGTACGGCGATTGTTGCAGCAGTAAATCATGATTTACCTGTTTTTGAATATGCCGCTCGTTTAGTAAAACAAACAGTGGTGGGCATTGGTTCCGCAGATAAAGTACAAGTTCAAGAAATGGTGACTCGTATTTTGAAGTTGTCAGACAAACCTCAAGCCGATGCTGCGGATGCATTGGCTATCGCGATTACACACGCGCATTCTATTCAACATTCTTTACATATTGCCAATTCTGTGAAAATGACAGAAACGCAAGAAAAAATGACCGCACTTTTGAAGACCAGATATAGCCGAGGACGCTTTAGATTAAAAATTTAACTGGATGTTCGTCCAGTTTTATTTTATTCTATGCGCTAAGTTTTTTATCATTCGGAAGAATTATGATTGGTCGCTTACAAGGCATTCTTTTAGAAAAACAACCTCCAGAAATTTTACTTAATGTGCAAGGCGTAGGCTATGAATTGCTTTTGCCTATGACGAGTTTCTATGACTTACCAGAAATTGGTCAAGAAACTACTTTATTCACCCATCTTGTTGTTCGGGAAGATGCTCACTTACTCTTTGGATTTGCCCAGAAAACAGACCGTACTTTATTTCGTGAATTAATTAAAACAAATGGTGTGGGGCCTAAATTAGCCTTAGCGATTTTATCCGCCATGTCTGTCGAACAATTTGCTTATGCGATAGAGAGAGAAGAGCTCTCTAAACTCACTAAAATTCCAGGAGTTGGCAAAAAAACAGCTGAACGTTTGTTAGTTGAGCTCAAAGGTAAATTTAAGGGCGTAAAACAAAGCGATTTCTTTGTAGAAAGTACTCATATTCCGTCAATTCCATCCATTGAATCCCACTCAGAAAGTTCATCTGATGAAGCTATTTCAGCCTTGATTGCCTTAGGTTACAAAGCTGCAGAAGCAGAAAAAATGGTGAAACGGGTTGCTAAGCCAGAATTAACCAGTGAACAAGTTATACGCGAAGCGTTAAAAGCCGCGCTGTAGGTGAGATATGATTGAAGCAGATAGAATTATTAGCGGGCAAGCTAAGATTGATGAAGATGTTATCGACCGCGCTATTCGTCCGAAATTATTAGCAGATTATGTTGGACAGCCACAAGTGCGCGAGCAGATGGATATTTTCATCAAGGCAGCCAAATTACGTCAAGATGCCTTAGATCATTTATTGATTTTTGGCCCTCCAGGTTTGGGAAAAACAACCCTTGCTAATATTGTGGCAAATGAAATGGGCGTGAATATTCGTACGACATCAGGGCCTGTATTGGAAAAAGCGGGAGATTTAGCCGCAATGCTAACCAATCTTGAACCGCATGATGTGTTATTTATTGATGAAATTCATCGACTTTCCCCTGCTATTGAAGAAGTTCTTTATCCGGCAATGGAAGATTATCAATTGGATATTATGATTGGTGAGGGGCCTGCTGCTCGTTCTATTAAATTAGATTTGCCACCTTTTACTTTGGTTGGCGCGACGACTAGAGCGGGCTCTCTGACCTCGCCATTGCGTGATCGTTTTGGTATTGTGCAACGTTTGGAATTCTATTCTGTAGAAGATTTAACATCTATCGTTGCAAGAAGTGCAGGGTGTTTGAATCTCGAATTAGAACAGCAAGCTGCTTTTGAGGTGGCTCGACGTTCACGAGGCACGCCTCGAATTGCAAACCGTTTATTACGACGCGTGCGTGATTATGCTGATGTGCGTAATGGTGGCATCATTTCTGTAGATGTGGCAAAACAAGCGCTTTCAATGCTGGATGTAGACGATGCCGGATTTGATTATTTAGATAGAAAATTATTGTCTGCAGTTATTGAGCGTTTTGACGGCGGGCCAGTAGGGCTGGATAATCTTGCTGCTGCAATTGGTGAAGAACGCGATACTATTGAGGATGTTTTAGAGCCTTATTTGATTCAGCAAGGTTTTTTACAACGTACCCCACGTGGGCGAATTGCTACATCACAGACTTATCGACATTTTGGTTTGCAGAAGTTAACAGATTAAATATTATTTATGAGAGAACGCGTAATAAAGTTGGATGAAACTCCGTTTTTTGTGCTAAATTTCTACTATATATTTTCACAACGATAAATGAAATAGCGGTGGAAAAAAATATTAATATTGTACGAAGAATTTCATTGTGGCTAATATAATCAGAAATTAATGTACTTAATACCAGTGTTAAAAGTGGCACAATATACATTAACAAGGCAGAAAGTAGCATTGATTTTTCTTCTAATCCTATTTCGACAATTTGACCTTCGCGTAATGGCATTAATGTTTCCACATTAAAAATATGCTCGCCACGTTTTCCGTTTAATTCGGAAAGGCTTGATGTTCCACAACTGTTTTTAGCGGCGCATTGGCCACAGGCACTTTGGGATTGGCATTTCACTTTTGCAATGCCATTTTCATAGCTAATAACAACGGCACTTTCTCTTAGCATTGGGATGCTCCCATATAAATATCAAAGCGATGATTTTTCGTTTCACGACTAAAGTGCGGTTGTTTTCCACCAAGAAATTCTGCATAGTCAGGACGCTTAACGACCACACGTTTTTTAGCTAATCGTAGTGCAGGTAAAAGTAATTCATCGGCATCTAAATCAGCCCCGACTAAATGCTGAAATACACGCATTTCTTTTTTTACTAACGCAGATTTTTGTTTATGCGGATACATTGGGTCGAGATAAACCACATCGGCATAATCGCTATTAGGATCAAGTTCATTAATATGCTGAACATTCAGCAAGCGCAAATTTTGTTGCAACATCTCGCCGATTTCCTCATCTTGATAAGCACGATTTAAACCATCTTGCAGAAGTAAAAAAACAACAGGATGACGCTCTACTAAACGAACTTGGCAGCCAATCGACGCCAGCACAAAGGCATCTCGTCCTAGACCTGCTGTGGCATCAATAACGGTTGGCAATTCCGAACCTTTAATCCCTACTGCTTTCGCTACGGCTTCTCCACGTCCACCACCGAACTTACGACGGTGAGCCATTGTGCCGCCTACAAAATCAACATAAACCGACCCAAGTTTAGGTTCATCTAATTTACGAAGCTCTAAACGTTCATCGGTTTGAACAAGCGCAAGTGGGCTTTGTTCATCATGAATAATGTTATGTTCAACACAAAGTGCGGTCAATTCTGCTAATGTTTTTTCTGAAGATTCAGAAATTAGTTGAATACCTACTTGCGAATGAGCCATACGCCGCTTTCCATGTGGTCAGTATAAGGGAACTGGTCAAATAACGCTGCTTTTTCAATACGGTGCGTTTTTGACAGTTCAACAAGATTATCGCACAGCGTATGTGGATTACAGGAAATATACAAAATGCGATCGTAATTTTGTACAAGTTTCACTGTATCAGGATCAAGCCCAGAGCGAGGAGGATCAACAAAAATGGTATTGCATTCGTAAGCTTTCAAATCAATCTCTTTCAAGCGGTTAAAGGCTCGAACCCCATTCATAGCCTGCGTAAATTCTTCTGCTGACATACGGATAATTTGTAAATTATCGACTTTATTTTCAGCAATATTAAATTGTGCGGCGGCTACGGAAGGCTTTGCAATTTCTGTTGCTAAAACCTTACGAAAATTTTGTGCAAGTGCGATAGAAAAATTACCGTTTCCGCAGTAAAGCTCTAATAAATCACCTTCACTATTTTGAGTGCAATCAATTGCCCATTCAAGCATTTTGCAGTTTACCGTTGCATTTGGCTGGGTAAAACTGTTCTCGACTTGACGATAAATATAATTTCTGCCATTCACAGGTAAAACTTCATCCACATAATCTTGATCTAAGCAGATTTTTTGTTTGCTGGCACGTCCGATAAGCTGCACATCAAAGCCAAGTGCGGTCAATTTTTCTTTCAAATTTTTTGCTGCACTTTCCCATTCTTCAGTAAGTGGTTTGTGATACAACAGGCTCACGATGATTTTGTTGCTCAGGGTGCTGAGATAATCAATTTGGAACAGTTTTTTGTGTAATACATCTTGCGTTTTTAATAAAGGCAACAGGGTTTGCATCATGCGATTAATGAGTTCGCTTGCGATAGGGAATTCATCAATGCGATAACGTTGTTTGGTCGCCTGATCAAACATAATGTGGTAAAAATCATCTTGCTCGTGCCAAATACGAAACTCCGCACGCATGCGATAATGACTTGTTGGAGAGTCAAAAACTTGAATATCAGGCGCATTAAAAGTGCGCAAAAGTACGGTCAGTTTTTCGTATTTTTTTTGCAGGAGTTCGGTGTATTGAGAAATCGGTAATTGCATAGAAATTAGTATTCATAGGGCGTATGAAGATGAATCGTTCATACAAAGATAGGAGAATAAAGTTATCAGCCGTGAATTACGCCTGATTTAACAAGCTATTCAAAAACAAAAGGCAGACTTCCGCCTGCCTTATTTAACATATCTTATTCGCCGGAATAATCTTCACCGCCAGAGGCAGCCTCACTCACATCACCAGATAAGGTGTAAACACGTTTTTTAGTGTTAATACGAGTACGATATTTATTCCAAGTTTTTTCAAAGAAAGTCTCTGCTGCGCGCTCACCACGGCAAAACGCGACGAAATCTTTTTCTTCTTTAGTCGCTGGCTCACGTTCCCCTAAGTCCAATGTTTTGAACGCTTGGCCATATTGCTCAAGCACCTGTGATTCTTTGATTGTGTAATCACCGTGACGGGAAAAACCACGTGGGTAGTTTTTGTCGTCAAAGAAACGACGCGTTACGCTAAAACTTGCAGCCATAATATTCTCTCTTCTTTCATTAATATTTACAAAATAGGGCAGGCATTAAACCAATTTTTCGTTATTTTTGCAATAAACCTTTTACGGTTTGCACATAATCTTTCACGAAATCATCGTAATTTAAACCTTCAGGGTTTACGCGGAATTTACCATTGACATAAAAATCAGGTACGCCATGCACTTTAAATTGTTCTGCTGCATTTACTTGTTTATTAACTAAACCATTTACTGCAAAACTATTAATGCCACCATCAAATTGCTCGGCAGTTACACCATTTGATAAGAAAATAGCTCGAATATCATCCATTGATTTCAAGGCATCCTTTTGAGCCGCTTCAAATAATGGTGCCTTTACTTTGCTTTCAGCACCTAATGCCATTGCTAACGCCCAAGCACGAGTTAAGTTTTCAGACTGGCGACCTAAGAAATTCACATGATATTGTTTAAATTTCACGTCTTTTGGTAAAGCATCTGCGACTTGTTGTGGAATTTTGTATTCCATTTCAAAGGCGTAACAATGCGGACAGTAGAATGAGAAAAATTCAATCACTTCTTTTTGCTGTGAAGCCTGTTGACTCACTTGAACATATTGTTTGCCTTCTTGTAAATCTGCAGCAAAACTATTTACAGACATAAGCGCGCTGATACCTAAACCTAACGCAAGTAATACTTTTTTCATTTGCTTTCCTTCTTATTTAATGATACCGCGAGCACGGAGCAATGCGGTTTTAAAATCTTCTTCGTAATCTTTTTTGAGACCAGGAATTGGCTCATGTTTATCTGTACCATCCATTTTTAACTGATAAATAATCACTTCATCAGTTAATTCATTTAATGGCTTTTGGAAACCTGATTCATCGGCAATTTTTTGCAAAATTTCCATTAAGCTCAAGTCTGGGTCTTTAGACCAATAAGGCTGTAAAAGTTCCAAAACTTCATTTAAACGTTTACATTTCATTGCTATTTCCTTTTTAATCGTAAAAAATAGGCAAATGATACTTGAAATAACGATAGATTAAAATATGACAATCACAATAAGCGCGGTAATTTTGGCTGGTGGCAAAGCACGCAGAATGGGTGGGCAAGATAAGGGATTACAGATTTTAGGTAAACAATCTTTAATTCAACATGTTATTCATCGCTTGCAACCACAAGTTCATGATATTTCGATTAATGCTAACCGAAGTCAAACAGAATATGCGAAATTTGGCTTTCTTGTTTTTTCCGATGAACTACCCGATTTTCAAGGTCCATTGAGCGGCATGCTAACAGCCCTAGAAAAGACAAAAAGTGACTTTGTCCTTTTTACACCTTGCGATACGCCTTTTTTCCCTATGAATCTTTTAGATAAACTCAAAAGTGCGGTTAAAAATGACCGCACTTTAATTGCTTATGCTTGCGATGAAGAACGTGAACACCCCGTTTTTTGTTTGATATCTGTTCAGCTAAAAGAAAAATTACGACACTATTTAGCATCGGGTGAACGACGTCTTTTACAGTTTATGAAAGAAAATGATGGAATTTCAGTAAAATTTACGAAAGAAGAAGGGCATTTCGAGAATTTTAATACATTGGATGATTTAGATTCTTATAGTTCGGATGATTTTAAAGAGGGCTAATAATGAAAAATATAAAGCATTTTGCACAGCGTTACGTTGATTGGGTCATTCGTTTAGGACGAATTCGTTTTTCTTTATTAGGCGTAACGATTTTGGCTATTTTTGCACTATGTACCCAAATTTTATTTAGTTTTTTTATTGTGCATACTATCTCTTGGGGCGATATTATTCGATCAGTTACATTTGGATTGCTCACTGCACCTTTTGTGATTTATTTTTTTACGTTGCTTGTTGAAAGATTGGAACGTTCACGTTTAGAGCTATCTTGTTCTGTTAATCGATTAGAAAAGGAAGTGAATGAGCGAATCATTGCTCAGCAAAAACTTTCCGATGCGCTAGAAAAATTAGAAAAACATAATAGAGATAAAAGCACTTTACTTGCTACTATTAGTCATGAGTTGCGTACACCATTAAATGGTATTGTGGGTTTAAGCCAAATTTTACTTGATGATAAATTAGATGATAAACAACGCAATTATTTGAAAACGATCAACATAAGTGCGGTAAGCTTAGGGTATATTTTTAGTGATATTATTGATTTAGAGAAAATTGATGCAAGCCGGATAGAGTTAAATCTACAACCAACAGATTTTCCTGCATTATTGAATGATATTTATAATTTCGCTAGTTTTTTAGCAAAGCAAAAACATCTTACCTTTCATTTGATTACAGAGCCAGGTTTACCTAATTATTTAACCTTAGATCGTGTTCGTTTAAGCCAAATTTTATGGAATTTAATTAGTAATGCGGTGAAATTTACTGATCATGGGGAAATTACATTAAAAGTAAGTCGGGAGAAAGATTATTATTATTTTAATGTGATTGATACAGGAATGGGGATCGCACCAAAAGAGCAGTCTCGTATTTTTGAACTTTATTACCAAGTAAAAGAGAGTCGTCAGCAAAGTGCGGGCAGTGGTATTGGGTTAGCAATATCTAAAAATCTTGCTAGATTGATGCAGGGGGATTTGAGAGTTGAAAGTGAATTAGGAAAGGGATCAACATTCTATTTATCTATTCAGGCAGAAGAAACGCAAATTAACACAATTAATCATCAAGTTATTCCTCATTTACATATTCTTTTAGTTGAAGATGTTGAACTCAATGTTATTGTTGCAAAAACAATTTTAGAGAAGTTGGGGCATCGGGTAGATGTGGCGATAAATGGTCAGCAAGCCATCGCGCTATTTGAAAAAAACTCCTATGATTTACTATTGCTTGATATTAAATTGCCAGATATGACGGGGTTTGATATTGCGCAATATTTACGAAAAAATTATGAAGAAGGGATTTATGATTTTTTACCACCGATGATCGCATTCACGGCTAATGTGATGCATAGTGAGAAAGACTATCTTGAAATGGGGATGGATGGCGTATTGCGTAAACCTATTTTAATTAAAGACTTACAGCATTGTCTGCAATACTTTTTCTCAGATGAATCTCATCCTATTGTAAAAATACAAGAAAATGATAATACAGAAGTATTTGATTTGGATCTCATTGAAACTTTAGGTAAAGCACAAGTTTTGGCTAATTTAGATATTTTTAAACAAGTAATGCCCACCTATTTGTCTAAACTATCAGTTAATAATTTAAAAGAAACGGAATCCTTTGCTCATAAAATTAAAGGAGCCACAGCATCGGTAGGACTCATTCAATTACATAAGTTGGCTGAAGATTTAGAAAAGGCAGCTCAGGTTTCTAATAAGATTATTATTGAGAAATGGATTGAATTAATGAATAAGAACTGGAAAGATGAGGTGAATAGTTTAATTCAATTTTTAAATTATAAACGTTAACTTCAATTTTAATTTTTGAAAACATCTAAAATATTTCTCATTTATTAGATTTTTTCTTTGTTATTGCTGTTTTTTTGTTGAGTCGATTAAAAATTATCGAAATTATACCTTGAATTCATATAATTAGATTTTTACTTTTTGAGGGTGTTTTATGGAGTTTGAATTTTCTAAAATTTTGGAACAAGCATTAAGTTGGATTGTTTCACACATTGATGCTCCTTTATGGGATATCACTATTATTATTTTATTAGGTACCGGATTGTTTTTTACTATAACAACTGGATTTGTACAGTTTCGCCTTTTCCCAGCAAGCATTCGAGAAATGTGGTTTGGTAGAGCAACCGAGGGGAATTCTCTTACACCATTTCAAGCCTTTGCTACAGGATTAGCTAGCCGTGTAGGAGTAGGCAATATTGGTGGGGTAGCAACGGCTATTGCATTGGGTGGAGAAGGTGCTGTATTCTGGATGTGGGTGACTGCATTTATTGGTATGTCAAGTGCTTTTGCTGAATCAACCTTGGCACAATTATTTAAAGTTCAAGATAAAGATGGATCATTTCGCGGTGGCCCCGCATACTACATTATTCAAGGATTACAATCACGTTGCATGGCAGTCTCATTTGCCGTGGCATTAATTTTTACCTTTGGTTTTGCATTTAATTCTGTTCAGGCTAATTCTATTGTTGAAGCAACTCAAAATGCTTGGAATTGGCAAGGTGAATACGTTGGTCTTGCATTAGTGATTTTAACTGCGCTTATTATTTTTGGTGGAATTAAGCGTATTGCAGTAATTTCAAGTAGCTTAGTCCCAATGATGGCACTTTTTTATCTCATTATGGCAGTGATTATTTTGGGAATGCATACAGAAATGATTCCTCGTGTTTTAAGTAATATTATTAAAAGTGCATTTAATTTTGATGCTGCAGCAGGAGGCATGTTTGGAGCATTAGTGTCAAAAGCTATGATGATGGGGATTAAACGTGGGTTATTTTCGAACGAAGCAGGAATGGGATCGGCACCAAATGCTGCAGCCGCAGCCCATGTAAAACACCCAGTTAGTCAAGGATTAGTTCAAATGCTGGGAGTGTTTGTTGATACCATGATTGTTTGTACTTGTACGGCAATTATTATTTTGCTTTCCAATAATTATGGTAATGAAACACTAAAAAGTATTTCTCTTACGCAAACTGCATTACAATATCATGTCGGTGAATTTGGCGTGCATTTTCTTGCTTTTATTTTATTGTTATTTGCTTATTCTTCCATTATTGGGAACTATGCCTATGCGGAGAGTAATATTCGTTTTATTAAGAATAAACCTTGGTTTATTTTTTTATTCCGATTAATGGTGCTATTTTTTGTTTATTTTGGTGCAGTACGATCAGGAAATGTTGTTTGGAGTTTTGCGGATACTGTGATGGCGGTTATGGCTATTATTAATTTAGTGGCTATTTTAATGCTTTCTCCTATTGTATGGAAATTAATGAAAGACTATCAACGCCAACTTAGATCTGGAAAAACACCTGAATTTAATATCAGTGATTATCCAGAGTTAAGTAAGAGAGTATTAGATTATCGTATTTGGAAGTAAATATTTAAATGGCTACTCAATTAGGTAGCCATTTTTATTGTAAAAGATCTTATTTAGCACTAGAATGCACGCCCTCAATTCGTAGTTCGCAAACCTCCTACATAAAAAAACTAGGTAAAATATGAATATTTCCAATCCAAATTATAATCGTAAAGCGATTGTTATCTTTTCTGGTGGGCAAGACTCCACTACCTGTTTGTTTCAAGCTATTGCTGAATATGGCAAAGAAAATGTTGAAACTATTACATTTCAGTATGGACAACGTCATTCAATTGAATTAGAAAAAGCAAAATGGATTGTACAAGATTTAGGTGTGAAACAAACATTTATTGATACTTCTGTTATTAAAGCCATCACTCACAATGCTTTAATGGATGAGAACGTGCATATTGAACAAAAAGACAATAAATTACCCAATACTTTTGTTGACGGCCGTAACGCATTGTTTTTGCTTTATGCTGCAATTTATGCCAAGGGACAGGGTATTCAGGATATTATTACCGGTGTTTGTGAAACGGATTTTAGTGGTTATCCCGATTGTCGAGACGTGTTTATAAAGTCTATGAATGTCACATTAAATCTTGCAATGGATTATCAATTTAACATCAAAACGCCATTAATGTATCTCACCAAAGCACAGACTTGGCAACTTGCTGATGAGTTAGGAGTGCTAGACTATGTGCGTAACTATACTCATACTTGTTATGAAGGTGTAGATGGAGGATGTAGTCAATGCCCAAGTTGTATTTTACGCGATAAAGGTCTGAAGGAGTATTTGGCTCAGAAAGGTGGAAAAAATGTTTAAAATATCCAAAGAATTTAGCTTTGATATGGCACATTTATTAGATGGGCATGACGGGAAATGTCAAAATTTACATGGGCACACATATAAATTACAAGTTGAAATTTCGGGTGATTTATATGAGTCTGGTGCAAAAAAAGCAATGGTTATTGATTTTTCAGATCTAAAGTCTATTGTGAAAAAAACTATTTTAGATCCGATGGATCATGCATTCATTTATGATCAAACCAGTGAGCGAGAAAGCCAAATTGCCGCGCTATTGCAAAAGTTAAACTCAAAAACGTTTGGTGTTCCTTTTAGAACGACGGCAGAAGAAATGGCTCGTTTTATTTTTAATCGTTTAAAACATGATGAACAACTGGCTATATCAGCCATTCGTTTATGGGAAACCCCAACTTCGTTTTGTGAGTATCAGGAGTAAGTGTCGGTGGAAAAATATCATAATTTTGAACCGCACTTTAATATAGTTGAGATTTTTGAAAGTCTACAAGGAGAAGGGTTCAATACGGGAATGCCAAGTATTTTTGTACGATTTGGTAAATGTAATCTGGACTGTCCTTGGTGTGATACACCTTATAATGATTTTAAACGCTGGTCTGTATCACAGATTTTGGAAAAAGTGCGGTCCTTTCCATCAAAGAATATTATCATCACTGGTGGTGAGCCAACAATTGTGCCAAAAATTGAATATTTACTTGAGCAATTTAAAGCAGATGGCTATTTTCTTGCAATTGAAACTAATGGTCTAAAGACAGTTCCTGCTCAAATAGATTATATTGCGACGAGTCCTAAGAGCCTTTATGCGCATAAGTATGAAAAGCGCTGTATTCCATTTGCAAATGAAGTACGTATTGTCATGGATGGTAATATATCATCATTTTGTGAATTGATTGAGAAAAAAATAAAAGCAGAGAATTACTATCTTTCACCTTGTGAAATTGCGGGGGAAATGAATTTACTTGAGACTATCACTTTACTTGGTCAGTTGAATCAACGCCCAAATAAACCTAAATGGCAGCTAAGTTTACAAACACATAAATTGATTGGTATTGAGTAATAGAAAGAAATATTATTTTTTTATTGATCGATATATAATTTAGTATATAATGATTCCTGTTTTAGGATAGTAATCATAATCAAACCTGGCTAGCACACTTCCCCCACTCCTTTGTGCTAGCCATTTTTTTTGGAATTTTGTACCATATCTTATCTTTTTCCTATTTATATTAATTATGAATAACATTGAACTTGAGCAACTTCTTAACCTAAAACTTAATTCTGAAAAAATCACTGACTATGCGCCAAATGGTTTGCAAGTAGAAGGCAAAGTAAATGTTCATAAAATCATTACAGGAGTTACAGCAAGTCAAGCATTGATTAATTATGCCATTGAGCAAGATGCTGATGCTATTATTGTTCATCATGGCTATTTTTGGAAAAGTGAAAATCCTTGTATTCGAGGAATGAAAGGTAAACGAATAAAAAGTTTGCTTGTGAATGATATAAATTTATATAGCTATCATTTACCATTAGATATTCATTCTGAATTAGGAAATAACGCCCAGTTAGCAGAATTACTTGGTATTGAACAGTTACACCCACTAGAAAAGTCGCCGATGAGCATTCCTGTTTGGGGGGAATTGCGATCCCCTATGACGGGAGAAGAATTTGCAGAGAAAATAGAAAAAGTTTTGAATAGAAAGCCATTAATTTGTATTGAAAATGGTCCGTGCCTGATTCGAAAAGTAGGAATTTGTACAGGAGGAGGACAAGGTTATATTGATCTTGCTGCTGCGCAAGGCTGTGATGCATTTGTTACAGGTGAGGTATCTGAGCAAACTATTCATTCTGCACGTGAACAGGGCATTCATTTTTTTGCTGCTGGTCATCACGCAACAGAACGCTATGGTATAAAAATATTAGGAGAATGGCTTTCTAAAGCATATGGTTTTGATGTTGAGTTTAAGGATATAGATAATCCTGCTTAATATTATTCGAAAATGTTTTACCCTACTTTTGATATACCTACAAATCTTATTGTTTCAAAAGAGAAATAGGATTATAATAACTGTAAATTTGAACAGTTTAATTGTTATGGATATTTCTGAATTACTTGACGGACTTAACGATAAACAACGCGAAGCCGTAGCTGCTCCTCTTGGTAATCACTTAGTGCTAGCAGGTGCAGGCTCTGGCAAAACGCGTGTATTGACACACCGTATCGCTTGGTTAATTGCGGTAGAAAATATTTCTGAAGGCAGCATTATGGCAGTAACGTTTACCAATAAAGCAGCAGCAGAAATGCGTCATCGTATTCAAGCTACCCTTGCTAAACACGCACAACATCAATTATTTGGTATGTGGATTGGCACCTTTCACAGCATTGCCCATCGTTTATTGCGAGCTCATCATTTAGATGTAGGATTGCCACAAGATTTCCAAATTTTGGATTCAGAAGATCAACTTCGTTTAATTAAACGGTTATTAAAATTACATAATTTTGATGAGAAAGCTTTTCCGCCGAAACAGGCTTGTTGGTACATCAATAACAAAAAAGATGAAGGCTTGCGACCAAACGACATTGAATATTTTAATGATCGTCAAGAGCGTGAATGGATTAAAATTTATAAGATCTATCAAGACACTTGCGATCGTGCAGGATTGGTCGATTTTGCTGAATTATTAATTCGGGCCTATGAATTATTTGAGAAAAAACCATTAATTCTGCAACGTTATCAACAACGTTTTCAGCATATTTTGGTGGATGAATTTCAAGACACCAATAAAATTCAATATAAGTGGATTAAAATTCTTGCTGGAGAAACGGGCAAAGTCATGATAGTAGGCGATGACGATCAATCTATATACGGTTGGCGTGGCGCACAAATCGAAAATATTCAAAAATTCTTGAAAGATTTCAAAGCCGAAACAATCCGCCTTGAACAAAACTATCGTTCTACCGCCAATATCCTAAACAGCGCAAATGAATTAATTGCAAACAATACTGATCGTCTTGGTAAAAATTTATGGACAGAGGGTGAAAAAGGCGATCCTGTGGGCATCTATGCCGCCTTTAATGAATTGGACGAAGCAAAATTTGTTGCCTCACAAATTCAGGATTGGGTAGAACATGGCGGAAAACTTGATGATTGCGCTGTACTTTATCGTAGTAATAGCCAATCACGTGTTATTGAAGAAGCCTTAATTCGTTGTCAAATTCCATATCGTATTTATGGCGGTATGCGTTTCTTCGAACGTCAAGAAATTAAAGATGCTTTAGCCTATCTTCGTTTGATTAATAATCGTCAAGATGATGCAGCTTTTGAGCGTGTAATTAATACGCCAACGCGTGGCATTGGCGACCGCACTTTAGATATATTGCGCAACTTAACCCGCGAACGCCAAATTACCTTATGGCAAGCAGTACAAGTCGCAACACAAGAAAATATGTTGGCTGGGCGAGCCTCAACAGCATTATTGCGTTTCCAGGAATTAATTAATTCACTACAACTTGATACCGCAGAAATGCCGCTTTTCGCACAAACCGATTTCGTGATTAAACATTCAGGTTTATATGAAATGTATAAACAAGAAAAAGGTGAAAAAGGCGAAGTGCGGATTGAAAACTTGGAAGAATTAGTCACGGCAACCCGTGAATTCATCAAACCTGATGATACAGAAGATATGACGGAACTCACTGCCTTTTTAACTCACGCCTCTTTAGAAGCGGGTGAAGAACAAGCCTCGCCACATCAATCTTGTGTAGAAATGATGACGTTGCACTCTGCGAAAGGTCTAGAATTTCCTCGTGTATTTATGGTTGGCGTAGAAGAAGGTTTATTCCCAAGTTTCCGTTCTTTTGAAGAACCGGGACGTTTAGAAGAAGAACGTCGTTTAGCTTATGTCGGCATTACTCGCGCGAAGAAAAAACTAACAATCTCTTATGCGGAAAGCCGTCGGTTATATGCAAAAGAAGAACGCCATTTACCATCACGGTTTATCGCCGAATTACCGAGAGAATGTATCCAAGAAATTCGTTTACGAGGAACTGTCACGCGCGCAATGAATCTAGCAAAAGTCGGTTCATTGTCCAATACCAGTGCGGTCGAAAATGAATGGAAAATGGGTCAAAAAGTCAAACATGAAAAATTCGGTTTTGGCACAGTCATTAACGTCGAAGGATCAGATAACAATACTCGCCTCCAAATTGCCTTCCAAGCGCAAGGCATTAAATGGCTCATTGCACATTTGGCAAAACTGGAAAAAGTGCGGTAGAATCCAGGAGAGTTTTACTTCTACCGATTAATTTCTTTGAAAAGTGCGGTGAATTTTAACTGCACTTTTTTTGTATTTGAGTGATTGAATGTTTAAATTTTTCTTCAAGCGTATCTTAATGGTAATTCCAACCTTTATTGCCATCACTTTTATCACTTTTGCCCTTGTGCATTTTATTCCTGGCGATCCAGTTGAAATAATGATGGGTGAACGTGGCTTAACACCTGAAATACATCAACAAATGATGCATCAATTAGGATTAGATCTTCCTTTGCATGAACAATATTTTCATTATATTGCTAAAGTGCTACAAGGTGATTTTGGGGCATCATTCCGCACTCAACAACCTGTTCTTACTGAATTCTTTACACTTTTCCCTGCCACAGCTGAATTAGCATTTTTTGCGTTATTTTGGTCGTTATTAGGCGGAGTGATTTTAGGCACGATTGCAGCAGTAAAAAAAGAGAGTTGGATATCTCACACGGTTACAGCTGCATCGCTCACAGGTTATTCTATGCCAATTTTCTGGTGGGGATTGATTTTAATTTTATATGTTTCACCACAACTCGGTTTACCGCAAGGCGGACGTTTAGATAATGAATTTTGGATCGATACACCAACAGGATTTATGCTCATTGACAGCTGGCTTTCTGGTATGCCTGGAGCCTTCGAAAATGCGGTTAAATCCTTAATTCTTCCAGCAATCGTCCTAGGCACAGTTCCTCTCGCTATTATTACTCGTATGACCCGATCTGCGATGTTGGAAGTGTTAGGTGAAGATTACATTCGCACGGCAAAAGCAAAAGGCCTAAGTTATACTCGAATCGTCATTGTGCATGCATTACGTAATGCGTTAATTCCTGTTGTCACTGTGGTCGGATTAATCGTTGGTCAATTGCTTTCTGGTGCCGTACTGACAGAAACCATTTTTTCATGGCCGGGAATTGGAAAATGGATTATTGATGCTATTCAAGCACGTGATTATCCAGTATTACAAGGTTCTGTACTGATTATTGCGACGATTATTATTGTGGTGAATTTAACCGTCGATTTACTTTACGGCGTGGTCAATCCGCGTATCCGTCATTAATTGTAGGAGAAATTATGTCTGACACGCATTCAACTTTCGCGCCGAAAACGCCCTTACAAGAATTTTGGTTTTACTTCAAACAAAACCGAGGCGCGCTAATCGGTTTAACCTTTATTGTGATTGTTGCCTTAATCAGCATTTTCTCGCCTTATATTGCGCCTTTTGATCCAACAGAACAAAATCGTACCGCACTTTTACTGCCTCCGACGTGGTATGAAGGCAGCAATCCTGCCTATTTACTCGGCACAGATGACATTGGGCGAGATATCCTTTCTCGCATCATTTACGGAACGCGAATTTCCGTCTTTGCGGGATTTGTCATTGTATTGCTATCTTGTGCCTTTGGTACCAGCCTTGGCTTGATTTCTGGTTATTATGGCGGCGTGCTAGATACAATTATTATTCGCCTAATTGATATTATGCTAGCGATTCCAAACTTACTCTTGACGATTGTAGTCGTCTCTATTTTAGAGCCATCACTCGCCAATGCCACTTTAGCGATCGCTGTTGTATCGATTCCTAGCTATGTTCGTTTAACTCGAGCAGCGGTGATGAATGAAAAAAATCGTGATTATGTCACCTCCTCTAAAGTCGCTGGCGCAGGTGTTCTTCGCCTCATGTTTATTGTGATTTTACCAAACTGTTTAGCGCCCTTGATTGTGCAAATGACAATGGGCATTTCCAACGCTATCTTAGAGCTTGCAACACTTGGTTTCTTAGGCATTGGTGCAAAACCACCAACACCTGAGCTTGGCGCAATGCTTTCTGAAGCACGTGGTTTTATGCAAGCGGCAAACTGGTTGGTTACAATTCCTGGCTTAGTTATTTTATCTTTAGTTCTCGCCTTTAACTTAATGGGTGATGGCTTGCGCGATGCACTTGATCCAAAACTCAAACAATAGGAAAACAGAATGCCATTATTAGACGTAAAAGAACTTTCTGTTCACTTTGGCGATAAAAATACGCCATTTAAAGCAGTGGATCGCATCAACTATCAAGTCGCACAAGGTGAAGTGCTTGGCATTGTGGGAGAATCGGGGTCAGGTAAATCTGTGAGTTCTCTCGCAATTATGGGGCTAATTGATCATCCAGGACGTGTATCTGCAGAATCCTTGCAATTTGAAAACACAAATTTACTCACTTTAGAGAGTAAAGCTAAACGCCAGCTTATTGGTGCTGATGTAGCAATGATTTTCCAAGATCCGATGACAAGCTTGAATCCAGCTTATACTGTCGGTTTCCAAATTATGGAGGCGTTAAAAACTCATGAAGGCGGTACAAAAAAGGCAAGAAAAGACCGCACTTTAGAGCTTTTAAGATTGGTCGGTATCCCAGATCCTGAATCTCGGATTGATATTTATCCCCATCAGCTTTCTGGCGGAATGAGCCAGCGTGTAATGATTGCGATGGCAATTGCTTGCAGACCTAAATTATTGATTGCTGACGAGCCAACTACTGCATTGGACGTAACCATTCAAGCACAAATTATGGAGCTCTTACTCGAATTGCAGAAAAAAGAATGCATGTCGCTGATTTTGATTACCCATGATCTTGCGCTTGTTGCTGAAGCTGCAGATCGAATTATCGTGATGTATTCAGGACAAATCGTTGAAGAAGGCACCGCAAAAGATATTTTCCGCGAGCCAAAACACCCTTACACTCAAGCCTTATTACGTTCATTACCTGAATTCGCAGAAGGAAAATCTCGCTTAGAGTCATTACAAGGTGTGGTACCTGGAAAATACGATCGCCCAACAGGCTGCTTATTAAATCCTCGCTGTCCTTATGCAACCGAATACTGTCGCCAAGTCGAACCTCAATTGCACCATATCGGTTCGCGTAAAGTAAAATGCCATACTCCGCTGAACGAACAAGGCAATCCTGTTGAATATCAAGGAGCTTAATAATGACGAATGAAGGAAAAGAAAATACGCCATTATTAAATGCGATTGGCTTAAAAAAATATTACCCTGTAAAAAAAGGCTTGTTTGCAAAACCACAGCAAGTAAAAGCGTTAGATGGTGTCTCTTTTCAGCTTGAACGAGGTAAAACTTTAGCTGTCGTGGGAGAATCCGGTTGTGGTAAATCAACGCTAGGGCGTTTATTGACAATGATTGAAGAACCCAGCGAAGGCGAATTGTATTATAAAGGGCATAATTTTTTAGAAAATGCTCATGAAACAAAGGCTCTACGTCGTAAAAAAATTCAAATAGTTTTCCAAAATCCTTATGCGTCATTAAATCCACGCAAAAAAATTGGTTCAATTTTGGAAGAACCATTGATCATCAATACAAAACTTTCTGCCAAAGAACGTCGAGAAAAAGTTTTATCAATGATGGAAAAAGTGGGGTTGCGCGCTGAATTTTATGATCGTTATCCTCATATGTTTTCAGGCGGACAACGCCAGCGTATCGCCATTGCTCGTGGTTTAATGTTAGATCCCGATGTTGTTGTTGCCGATGAACCTGTTTCTGCATTAGATGTTTCCGTGCGTGCGCAAGTACTGAATTTAATGATGGATTTACAAGATGAATTAGGCTTGTCTTACGTTTTCATTTCGCACGATCTTTCCGTGGTAGAGCATATCGCCGATGAAGTGATGGTGATGTATCTAGGTCGTTGTGTTGAAAAAGGAACAAAAGAACAAATCTTCTCTAATCCTCAACATCCTTATACCAAAGCGTTACTTTCAGCGACCCCACGTTTGTCACCAAACTTGCGCCGTGAACGTATAAAGTTGACGGGTGAATTGCCAAGCCCGATTAATCCGCCAAAAGGCTGTGCATTTAATCCTCGTTGTTGGAAAGCAACAGAAAAATGCCGTGAAAATCAACCGCACTTGGAGCAACATATTGATGGCAAATTAATCGCTTGTTTCCATATTGATTAAATTTATTTTGTCAGACTGATAAATAGGCTCATTTTTTCTCTCGCCAATAGGTTGCAAATCGAGGTTTTCCACTATTCGTAAGGCCTCGATATTTATAAGTAATCATTGTTCCAATTGGAGGAGGATTTTCTCGTTCGTTTAAATTAAAACCCGAACCAATTTTAAATTCTCCCCGATGATTTTTACAAGTTAAAGCACCCATCACATTTTCAAATTGTCCTTTGCCTTTATGATGTGCAATGACCGTACATTCTTCATCTTGAGCCGTTTTTAATTTTAAAATTCGATGGCTACGTTTTCGTTCATAAGGTGCATAAGGATCTCGAACAACGACGCCTTCCCCCTTCAAAGACTCGATTTGACTAAGAAACTCATATAAATGCGCTTTATCTCTCACTGGGATTTGTTCAATAATTTCAATGTAAGTTGTTGGATGTTCAAGTAAATACGCTTTCAATTTAGCTAAACGATCAAATAAATTGCCTTCTGCATCAGGCACATCAAAAACATACAATTTCAGTTTTTCCCAACCATCGCCTTTAAAAGATTTTGTGATTGATGAAATTTCTTCAAAATGATTCCGCTCACTAAATAATTCACTATCAATCGCAAAAGGCGGAAAATCCTTAATGAAATAGGATGGCGGTGATAAACGTTGCCCCTGCCGGGTTAATAATTGCTTTCCATCCCAATAACCGCGTACACCATCTAATTTTTCAGACATCACCCAACCTTCTATTGGTTGATTATCGTAGGTATGAAGAAGCATTAAATCTGGGTTAGCCAAAGCGAAAGAGCTCACGAAGAAAAGTAACAAAGTGCGGTAAAATTTCATGATGTTTTTGTAAATTTAAGTGCTGGTCACTTTTCTCAGAATAAGTTTATCTAGAATAATCTAAAAGCACGCAAATTCACTATTACGATCTAAATCGCAAAAAATCATCACTTCATCGGGAAAAGATGAATTTTTATTTACTCTAGCGAAGAATGTTTATCTGCTATACAATGCCATCGAGATTTTATTCCCAACAAGGAGCAATCAATGTATTTAGAGCAAATCAAAGCAGAACTTGTGGAAGCACAAGATGTGTTAAACAAATTTATTTCTGATGAAAATAACATTAAATTAATTCAAGAAGCCGCATTATTAATTTCAAATAGCTTCAAACAAGGAGGCAAAGTGCTTTCTTGTGGTAATGGCGGTTCGCACTGTGATGCGATGCATTTTGCAGAAGAATTAACGGGTCGTTATCGTGAAAATCGTCCTGGCTACCCCGCTATTGCGATTTCAGATGTAAGTCATTTAAGCTGTGTAAGTAATGATTTTGGTTATGAATATGTCTTTTCACGCTATGTTGAAGCGGTGGGTCAAAAAGGTGATGTGTTATTCGGTTTATCAACCTCTGGCAATTCAAAAAACATTTTAAACGCCATTGAAGCTGCAAAAGCAAAAGGCATGAAAGTTATTGCGATGACAGGTAAAGACGGCGGAAAAATGGCTGGATTAGCAGATGTTGAAATCCGTGTACCACATTTCCGTTATGCAGATCGTATTCAAGAAATCCATATCAAAGTCATTCATATTTTAATGATGTTAATTGAGTTTGAAATGGCTAAAGAAGCTTAAAGTGCGGTTGATTTCAATCGAATTTCTAAAATCCCAAATTTTTTTGGGATTTTTTATTCACACCACTTGCATAATTATTCATAAAAATGTAATATTTTTTCATCTTAAAAGACGAGAAAATTGAAATGACTATTCGTGTTAAAAATCTAAATTTCTTTTACGGTTCATCTCAAGCATTATTTGATATTAATCTTGAAGCTAATGAGGGTGATACCGTTGTATTGCTTGGCCCAAGTGGCGCAGGTAAAAGCACATTGATTCGCACATTAAATTTATTAGAAGTACCAAAATCTGGCGAATTAAGTATTGCAAATAATGATTTTAATTTATCCAATGCAATGGCAAATCCCAAAGCAATCCGACAATTACGCCAAGATGTAGGAATGGTATTTCAACAATATCACCTTTGGCCGCACTTAACTGTTATTGAAAACTTAATTGAAGCGCCAATGAAAGTGCGTGGCGTAAGTGAAAATGAAGCCAAAGCAGATGCAATGGAGTTGTTAAAACGTTTACGTTTAGAACAATTTGCAGATCGCTTTCCGTTACACTTATCAGGCGGTCAGCAACAACGTGTTGCAATAGCCCGCGCACTGATGATGAAGCCACAAGTTCTACTATTTGATGAACCAACGGCTGCATTGGATCCTGAAATTACGGCACAAGTTGTAGATATTATTAAAGAATTACAAGAAACCGGCATTACTCAGGTGATTGTGACCCACGAAGTCAATGTTGCACAAAAAGTAGCAACGAAAGTAGTATATATGGAACAGGGAAAAATTGTCGAAATAGGCTCGGCAGATTGTTTTGAAAACCCGAAAACTGAACAATTTAAACAATATCTTTCTCACTAGAGAATAAGGATTTTATTATGAAAAAAACATTATTAACTGCAATTTTATTCGGCGCATCCGTAACAGCAAGCGCACAAGAGCTTACTTTTGCAATGGAACCTAGCTATCCACCATTTGAAACCACAAATGAAAAAGGCGAGATTATTGGTTTTGATGTCGATGTGGCGAATGCAATTTGTAAAGAAATCCAAGCAACCTGTAAATTCAAAGGCGAAGCTTTTGATGCATTAATTCCAAATTTAAAAGCAAAACGCTTTGATGCATCCATTTCCGCTATTGATATTACCGATGCAAGAGCAAAACAGGTTTTATTCTCTGATGCATATTACGATAGCACTGCAAGCTATGTAACCCTTAAAGGAAAAGCAACGTTAGAAAGTGCAAAAAATGTTGGCGTTCAAAATGGAACCACATTCCAACAATACACAGTAGCAGAAACCAAACAATATACAACTAAGGCTTATGCTAGCTTACAGAGCGCAATTTTAGACTTAAAGAGCGGTAGAATTGATATGATTTTTGGTGATACCGCAGTACTTGCAGATATGATTAGCAAAGAACCAGAAATGCAATTTGTAGGCGAAAAGGTAGCAAATAAAAAATATTTTGGTAATGGTTTAGGCATTGCAATGCATAAATCAAATAAAGAATTAGCGGAGCAATTAAACAAAGGTTTAGCTGCAATTAAAGCAAATGGTGAATACCAAAAAATCTATGATAAATGGATGACAAAATAATCTATGAGTTCTGATTTTCTTTCTTTAATGTTTACCGCAGCCCTAATGACTTTAGGGCTTGCGGTCTGTTCATTAATCCTAGGGTTATTTTTAAGCCTAATTTTTGCCGTACTTGAAGCAAATCGTTTTGTTGGAAAACCAACGGCAGTATTCATTGCCTTATTGCGTGGCTTACCTGAAATTCTCGTTGTATTACTCGTATATTTTGGTTCCACTGAATTAGTAGAAATGCTAACAGGAGAATACATTGAATTTGGGGCATTTGGCTGCGGTGTATTTGCGCTTTCTCTCATTTTTGCAGCTTATGCTTCACAAACATTACGCGGCGCAATTCAAGCTATTCCGAAAGGTCAATGGGAGTCTGGTGCGGCGTTAGGCTTAAGCAAAAGTTATACGTTCATCCACATTGTCATGCCACAAGTATGGCGTCATGCCTTACCAGGTTTAAGCAATCAATGGCTTGTATTACTAAAAGATACAGCATTGGTTTCATTGATTGGTGTGGACGATTTGATGCGCCAAGCGGATCTGATTAATACCAATACACATCAACCCTTTACTTGGTACGGTATTGCTGCGTTAATTTATTTAGCGGTAACATTAATTAGCCAAGTTGGTATTCGAAAATTAGAGCTACGTTTTACTCGTTTTGAAAGGGGCGTGAAATAATGTTTCAAGAATATTTAAGCGTGATCGCACAAGGGATTCCAACGAGTTTGTTGCTTACAGTCGTATCATTACTGATTGCCTTCTGTTTGGCATTATTTCTCACTTTTTTACTTTCAATGGAAAATAAATGGGTAAAAAGAGCGATTAATTTATACCTTACTTTATTCACTGGCACGCCACTGTTAGTTCAGTTCTTTTTAATTTATGCGGGGCCGGGCCAATTTCAGTGGATTATTGACAGCCCATTATGGTATCTCTTATCCAATGCCTGGTTCTGTGCAGCATTAGCTTTAGCGCTAAACAGTGCAGCCTACTCCACACAATTATTTCATGGTGCAGTGAAAGCCATTCCAAAAGGACAATGGGAAAGTTGTGCAGCATTAGGATTAAACCGCATACAAACTTTAAAAATTTTAATTCCTTATGCCTTAAAACGTGCTTTGCCGTCTTACAGTAACGAAATTATTTTGGTATTTAAAGGCACGGCATTAGCCTCCACTATTACAATTATGGACATTATGGGCTATGCTCGCCAACTTTATGGTACAGAATATGATGCACTGACAATTTACGGCATTGCGGGAGGCATCTATTTAATTATTACGGGTATTGCGACTTTATTGCTACGTAAATTAGAGAAAAAAGTATTGGCATTTGAACGTTTTGAAGTAAGCAAAGCATAAAGTGCGGTAGAATCTTTAGTCATTTTTAAATCCCAACCTAGGTTGGGATTTTTTAATTAAATTTATTTATAAGTCTTAAATTCATTGAAATTGAGAGCAAGCTTAAGTCTCAAAATAGTTACTCTGATATTAATTAGTAATACAGGGAGCCAGAATTCTTTATATTAATAGAGAAGAGGATTTTGAAAGTATTGTTGATTATTGTGGACAGTAAAAAAGAGGGGTGAGTAGAGCAAGAGAGAATGTTTGAACAATAATATAAATAATTTTAAATAGAAGCCGTTAAACATAATCAATTCATAATCTTTTTTTAGAAAGGATTTAATGATAAGACTCTTAGTTATAGAAGATAAATAGACACTAATAATTTGACGTATGGAAGAAGTATAGATTTAGATTTTAGAGATGTAATATGAGTGGTTATTTGGTGGGTCGTGAAGGATTCGAACCTTCGACCAACGGATTAAAAGTCCGCTGCTCTACCGACTGAGCTAACGACCCATAAAAATAAAGAGCGTCTATCATATCCAGTTTATTTTTATATGCAAGAATAAATTTATCTTTTTTCTATGAGTGAGTAAATTATAATCAGAAAATAAAACAGGGCCTATCATTTGATAGGCCCTGTTCCTTGTTAGTATTAAGAATACTAAAAATTAGTATGCTAACACTGCACGACGGTTTTTAGAGTATGCAGCTTCATCGTGACCTTGAACTGCTGGTTTTTCTTCACCGTAAGATACAGTGCTTAATTTACCTGCTTCTACGCCTTTACCTGCTAAGTAACCCTTAACAGCATCAGCACGACGTTGACCTAACGCAATATTGTACTCAGGAGTACCACGTTCGTCGGTGTTACCTTCAACTAATACTTTAGCTGATGGTGTTGCTGTTAAGTATGCTGCGTGTGCATCTAAGATTTGAACGTATTCACCTTCGATGTTGTATTTGTCAAAACCGAAATATACGGTGTTGTAACGTTGTTGAAGATCAGCAACAGAGTATCCACCGAAAGTTTGACCAGCACCATTGCCTGCAGCATCGTTGTTAGATGAGCTACAAGCTGCTAATGCAGCTACAGAACCTGCAACTAATAATGATTTAACAAATTTGTTCATTAGATTTCTCCTCAATGAGTTTTTTTATTTAGTTAAGTATGGCGACCAAGCTGGAAATTTTACTTGGCCATTACTTCCTGGAAGGCTCGCCTTAAAGCGACCATCTGCAGAAACCAATTGTAACACCTTTCCTAGGCCTTGTGTAGAGCTATAAATAATCATAATTCCATTTGGTGAAAGACTTGGACTTTCACCTAAGAATGATGTGCTGAGTACTTCAGAAGCTCCAGTTGTAAGATCTTGTTTAACTACATTATTGTTACCATTAATCATTACAAGGGTTTTACCATCAGCACTAATTTGTGCACTACCACGACCACCAACAGGCGTTGCACTACCACCATTCGCACTCATGCGATAAACTTGTGGTGAGCCCCCTCTATCAGAGGTAAAAAGAATTGAACTACCATCTGGTGACCAAGATGGTTCAGTATTATTACCTGCCCCACGAGTTAATTGAGTTGGTGTACCACCATGAGAATTCATCACATAAATATTTAATAGTCCATCTTGCGAAGAGGCAAACGCTAAACGTGAACCGTCCGGTGAAAATGCTGGTGCACCATTATGACCAGGGAAAGATGCTACCACTTTACGAGCACCAGAATTTAAATCTTGTACAACAAGTTGTGATTTTTTATTTTCAAAAGACACATAAGCTAAACGTTGACCATCTGGAGACCAAGCTGGTGACATAATTGGTTGAGAGCTACGATTTACGATAAATTGATTATAGCCATCGTAGTCTGCAACACGAACTTCATAGGGCTGTGAACCACCATTTTTTTGCACAACATAAGCGATACGAGTTCTAAATGCACCACGGATCGCAGTTAATTTTTCAAAAACTTCATCACTAACAGTATGAGCACCATAGCGTAACCATTTATTTGTCACTGTATAGCTATTTTGCATTAATACCGCTCCAGGCGTACCTGATGCACCAACGGTGTCAATTAATTGATAAGTAATACTATAACCATTACCAGATGGAACAACTTGTCCGACCACAATTGCGTCAATTCCAATATTAGACCAAGCTTCAGGATTTACCTCTGCTGCTGAAGTTGGACGTTGAGGCATCTGAGATACTGCAATAGGATTAAATTTACCGCTGTTACGTAAATCATCAGCAACAATTTTGCTAATATCTTCTGGTGCAGATCCAGCAAACGGCACAACAGCTATAGGACGTGCACCATCAACCCCTTCATCAATTACAATGCGAACTTCATCATCAGCGAATGCATTGTTTGCAACAGCAAGTACAATCGCTAATACGCTCACTAAACGTTTTAATAATTTCATTTTGTTACCTTTAAAATTTAACAATAAATTTTTCTAAAGAATTATCGAATATCAAAATCAATAATTGGCGATTTATATTTCTCATAGATAGCATCAGATGGGGCTGCTGGAACTTTTTTTGTTCTAGCCACCGCACTTAATGCTGCTGTACAAATATCATCAGGACCTGAAATTTTTTGATATCCCAAGATTGTTCCATCTCGACTCAATTGAATTTTAATACGACAAACTTTTCCTGCAAAACTTGGATCTTTTAAGAAACGACGTTGAATCTCTTTCTTAATTACTCCAGCGTATTGATCTCCTACTTTGCCACCATCGCCAGAACCAAGCGCAGCACCGCTACCTTGAGTTCCACCTTTGTTAGCATTTCCGCCTTTAGATGCACTACCGCCACCAATATCTCCGCCATTTAAGAAATCATCTAAACTGGCTTGGTCCGCTTTTCGTTTTGCTGCATCCGCTTTAGCTTTAGCATCGGCAGCAGCCTTAGCTTTCGCCTCTGCATCAGCTTTTGCTTTAGCATCAGCTGCGGCTTTAGCTTTTGCATCGGCTTCAGCTTTTGCTTTAGCATCGGCAGCGGCTTTAGCTTTTGCATCTGCTTCAGCTTTCGCTTTAGCCTCAGCTTTTGCTTTAGCTGCGGCTTCAGCTTTTGCCTTGGCTTCAGCCTCTTGTTTTGCTTTTTGTGCTGCAAGTTCTGCTGCTTTAGCTTTCGCCTCTTCTTCAGCTTGTTTTGCTGCTGCAGCTAAACGTTTAGCTTCTGCATCTGCTTTTAATTTTGCAGCTTCAGCAGCTTGTTTTGCTTTTGCCTCTTCAGCTTGTTTCTGTTTTTCCAACGCTTCTTGACGAGCTTGCTCTTGTTGTTTTTTTATTTCTTGCTGACGTTGCTGTTCTTGCTGACGTTTTAACTCTTCTTGTCGTTGAACTTCCTGTTGACGCTTAATCTCTTCTTGATTAGGTTGTGGCGGTTTTTCTTCAACAACGGGTTCTGGACGTTTCTGTTTATCCGCTTGCCCTTTTTTCTGTTGTTGAATTCTACCCCATTCTTGCGCTGCAGAGCCAGTATCGACCATTACTGCGCCCATAGCATCACCATCACCTTCGCCACCACCCATAATTTCAACTGTATGGTAGAAAGAGCTGACAATCAACAATCCAAACAAAACAAGGTGCATCACTATAGAAATAACAAATGCATTTGCGCCTTTTTTTTGTCGATTATTTTGCACGGTTACCTACTTAGTTAAATTGGGTTTGTCATTAAACCAACAGATTTAATTCCAGCAAGGTGGAGCAGATTAAGTGCTTTAATCACTTCTTCATAGGGAACTTCCTTAGCTCCACCCACTAAAAATAGTGTGTTATTATCTTTATCAAATTCTTGTCGAGATAACTGTGTCACCATTTCTTCCGTTAACCCTTCTTGACGTTCTCCGCCAATAGAAATCGCATATTGTCCAATCCCTGAAACCTCAAGAATTACCGGCACTTTATCTTCATTAGATACATTTTGACTTTGCACTGAATCCGGCAATTCCACTTGTACGCTTTGGCTAATAATTGGTGCTGTTGCCATAAAGATCAACACAAGCACTAACAATACATCCAAAAACGGGACAATATTAATTTCAGATTTAATATCTTTACGCTGACGACGAGCCATAATTCAAATCTCTCTTATTTTTCACCGCACTTAACGAAAGAGTGCGGTGTATTTTTTCTATATTTTAGTGTGGTGCTTTGCCGAAAGCTTGGCGATGTAAAATCGTCGTAAATTCATCAATAAAGTTACCATAATTCTGTTCGATAGCATTCACGCGTAAACTTAAACGGTTATAAGCCATTACAGCCGGAATCGCAGCAAACAAACCGATTGCAGTAGCAATCAAAGCCTCAGCGATACCAGGAGCAACCATTTGTAAAGTTGCTTGTTTAGCACCACTTAATGCCATAAAAGCGTGCATGATACCCCAAACAGTTCCGAATAAACCAATATAAGGGCTAACAGAAGCTACTGTAGCCAAAAATGGTACGCGACTTTCAAGGCTTTCAACTTCACGATTCATTGTAAGATTCATTGCTCGCGTAGTTCCTTTAATAATCGCCTCAGGCGCATCAGGATTCACTTGTTTCAAGCGAGAAAACTCTTTGAAACCAACAAAGAAAATCTGTTCACTACCCGTTAAAATATCACGACGATTTGATAATCCTTCATATAGCTTATTCAAATCCTCACCAGACCAAAAACGGTCTTCAAAAGTATTCGCTTCTTTTAAAGCTGCCGTTAAAACTCGGCTACGTTGAATAATAATTGCCCAAGAAATAATTGAGAATGAAATCAAAATCACAATTACAAGTTGAACAACAATACTTGCTTTTAGAAAAAGATCTAAAAAATTCAATTCTGCAGTCATTGCACACTCCGAAAAGTTTATTTTAGGTTGTAAAACGCAGCTTTTACTTCTTTAGGAAGAGCCACAGGTTTCATATTGCCAAGATGAACACTGGCTACCTTGACTGTAGCCTTTGATAACATCACCGTATCACGTATAAGTCTTTGCTCAAAAAGGATTGTTGCACCTTTTATCTCTATGACATCTGTTTCTACCGTGAGTAAATCATCCAGTTTTGCCGCAACGCAATAATCAATAGCGAGCGATTTGACAACAAACGCGAGTTGTTGTTCTTGTAATAAAGTTTGCTGCGTAAAATTTAACGCTCGCAAATATTCTGTTCTAGCTCGCTCAAAAAAATGCAAATAACGAGCATGATACACAACGCCACCAGCATCAGTATCTTCATAATACACTCGAACGGGAAGATAGAAGGTTTTTTCTGACATTATTAAGCTTTGCCCACCGCAATAGGTCGGATATTTTAGAACCTGTTTTTTAGATAAGCAATATGCCGAAGAAAAAAATCATCCTCGTAAATAAAAATGCTCTACAGAACTAATCAATATAATGATATAAGCAATATAAGGTAAGAAAATTAATTTCCAAATTACGCTTTTAATTTCAAATCCGATTCCATGAATCCAAACCGTAATCAATCCCCAAAAGATCATCAAAATCCACCAAGGAGAATCATTTCGTAACAATGTTGAAAAATTATCAACATTAAAGAAAAATACGGCTGTTAATCCTAGCGCTAAAATAAATGAAAGGGTTCGAAACGAACCCTTATTAATTAATTGATAGAGTGAATGAATCATATTACTCGTCAAATTTTCCTGCTTTTTCTTTGCCAATAGTTAATTTTGCACTAGCAAATATAGCTAATAACACACCCACTACCCAAATTATATATAACATATTAATCTCCTTAGTATAATGAGTGTTTATTTTCGTCAATGAAGTTTGCGTCTAAACGACCGAACATTTTTGTATAGGACCAAATTGTGTAACACAACGATATGGTGACAAAAATAAGTGCTAAGAAGAACATCAATGTTAATGTTAATTCACTCGATGTCGCATCCCACATTAACAAACTTTGTTCAGGATTTGAGCTTGAAGGCATCACAAATGGGAACATAGATACTGCAGCAGTAATAATTACACCAGCCATTGTTAATGCAGAGAAAAAGAATGCGAAACCACAACGATTAGCTTTAGAAAATGCCGCATTTAATAATGCAGCAACTACTGCTAATGCAGGGAAAATCCAAAGAATTGGCATTTCATTGAAATTTCTAAACCACGCACCAGTTTCAACAGCAACTTCTTTATTCATTGGAGAAGATGGCGCGTAGTGATCCACAACACTCGTTACTACATAACCCTCTTTAAAGTATAACCATGCTCCAGCTAATACGAATGCAATTAAAGTCACAATAGCACCGATTTGGCTCACTGAACGAGCGCGATCACGCAATTCTTCGGTTGTTTTCATTTGTAACCAGTTCGCACCGTGAGTCACAAGCATTGATAAGCTAATAACACCACACAATAATGCAAATGGATTTAATAATTCAAAGAATGAACCAGTATAAGTTACTTGAGTCAATTCGTTGAAATGGAATGGAACGCCTTGTAATAAATTACCAAAAGCCACCCCAAATACTAATGATGGTACAAAACCACCTGCGAATAGTCCCCAATCCCAAACAGAACGCCAAGTCGGGTTATCAATCTTTGCACGATATTCAAAACCCAATGGGCGCAAGAATAATGCAGCTAAAACCAATACTAAAGCGATGTAGAAACCTGAGAATGAAACGGCATATACAATTGGCCATGCCGCAAATACTGCGCCGCCTGCAGTTAATAACCAAACTTGGTTACCATCCCAATGGGGGGCAATAGAGTTGATCATAATACGGCGCTCCACTTCTTTTTTGCCTGTTACAGGTAAAAGTGCGGTCACGCCCATATCAAATCCGTCGGTAACAGAAAAACCGATCAACAATACAATAACTAACACCCACCAAATAAAACGTAGAAATTCATAATCAATCATAATTCATCTCCTGCTTATTTAGATGATTGTTCAAAGTAGTATTTGCCGGTTTTTAACGCACTTGGACCCAAACGCGCATATTTAAACATCAAATACATCTCAACAATAATGAACGCAAGATAAAGCGCACAAATTAAACCAATAGAGAACCATAAATCGCCAGTACTTAACTGAGACGCTGATACCCCAACAGGTAAAACTTCATAGATTGCCCAAGGTTGACGACCAGACTCAGCTAAGAACCAACCAAATTCAATTGCTAAGATTGGCAATGGGATACACCAAAGCAATGCTTTAAGCAATAAGCGAGAAGAAGTGACTTTGTTACGTAAATTTTGAACAAATGCGCCGAAGGTCAGTAAAATAATTAAACCACCGGCTGCTAACATCCCACGGAATGCCCAGAAGTTAGGACCTACGTTTGGAATAGTATCGCGAGCAGCTTGTTTAATTTGTTCATCTGTTGCATCTACAACTTTATCTGTGTAACGTTTTAATAATAAACCAAAACCTAAATCACCTTTTACTTCATCAAATTTTGCTTTAGTTTCTGGATTTACGTGGCCTGCTGATTTTTTCTCTGCTTTTAATTGCGTGAATAAATCGTAAGCGACCATACCGTTACGAACACGACCTTCATTTTTCGCTTGAATATCTTTCAAACCAACAATTTCAGTATCTAAAGAACGCGTTGCAATTAAACCACCCAAATATGGGATCTCAATCGCAAAATCATTTTTCATTTCTGCAGTATTTGGAATTGCAACTGGATGAAATGGCGCTGGCGCAGGATGAGTTTCAAACTCAGCTTCCATTGCAGCCAATTTCACTGGTTGTGCTTTACCAATGTCGTAACCTGATTCATCCCCCATAATTAACACAGCCGATGCCGCGATAAAACCAAAGGTTGCAGCAACAGAGAATGAACGTTTGGCAAAACCAATATCACGACCTTTTAATAAATAGAATGCACTAATACCTAATACAAACATTGCACCAGTCGAATAACCTGCTGTTAACGTGTGCAAGAATTTACTTTGAGCAACAGGATTTAACCAAAGATCTAAAAAGCTCGTCATTTCCATACGTACTGTCTCAAAATTAAATTCTGAGCCAGCTGGAGACTGCATCCAACCATTAGCAACTAAAATCCACATTGCAGATAAGTTCGAACCGAAAGCTACGCAATATGTAGCAAGTAAGTGTTTACCTTTAGTTAAACGATCCCAACCAAAGAAGAATAACCCCACAAAAGTTGATTCTAAGAAAAAGGCTAGTAACGCTTCAATCGCTAATGGCGCACCAAAAATATCACCTACATAATGAGAATAATAAGACCAGTTAGTACCGAATTGGAATTCCATAATGATACCTGTGGTCACCCCAAGGGCAAAGTTAATACCAAATAACTTCCCCCAGAATCTTGTCATATCTTTATAAACTTCTTTGCCTGTCGCCACATAGATGGTTTCCATAATCACAAGGACGAATGACAAACCTAATGTCAGCGGCACGAAAATGAAGTGATACAACGCAGTTAAAGCAAACTGCAAGCGAGAAAGGTCAACGACGTCCAACATTCTCAACTCCTCTGTATAAACAACATTAGTTCCAACAATGATTAAAAAGGCAGAGCCTTAAATAACCCCTAATCACTCAACTTAATTAGTTAAGCCTAAATTGGTTTATCTACATAATCACTACACAACGATGAAAAATAGAAAATTACTACAAAGATAACCCAAATTGGTGGCTATTTTACTACTAAACGTAAGGATAAAAAATACTAAAAAACGTTATCTGGTTCATATTTTTGATGTAAGTTATGAAATACCTATTATTTGTTAAAGTTTGTAAAATTGATCTATATCAAATTTGTGACTTTTTCAAAAAAATATAGCTCTAGTTTAGATTCTATTATTAATTAGCATAGTAAAATCCGTTTAAGTCTGGACATATTGATTGTATTTTGTTATTTTCTTACTATCTTCAGTTTTGAAATTTTCTAGGATAAAGAGAAGAAAGGATCTAAAAATGAAAAAAACATTCCTTATTTTGACTGCATTTTTCTCTGTCATATCACCTACTGTTTTAGCTGTGCCTAACTCGGTTCCACAGCAATGTGAACAGTTGTTTAAAGAAACAGAAAGTTTAATAAATCAGGCCGAGAGACAGCCTGGTACACATATTCAGGTAAATAAAATTAAAAGTAAACTTAACCAGAGTAAACAACAAATTCTACAAATGGAACTTGCTACTCAATTGAAAAGCTGTGAGCTTGGTTTAGCAAAATTAAGTAATTTGAAAAGTTATAGTGAATAGTAAAAAGCCTTATTGAATACAATAAGGCTTTTTATATTGGAGTTTATTCCACTTGGTTAAAACTCGAGTAATTAGAATTTAAGGATTACATGATGAATAGAGCAATACCTTTGTTAGGGATTACCGGTTATAGCGGTAGTGGTAAAACAACATTATTAGAAAAACTTATCCCAGAACTTATCGCTCGTCACATTCGCGTTTCGGTGATTAAACATAGCCATCATAATATGCAAGTTGATAAAGAAGGAAAAGATAGTTGGCGCATGAAAGAGGCGGGTTCTTCTCAAGTCATTTTAGCGAATGATGAACGCTGGGCGATCATGACGGAAATACCAAAACCTGTTTCATTGGATTATTTAGCAAAACAATTTGACCGAACTTTAACGGATTTAGTGTTGGTGGAGGGCTTTAAACAAGAGCCTATTCCAAAGATTTTGCTTCACCGTCAAGAAATGACAAAACCTTTGCCTGAAATTGACGAATATGTCGTGGCGGTTGCGACGAATTATCCCCTTGAAATTGACCGCACTTTGTTGGATATTAACCGCATTCCGCAAATTGCCGATTTTATTGAAAATTGGTTGCACCATTTTCACGGAGCACGATGACTGAATCCAATGCCTATCGCGGTTTAGCTTGGGTCGCTGCAATGGCGCTTTTTATGCAGAGCCTAGATGCCACTATTCTTAATACCGCCTTACCGGCGATATCCTCCGATTTACATAAACCCGCCTTTGAAATGCAAATGGCGATTATTGCTTATTCTTTAGCCGTTGCGTTATTTATTCCTCTTACCGCTTGGGCGGCAACAAAATTTGGGACATTGACCGTTTTTCGCGCAGCTGTGTTGACTTTTATTTTAGGTTCTATCGCTTGTGCTGTAGCTCCTAATTTAGAAAGTTTAATCTTAGCCAGAGTGATTCAGGGGATAGGTGGTGCCTTTATGATGCCAGTGGCGCGTTTAGCTATTATTCAAGCTGTTCCCAAACAACAATTAGTTAATGCTTGGAATTTAATGGCAACTGCAGGTTTGATCGGACCAATTCTAGGGCCTATTTTAGGTGGATGGTTAGTCATTCACGCTAGTTGGCACTGGATTTTTTTAATTAATATTCCAATTGGTGCACTAGGAATTTTGGCATCAGGCAGCGTGATGAACAATATCAAAGGCGAGTCAGAGAAACTGGATTGGACTGGTTTTTTACTCTTTGCATTAGGGTTAGTTGGCATCACACTTGGTTTGGATTTACTCGGCGAAAGTCAGCATAGTGTAATTACAACCTATAGCGTGTTAGTTGTTGGTGTTCTGTTACTTGTGGCGTATTGTAGTTATGCTAAAAACAATGAAGATGCCATTTTACCTTTATCCCTTTTCCGAGCTCGTACATTTAGATTAGGCATTATTGCCAATATTTTTATCCGATTATCTGCATCTGGTGTTCCCTTTTTATTGCCTTTGATGTTCCAATTATCTTTCGGTTACAGTGCTGAAATGTCAGGCTGGCTATTAGCACCGATTGCGCTAATTTCTGTGATTTTAAAAATATTAATCGGACGAATTTTAAATCGTTGGGGCTATAAAACAACGCTAATTTCATCCGCACTTTTGATGGCTGGCTCTGTGATTTCAATGGCTTGGTTAGATAAACAAAGTTCTCTGACTTGGATTATTTGTAATCTTATGTGGTACGGTGCCTGTATGTCGATGATTTTTACTTCAATCAATACTCTGACTGTGGGGGATCTTTCAAAACAACAGGCTGGCACAGGTTCTACAGTATTAAGTATTGTGCAGCAAGTTGGGATTGGATTTGGTATTGCTATTTCATCGATAATTTTAAATCTCTATAGACATTTCTTTAGCGAAAGTGATGGTTTACAACGGGCTTTTAGCTATACGTTTTTAACCTCATCGCTTTTTGCAATCGCCTTAGTTTGGTCGCTTATGAAATTACATAAAAATGATGGCGATCATTTACGGAAGAATCCTTAGATTAATTTGTTATAATCCATGGAATTTTTTTATTTAAAAAAAGCGACATTTGCTTATATCTTATTAAACATTTATTTTAGATAGGATTTATCTAGCATCTTGGTTATATGACAAGGATCGAATAAATCTCTGCCAACAAAGTGAGGAACTATCATGAAGCTAAAAGCTACACTAACTCTTGCGGCTGTAACGCTTGTATTAGCCGCCTGTGATCAATCAGGTTCAGCAAATAAACCGACCGCACAAGCTGAAACTAAATCAGCATCTAACAACACTTTCGTTTACTGTACAGCAAAAGCACCTTTAGGATTTAGCCCTGCACTTGTGATGGAGGGAACATCTTATAATGCAAGCTCACAACAAGTGTATAACCGCTTAGTTGAATTTAAAAAAGGCTCAACAGATATTGAACCAGCCTTAGCTGAAAGCTGGGAAATTAGCGATGATGGTTTAACTTATATATTCCATTTAAGAAAAGGTGTTAAATTCCATACAACAAAAGAATTTACCCCAACACGTGATTTTAATGCGGATGATGTTCTATTCTCATTCCAACGTCAGTTAGATCCAAATCATCCATATCACAATGTATCTAAAGGGACCTATCCATATTTCAAAGCAATGAAATTCCCTGAATTGTTAAAATCAGTGGAGAAAGTAGATGACAACACAATTCGTATTACCTTGAACAAAAAAGATGCGACTTTCTTGGCAAGTTTAGGTATGGATTTTATTTCTATTTATTCCGCAGAATATGCGGATGCAATGTTGAAAGCTGGTAAGCCTGAAACAATTGATAATCGCCCAGTGGGAACTGGGCCATTTGTTTTTGTTGATTACAAAACGGATCAAGCTGCTCAATATGTAGCAAATGAAAACTATTGGAAGGGTAGAACACCATTGGATCGTTTAGTTATCAATATTGTGCCAGATGCGACAACACGTTATGCAAAATTACAGGCGGGCTCTTGTGATTTAATTTTATTCCCGAATGTAGCGGATTTAGCCAAAATGAAAACAGATCCAAAAGTACAACTTTTGGAACAAAAAGGTTTGAACGTGGCGTATATTGCATTCAATACCGAAAAAGCACCGTTTGATAATGTCAAGGTTCGTCAAGCACTGAACTATGCAGTAGATAAAAAAGCGATTATTGAAGCGGTTTACCAAGGCGCAGGTACACCAGCTAAAAATCCACTTCCTCCAACAATTTGGAGTTACAACGATGAAGTTCAAGATTATCCGTACGATCCAGAAAAAGCAAAACAACTTTTAGCAGAAGCAGGTTACCCAAATGGTTTTACAACAGATTTTTGGATTCAACCTGTTGTACGATCTTCTAACCCAAATCCCAAACGTATGGCTGAACTTATCATGGCTGACTGGGCAAAAGTTGGTGTAAAAACTAACCCAGTTACCTATGAATGGGCGGATTACCAAAAACGTGCGAAAGCGGGTGAGTTAACTGCGGGTATCTTTGGTTGGTCTGGTGATAATGGTGATCCTGATAACTTCTTATCTCCATTATTGGCAAGTTCAAATGCGGGTAATTCCAATATGGCTCGTTTTAAAAATCCAGAATTTGATGCATTACTAGATAAAGCAATCGGATTAACAAATAAGGAAGAACGCACCGCACTTTATAAACAAGCACAAGTTATCGTTCATAATCAAGCACCTTGGATTCCAGTGGCGCATTCTGTTGGTTTTGCACCACTTAGTCCACGCGTAAAGGGCTATGTACAAAGCCCATTTGGCTATGATTCATTCTATGGTGTGAGTGTTGATAATAAGTAAGTAATATTTTAAAGCCTTAGTTTTATACTAAGGCTTTTATTTTGACGGAGGGAAAATGGATTTACATCATATTCGTGAAGAATATAGAAAACGTGTGTTATCACAACAAAATTGTCAAGATAATCCGATTTCGCAATTTGAATTGTGGATGAATGAGGCTATTAATAGCCAGGTTTGCGAACCGACAGCAATGAATATCTCGACAGTAGATAAAGAGGGGAGACCTAGTAGTCGAGTCGTCTTGTTGAAAGAGGTTAATTCAGAGGGTTTTGTCTTTTTTACGAATTATCATAGTCATAAAGGACAAAATATAGCCAATAATCCCAATGTGGCAATTACTTTTTTCTGGCCTGAGTTAGAACGTCAAGTTCGAATTGAAGGGAAAGCGGAAAAAATTCCTACAGAACAATCAGATGCGTATTTTGCTAGTCGTCCTTATACCAGTCAGATAGGGGCTTGGGCAAGTGAGCAAAGTACGGTTATTTCGGGCTATAAATTTTTATTAAGCAAAGCAGCATTAATTGCCGCTAGATATCCATTTCATGTACCACGGCCGATGCATTGGGGAGGTTATTTAATTCGTCCAGAAATAGTTGAGTTTTGGCAAGGTCGTCCAAGTCGTTTACATGATCGGATTTATTATAGAAAAGGAAATGGCAATTGGATCCGTGAAAGGTTATCACCTTAAATTTTGAATTTGGTTGCTTTAAGAGAAATTAGGTTAAGTATAAAAATACTTAACCTAATTAATATAAATAATTTTTGAGTAATTGTTTAACCAGCAATTATCCAAAGTCCACCTAACATATCAAGCATTAGGTTATTTAAGAATAATAAGATAAATACGACGACCATAGGGGAAAAATCAATCATGCCAAATGTTGGCAAGAATCGACGGATAGGTCTTAAAAGTGGTTCTGAAAGTTGATAAAATGCATAAATCACAGGGCTATTGCCACGATTAAACCAACTTAAAACAGCGCCAATAAAAAGCACATAAAAAATTGCTAAACCAATGCTTTTCAATACAGTTAACACACCCAATACTAAGAGTACATTTACTGATAAACCAAAATAAATAATACCTTTCAACATACCGATAATAAATATTAGCAGTAAAGCAGAAGTATCGATATTTTTCACAGTAGGCGCAATTTTACGCAGAGGTTTTAATACTGGATCAGTCATTTTTACTGCAAATGTTGAAACAGGGTTGTAATAATCCACTCGAGCAAACTGTAACCAAGCTCGTAAGATTAAGACAAGTGCATAAAGATTAATAATTGATCCAATAAATAATGCGGTTTGGGATAATTCCATCATAACCATCCTTTTCTTCTAAAATAAATATATGGTGTCAATGCTGCGGCGATCATTAATCCAATTGCCATTGGATAACCATATTTAAAATGTAATTCAGGCATAAAATCAAAGTTCATACCATAAGTGGATGCAACTAATGTTGCAGGAAGGAACATCACAGAAACAACTGAGAAGAATTTCATAATTTTGTTCTGTTCAATATTGATGTAACCCATTGCAGCTTGCATTAAAAAGTTTACTTTTTGGAACAATGATTCATTATGAGGCTGTAAAGATTCAATATCTCGTAATATTTCTCGTGCTTGTTCTAACTGGTTTGTTGGTAAGCGCGTTTTGCGAACCAAGAAACCTAATGCTCGTTGGGTATCCATCAAGCACAAACGAACTTTTGAGCTCGTATCTTCTTGTTCCGTGAGCGTATTTAATGCTTCATCAAAGGCTTCATCTTGTTTTCCGTTTAAAATAACGCGACTCAACTCTTCCAAATCTGCATAAACGTTTTCAATCACGTCCGCTAATTGCTCAATTTTCGTTTCAAATAAATCCAGTAAAACTTCATAGGAATTACATTCTAACAAACGCTGGCTACGTGAACGCATACGATATAAACGGAATGCTGGTAGCTCGCGATCACGCAACGTAAATAAACGACCATCACGAATAGTAAAAGCGACGCTCGCTAAATCAGCATAATTGTCTTCATCTTCGCAATAAAAAAATGAGTGAAGGTGTAAACCATCTTCGTCTTCAAAGAAACGGGCGGAAGCTTCGATATCTTCCAATTCTAGAAAAGATGCTAAGCTCTGGCCTAAGCCTTCTTGTAGCATTTCACGTTCTTCGCCTGTCGGCTCAAGTAAATCAAGCCAAATGGCAGTATTGAGATCAGTTTGGTCTTCGTCAATGCGAACCAAGCGGGAATCATTGATAGCAAACGCGTTGATCATTTCATACTCCTTATAGGATTATGAACAGCTAACAGTGAACAAATTAAAGAAGAAACGAAAGTGCGGTGAAAAATCGCAAAGTTTTCGTTAAGAGATGCCGAAACAACGGTAAATTTACCGGCGAACGCGCGCCGATAATAAAAGGCGGGCGTCTAGAGCGATATTCGGTATCGACTATGACTGTCCAAAGTGTGTGTCCTTCTCGTTAAAAAATCGGGCGAATGTTACGCTTGAAAGCGGTGTTCGTCAAGTTTTAATCTTAATAAAAAAGGGCAAAATTGCCCTTATAATTAGTTTGTATATTGATTAATCGCAGCGGATACTTCTTGATCTTGATAAATGTTATTCACAATATCGTTAAATGTTTGAGACAGAACTTTTTGAATTTCGTCATTATCCGCGTTTAATGCGCCTTCTTGTGAACGAGTAGCATTAAATGCTTTGTTATATGAGCCTTTCGCGCCTTGAACATAAACAGTTGCTTGAATTTTGGTATTAAGTTTATAACGAAGATTACCTTGTTCTACTTGCGTAGCAAATTCACGCACATCCACAGTTACCCACGCATTTGATCCATTGGATTGCCCAATTCTGAAACCTTTACTAATAAGATTTTGTTGCATCACTTGTTGGAATAATTGTGTAACACTCGGTGATGAATTTAATTTAATGAGTTCTCCACGCTTGGTATAGCTCGCGATATCTTGCGTTGTGCGGCTATCTTTCGTTGTTACATACACAATCGCATTTTGATTAATGTTCATTGTGGCATTCGGTGCTGGTGGTGTGAACGTTAATGTATTTGATTGTGCTTGGCAGCCAGCAAGGAACAGCGTGGCGGCTGCAATACTTACTGCTGATAATGTTTTGATTTTGTTTGATAATGTCATAATTTCCCCAATGAGCCAGTTAAAACTGTGTTATTCTTGCAAACTTCATTGCTAATGTATAGCGTTTCATTGTGATTTTGTGGAGATTTATGATGTCTGTTCAACAAACTATCGAACAAAAAATTCAACTAGAATTTCAACCGCACTTTTTTAGTGTAGAAAATGAAAGCCACTTACATAGTTCTGGTCGTGGCGAGGAATCTCATTTTAAATGTGTGATTGTGAGTAATGTTTTTGAAGGAATGCGTAAAGTACAGCGTCATCAACGTGTTTATCAATTGCTTGCAGATGAGCTTAATGGCGGTATTCATGCGTTAGCGTTGCACTTGTTTACTGCAGAGGAATGGGGAGAGTTAAATGAGAAAATTCCCGCTTCAACGAAATGCGCAGGCGTTGGACATTAATTTTTTATGTTATGAAGATGTAACATTTTTTTGATATATCGCAAAAGGTTTTTACAAAAAAGTAGGCGTTTAAGTAGCGAAAAAAGCAGATTTTCGCTAGAATAAGGCGTTTAATTTTATCCAAATTCAATTTCTCGATAAGCATGTTTATCGTGAAGTTAACCGATTTGAGTTTTTTATTTTTGTGGCATTGATGTCTTTCTAAAGGTGCTTTGTCACGCTCAAACACGAGATTGCATTTAACTTGCTTATTTGCAATTGTATTTTTAACCTTGAAAAGTAGTGCAAACAGTATGATTACAATTAAGAAAGGCTTGGATCTCCCAATTGCGGGAAAACCAGCACAAGTAATCCACAACGGAAATGTTGTGAATCAAGTTGCGATTCTAGGTGAGGAGTATGTGGGGATGCGTCCTTCGATGAAGGTGCGCGAAGGCGATGTTGTAAAGAAAGGCCAAGTGCTTTTTGAAGACAAGAAAAATCCTGGTGTGATTTTTACAGCCCCTGCAAGTGGTACTATCACTGTAATCAATCGTGGTGAGAAGCGTGTATTACAATCTGTCGTAATTAATGTGGAAGGAAATGAGCAAATCACTTTCGCAAAATATAGTACAGAACAATTGAATACGCTTTCTTCTGAACAAGTAAAACAAAACCTTGTTGAATCAGGTTTATGGACTGCATTACGTACTCGTCCATTTAGCAAAGTACCTGCGATTGATAGTGAACCAGCCTCAATTTTCGTGAATGCAATGGATACCAATCCATTAGCCGCAGATCCTGCAATCGTGCTAAAAGAATTTTGGCAAGATTTCACGAATGGTTTAACAGTATTAAGTCGTTTATTCCCTTCAAAACCGTTACACTTGTGTAAAGCAGGTGATACCAATATCCCAACTGTTGATCTTGAAAATTTACAGATTCATGATTTTGGTGGCGTCCACCCAGCTGGTCTTGTTGGTACTCATATTCATTTTATTGATCCTGTTGGTGTAAATAAAACTGTATGGCACATCAATTATCAAGATGTGATTGCAGTGGGTAAATTATTTACAACAGGTGAGCTTTATGTTGAACGTGTAATTTCTCTTGCTGGTCCGCAAGTGAAAGAGCCTCGTTTAATTCGCACTGTAATTGGTGCTAATCTCTCTCAATTAACCCAAAATGAATTAAGTGCGGGTGAAAATCGCGTAATTTCTGGTTCAGTGCTTTGTGGACAAACTGCAAAAGGTGCGCATGACTATTTAAGTCGCTATGCATTGCAAGTCTCGGTAATCGCTGAAGGTAATGAGAAAGAATTCCTAGGCTGGATTACACCTCAATCAAATAAATATTCAATTACTCGTACAGTGTTAGGTCACTTCGGTAAGAAATTATTCAACTTCACTACGGCTGAAAATGGTGGTGAGCGTGCAATGGTTCCAATTGGTAGCTATGAGCGTGTTATGCCGTTGGATATTTTACCGACATTATTATTACGTGATTTAATCGTGGGTGATACCGATGGTGCGCAAGCGTTAGGTTGTCTTGAATTAGATGAAGAAGACTTAGCGTTATGTTCTTTCGTTTGCCCGGGCAAATATGAATACGGTTCAATCTTGCGTCAAGTATTAGATAAGATTGAGAAGGAAGGTTAAAAATGGGTTTAAAAAATCTTTTTGAAAAAATGGAACCCGCGTTTTTACCAGGTGGTAAATACAGCAAGCTTTATCCGATCTTTGAATCGATTTATACCTTGCTTTATACACCAGGTACGGTAACGCACAAAAATACTCACGTTCGTGATGCGTTAGACTCAAAACGTATGATGATTACGGTTTTCCTTGCGTTGTTCCCTGCGATTTTCTACGGGATGTACAATGTGGGTAACCAAGCGATTCCAGCCTTAAATCAATTAGGCAATTTAGATCAACTAATTGCTAACGATTGGCACTATGCACTTGCAAGTTCATTAGGTTTAGATTTAACTGCCAATGCAACTTGGGGCTCGAAAATGGCGCTGGGAGCGATCTTCTTCTTACCAATTTACTTAGTGGTTTTTACCGTTTGTACAATTTGGGAATTGTTGTTCTCAGTGGTGCGAGGTCATGAAGTAAATGAGGGGATGTTCGTTTCAACCATTTTATTTGCGTTAATCGTTCCACCAACATTGCCATTATGGCAAGCCGCATTAGGTATTACTTTTGGTATCGTTGTTGCAAAAGAAATTTTTGGTGGCGTTGGTCGTAACTTCATGAACCCTGCACTTGCAGGCCGAGCTTTCTTGTTCTTCGCCTATCCAGCTCAAATTTCAGGTGATACTGTTTGGACTGCTGCTGATGGTTTCTCTGGTGCAACCGCACTTTCACAATGGTCACAAGGTGGTCAGGGAGCATTACAACATACAGCCACTGGCGCTCCAATCACTTGGATGGATGCTTTTGTTGGTAACTTACCTGGTTCAATGGGTGAAGTTTCTACGCTTGCAATTTTAATCGGTGGCGCAGTGATTGTGTTCACTCGTATTGCTGCATGGCGCATCATTGCTGGTGTGATGATTGGTATGATTGCAACTTCAACTCTATTCAATTTAGTGGGTTCTGATACTAACCCAATGTTCTCAATGCCTTGGCATTGGCACCTTGTTTTAGGTGGATTTGCATTAGGTATGGTATTTATGGCAACAGACCCTGTTTCAGCATCCTTTACCAATGCAGGTAAGTGGTGGTACGGTGCATTAATTGGTGTAATGGCTGTATTAATTCGTACTGTAAACCCAGCTTATCCGGAGGGAATGATGTTAGCGATTTTATTTGCAAACTTATTTGCACCGATTTTCGACTACATCGTTGTTCAAGCAAATATCAAACGTCGGAGAGCAAGAACAAATGGCTAAGTTTAATAAAGACAGCGTTGGTGGTACAGTTACCGTTGTTGTATTGCTAAGTTTAGTGTGTTCTATCATTGTTTCCGGTGCCGCGGTGGCATTGAAATCGAAACAAGATGAGCAAAAAGCACTGGACGTTCAACGTAATATTTTAACGGTTGCTGGCTTAATGAAAGAAGATAATGCTTCCGTCATTAAAGACACTTATAACAAGTTTATTGAACCACGTTTAGTGGATTTGCAAAGTGGTGATTTTGTTCAAGCATCAAAAGAGGATGTAGAAAAATTTGATCCAAAAACAGCAGTAAAATCGACCGCACTTAGTCAAGCCATTCCGGTGGAACAAGATAAAGCCGGAATTAAAGTGCGTGCCAATCAAGCGCGAGTTTATCTTGTAAAAGATGAACAAGGTCAAGTCAATCAAGTCATATTGCCGATGTACGGTCGCGGTTTATGGTCAACAATGTACGGTTTTGTTGCGGTTGCCCCAGATGCCAATACCATCAAAGGCATTACTTACTATGATCAAGGTGAAACAGCAGGTCTTGGTGGTGAAATTGCCAATCCGCGTTGGCAAGCACTTTTCGTAGATAAAAAACTGTTTGATGATGATCAACGTGTGGCTATTCGTATTGCTAAAAATGCTTCTTCTAACAAAGAATACGGTGTTGATGCTTTATCAGGTGCAACTTTAACCTCAAATGGTGTGCAAGGTTCCTTTGATTATTGGTTTAGTCAAAACGGTTTTGGTCCATTCTTAGCAAAATTTAAAGCGGGGGCAAGATAATGGCTGATGCAAAAAGCAATTTAAAAGCACTTTTGCTTGATCCGATCGTAAAAAATAACCCGATTGCGCTGCAAATTTTGGGTATTTGTTCTGCATTAGCGGTCACAACTCAATTACAAACCGCGATCGTTATGGCCATTGCGGTAAGTTTAGTAACTGGTTTTTCCAGTATGTTTATTTCAATGATTCGTCATTACATTCCAAATAGTATTCGTATCATTGTACAACTGGCAATTATCGCTTCTTTGGTAATCTTAGTTGACCAAGTATTGAAAGCTTTTGCTTATGGTTTATCTAAGCAGCTCTCGGTATTTGTAGGCTTGATTATTACTAACTGTATCGTGATGGGCCGGGCAGAAGCTTTTGCGATGAAATCTCGTCCACTTGAGAGCTTTGTTGATGGTATCGGTAACGGTTTAGGTTACGGTGCAATTTTATTAATTGTTGCAACGTTACGTGAGTTAATCGGTTCTGGTCGTTTACTTGGCTTTCCAGTATTCCAAACCATTCAAGACGGTGGTTGGTATCAACCAAACGGCTTGTTCCTTCTTGCACCAAGTGCGTTCTTTATTATCGGCTTCATCATTTGGGGTTTAAGAACGTGGAAACCTGAGCAACAGGAGAAATAATCAATGGAACATTATATTAGCCTATTTGTGAAGGCGATCTTCATTGAAAATATGGCGCTTTCTTTCTTCTTAGGGATGTGTACTTTCCTTGCTGTATCAAAAAAAGTGTCAACCGCATTCGGCTTAGGGGTTGCAGTAACAGTTGTGCTTGGCATTTCTGTGCCAGCGAACCAATTTGTATTTGAACATGTGTTAAAAGATGGCGCCTTAGTTGAAGGGGTAGATTTATCCTTCTTAAGCTTTATTACGTTTATCGGTATTATCGCGGGTATCGTTCAAATTCTTGAAATGACGCTCGATAAATTCTTCCCAGCACTGTATAACGCATTGGGGATTTTCCTTCCGCTTATTGCCGTAAACTGTGCGATCTTTGGTGGCGTATCCTTTGCGATTCAACGTGAATATACCTTCGCAGAATCTGCCGTGTACGGTATTGGTGCAGGCTTGGGGTGGATGTTAGCAATTGTTGCGCTTGCAGGTTTAACTGAAAAAATGAAATATGCTGATGTACCAGCAGGCTTGAAAGGATTAGGAATAACCTTTATTTCTGCTGGATTGATGGCGCTTGGCTTTATGTCATTCTCTGGTATTCAATTATAAGGAGGCATAAATGAGCGAATCTTCAATTTTATTATTAGGTGTTGCAGCATTTACCGCTATTATTTTAGTACTCGTTGCGATTATCTTGTTTGCCAAGTCAAAACTAGTCGATTCTGGTGATATTACTATTGGTATCAATAACGATCCAGAGAAAGCGATTACATTACCTGCAGGTGGCAAATTATTAGGTGCTCTAGCGAGTAAAGGTATTTTCGTGTCTTCTGCTTGTGGTGGCGGCGGCTCTTGTGGTCAATGTGTGGTAAAAGTGAAAAATGGTGGCGGAGAAATTCTTCCAACCGAACTTTCTCACATTAACAAACGTGAAGCAAAAGAAGGTTATCGTCTAGCTTGTCAAGTTAACGTGAAAGGTAATATGGAAGTTGAACTTCCAGAAGAAATCTTCGGCGTGAAAAAATGGGAATGTACTGTTATTTCTAACGATAACAAAGCAACCTTTATCAAGGAGCTTAAATTGGCTATTCCTGAAGGCGAGGAAGTGCCATTCCGCGCGGGTGGATATATCCAAATCGAAGCTGATCCACACGTGGTGAACTATAAAGATTTCGATATTCCTGAAGAATACCACGAAGACTGGGATAAATATGATTTATGGCGTTATGTCTCTAAAGTTGACGAGCATATTATCCGTGCTTACTCAATGGCTTCATACCCAGAAGAGAAAGGCATTATTATGCTTAACGTTCGTATTGCAACGCCTCCTCCGCGTCAACCTGATGCACCTCCAGGTCAAATGTCTTCATACATTTGGTCATTAAAAGCGGGTGATAAAGTCACTATTTCTGGTCCATTTGGTGAATTCTTTGCGAAAGAAACTGATGCTGAAATGGTATTTATCGGTGGTGGTGCGGGTATGGCTCCAATGCGTTCTCATATTTTTGACCAGTTAAAACGTCTTCATTCTAAACGTAAAATGTCGTTCTGGTATGGTGCACGTTCTAAACGTGAAATCTTCTATCAAGAAGACTTTGACCAATTACAAGCTGAAAATCCAAACTTTGTATGGCATGTTGCATTATCGGACGCATTGCCTGAAGATAATTGGACCGGCTATACAGGCTTTATTCACAATGTGCTTTATGAAAACTACTTGAAAAATCATGAAGCACCAGAAGATTGTGAATACTATATGTGTGGACCTCCGGTGATGAATGCAGCTGTAATTAAAATGTTGAAAGATCTTGGTGTTGAAGATGAAAACATTTTATTAGATGACTTTGGTGGCTGATTTTAGTTAATCAATTCATCATAAAAACTGACCGCACTTTGTGATGAAGTGCGGTCAAAATTTAAGGTATTTTTAGAAAATTTTCTATGATTACAGGTAAGTTTTGTTGAGTTTGCCAGTAATTCACAGATGTAGGAAATCCAGATGAAAAAATTAATAAGCGGTATCATGGCGGTAGCAATGGCATTAAGTCTTGCAGCCTGTCAAAAAGAAACAAAAGTTATCTCATTAAGTGGTAAAACAATGGGAACAACTTATCATGTTAAATACCTTGATGAAGGCTCAATGAAAGCAACATCTGAAAAGACGCATGAAGAAATTGAAGCAATCTTAAAAGATGTAAACGCGAAAATGTCCACTTACAAAAAAGATTCGGAACTGAGCCGTTTCAATCAAAATACCCAAGTGAATACACCGATTGAAATTTCAGCAGATTTTGCCAAAGTATTAGCTGAAGCGATTCGTTTAAACAAAGTGACTGAAGGTGCATTGGATGTAACTGTTGGTCCTGTTGTGAATTTATGGGGATTTGGTCCTGAAAAACGCCCAGAAAAACAACCTACGCCAGAACAATTAGCTGAACGCCAAGCTTGGGTTGGTATTGATAAAATTGCCCTCGATATGAGTGGTGCAAAACCGACATTAAGCAAAGCACTTCCTCAAGTTTATGTCGATTTGTCCTCGATTGCTAAAGGCTTTGGCGTTGATCAGGTGGCTGAAAAGTTAGAACAACTAAATACTCAGAATTATATGGTTGAAATCGGTGGTGAAATTCGTGCGAAAGGAAAAAATATTGAAGGCAAACCTTGGCAGATCGCAATCGAAAAACCAACTACAACAGGTGAAAGAGCGGTTGAAGCTGTAATTGGATTAGACAACATGGGAATGGCAAGTTCTGGCGATTATCGTATTTACTTTGAAGAAAATGGTAAACGCTTTGCTCATGAAATTGATCCGAAAACAGGTTACCCAATTCAGCATCATTTAGCCTCAATTACGGTCCTTGCGCCAACCTCAATGACTGCAGATGGCTTATCAACAGGTTTATTTGTGCTGGGTGAAGACAAGGCGTTAGAAGTGGCAGAGAAAAATAATATTGCCGTTTACTTAATCATTAAAACAGATAATGGTTTTATCACAAAATCATCCTCTGCTTTCAAAAAATTAACAGAAACAAAAGAATAGTTATGCAAACTTTATTTTTTACTTTAATCGCTTTTGTCGCAATTATATTGTTGATGTCTATCGGATTTATTATCAAAAAACAAAGTTTAAAAGGCAGCTGCGGTGGTTTATCTGCCCTTGGTATTGCCAAAGCTTGCGATTGTGATAAACCGTGTGACACGCTTCAATCAAAATTAGATGCGGGCGATGAACAAGCGAAAGCTGAATATGAGCAAAAATTTGCGGAAAAAGATGATGATTCGCAATTTTATGAAGTGAAATAACTTGCTCAAAAATGACCGCACTTTATGTGCAAAATAAAATTAACGGCAAAATTATTTTGCCGTTTTCTCATTCAATGACCAATGTGCTTCGCCTTAACCGAAGTTACGGGAGAACTATGTTAATTTCAAATACTTATAATCAACACTTTCCTCAACTGACGCAAGAGCAGCTTGCGAGAAATGCGACAAAAAAAGTGATTTGTGGTATGTCTGGCGGAGTGGATTCTTCTGTGTCAGCTTTTATTCTTCAACAGCAAGGCTATCAGGTGGAAGGCCTGTTTATGAAAAACTGGGAAGAAGATGATGATACGGATTACTGCACTGCAGCAGCTGATCTTGCAGATGCTCAGGCTGTATGTGATAAGTTGGGTATTAAACTACATAAAATTAATTTTGCGGCAGAATATTGGGATAATGTCTTTGAGCATTTTCTGACTGAATATAAAGCAGGGCGCACGCCGAACCCAGATATTTTGTGTAATAAAGAAATTAAATTTAAAGCATTTTTAGAATATGCAGCTGAAGATCTTGGTGCCCATTACATTGCAACAGGACATTATGTACGTAGAGCTGGTGATGATGAAAATGTAAAATTATTACGTGGTCTAGACGCCAATAAAGATCAAAGTTATTTTCTTTATACCTTAAGCCATAAACAAGTAGGGCAAAGTTTATTCCCCGTTGGTGAAATCGAGAAGCCCATTGTTCGCGCTATTGCTGAAGATCTTGGTTTAATTACAGCGAAGAAAAAAGACTCTACAGGTATTTGTTTTATTGGTGAGCGTAAATTTAAGGATTTCTTAGCTCGTTACTTACCTGCTCAACCTGGCGATATTCGTACTGTTGATGGTGAAATTATTGGTCGCCATGATGGTTTGATGTATCACACGTTGGGACAGCGCAAAGGATTAGGCATTGGTGGTTTGAAAAATGCGGGTGATGAGGCTTGGTATGTGGTAGATAAGGATGTGGAAAATAATGAACTTATTGTCGCTCAGGGGCATGACCATCCTCGTTTATTTTCAAAAGGTTTGATTGCTAGCCAATTACATTGGGTTGATCGTGAACCAATTCGAGAGTTATTACGTTGCACGGTGAAAACACGTTATCGCCAACAAGATATTTCTTGTGTGATTGAACCGATTGATGATGAAACTATTCGAGTGATTTTCGATGAACCTCAATCAGCCGTCACACCAGGGCAATCTGCCGTATTTTACCTTGGTGAGGTTTGTTTGGGCGGCGGGATTATCGAAGAACGGATTAAATAACCTAACAAAAAAGGCTTGGAATTCCAAGCCTTTTTCTTTGCGAAATTATTCGCCCAAACGCTCTTTAATACGAGCAGATTTACCTGAACGTTCACGTAAGTAGTAAAGTTTAGCTTTACGTACTGCACCTTTACGTTTAACAGCGATAGAATCTACAGCTGGAGAGTGAGTTTGGAATACACGCTCAACGCCTACGCCGTTAGATACTTTACGTAAAGTAAATGCTGAGTGCAAGCCACGGTTACGAATTGCAATAACCACGCCTTCGAATGCTTGCAAACGACGTTTGCTACCTTCAACTACCCATACTTTAACTTCTAAAGTATCACCAGGGCGGAAGCTAGGTACGTTTTGTTTTAATTGTTCTTGTTCAAGTTGTTTGATAATGTTAGACATTGTTTGATCCTTTATTGATCCTAGATGTAACTGAAACTAACTGCTATGCTCGGCTTGCGCCTCTTTTAACAGTTTACGTTGTTCGTCAGTCAGAGCTAGGCCCTCTAAGAGCTCAGGGCGTCGGAGCCACGTTCTTTTTAGCGATTGTTTTAATCGCCATTTCCGAATTTCTTCGTGGTGTCCCGACATCAGCACGGGTGGTACAGTTAATCCTTCTAACACTTCCGGTCTGGTGTAATGCGGGCAATCTAATAAACCATCTGCAAAAGAATCTTCTTCTGCGGAGGCTTGCTTGCCTAGTACACCGGGAATAAAACGCGCAACAGCATCAATTAATGTCATTGCCGGCAACTCCCCACCGGTCAGAACGTAATCGCCGATTGACCATTCTTCATCGATTTCAGTTTGAATCAATCGCTCATCAATACCTTCGTAACGTCCACATAACAAAATCAATTTCTGATTTTGAGCAAGCTCGGTTACGCCGCCTTGATCGAGTTTACGTCCTTGTGGCGAAAGGTAAATCACCTTTGCGCCTTCTCCTGCAGCTGCTTTCGCAGCATGAATCGCATCCCGTAAAGGTTGCACCATCATCAGCATTCCCGGGCCACCACCATAAGGGCGATCATCCACGGTTTTATGCTTGTCGAATGTAAAATCTCTTGGATTCCAACATTCCACTTGCAGAAGATTATGTTTTACAGCTCTAGCTGTAACCCCAAATTCCGTAATCGCTTTAAACATTTCGGGGAATAATGAAATCACCCCTATCCACATAAAAAGCCTACTACATTACGTTTGTGCATACTTGAGATTAGAAACCAGCGTCCCAATCCACTTCAATTGTTTTCGTGGTGAGATCGACTCTTTTAACTACTTGTTCATACAAAAACGGAATTAACCGCTCTTGTTTTCCAAAAGCATCTTTCGTATTGGCTTTAACTACTAACACGTCATTAGAACCGGTTTCCATCATTTCTGTTACCGTTCCCATTGTATAACCTTCTAGGTTTACGACTGAGCAACCAATTAAATCGTGCCAGTAATAATCACCCTCTTCTAGTTCTGGGAAAACAGATAAATCCACACCAATTTCAACATTTGCTAAAATTTGTGCGACTTCACGATCATCAACGCCTTTTAATTTCACGATGATTTCGTGGTTATGATGACGCCAGTTTTCTAATTCTGTTGGCTGCCACTCACCTTTGATTTTTAAAAACCAAGGCTGATACTCAAAAATGCTTTCAGCTTGTTCTGTTGATGAATAAATACGTAACCACCCACGGATACCGTAGGTTGAGCCTAATTTGCCCACAACTTCAATACGTTGTTGTTCCATATTTCTCACCTATCTTAGTTTAAGAACTAAATCAAAAAGCAAAATTATGCTGCTTTTTGAGCTTCTTTTACCAAGCTCGCAACACGATCAGAAAGTGATGCACCTTGACCAACCCAGTGGTTAACACGGTCTAGGTCGATACGAACACGTTCTGCGTTACCTTGTGCGATTGGGTTGAAGAAACCTACACGCTCAATGAAACGACCGTCACGTGGTGAACGGCTGTCAGCTACTACGATTTGATAAAATGGGCGTTTTTTAGCTCCGCCACGAGATAAACGAATGGTTACCATAACCTTCCTCTAAATGTTTAATTACTAAAAGAATATTCCCAAACTCGAAAGCGATTTAAGAATATAGCTTACTTTTTTCTCTGTATATATAGACAAAAAGCTTAAAGATTTTATACTTTTTGAACAAAATTGCAAGTTTTGGATGACCATTATAATAGGTACGTTATTTTCTCTTGAAAAGGTAAATATTATCATTCACATACAATTTTGTTTTACGTATAATCTAAGAAACTCTCAAGCAGTTTTAGGTCAAGTTTACGCGTTAAGCGGTATTTCACATTGATAAAATATCAGTTAAATGAGGTTTATTATGAAAATCGGTTTTCATTCAGTGTTACTTGGATTAGCGTCATGTATTGGCATTCAACAATCTGTGGTAGCGAGTCCTCCTTCGTCTTCTCAACAATCAGTATCTGCTGAGTCACCTGAAGCTTTAAAGCAACAATTTTCAATCGCTTTAGCCAAACAAGAAAAGCAACAAGTTTCGATTTTACAGAAAAAACTCACCGCGCTTTTTTCTTTACCTCCTCAATTCCTAGATAATCAGATCCAAATAAGCGAAAAAATCCTCACTCGCATTTTTAAAACAGATAAAAATCTCACCCCTAAATTTCTTGATTATTTATACTTTGAACCGATAAATACTGGCGATGCTAATTTAATTCAGGAAATGAAGAAAAACTTGCTAGTGTCTTTTTTGGCGAATGAGCAGGCAAAAATTTATATTCGTCAAACAGATAATTCGGAGCAATTTGTTCAGGCTTTGCTAGAACGGGGAGCCAAACCAGATCAAATCATATTATTGTCTTTGGATGCTAAAGGCATATTTCAAAAAATTATTGAACAGATACATCAAGATTTTCCTAATCAAACAACTTTTTCTATTACTGAGAATCGAGTGAGTTTGATAACCCCATCTTCTGAAATTAAGCCCCGCCTCGCTCTAGCTAATATGATGTTTGCTCGCCAATTTAAAGGGGTGGAGGTTGATGATTTTTCGTATTTAGATCAAGCGCGTGAAAATCTTCAACACAATAACTATACTATTCGTTATAAGACTTTCCAAGCAATGCTTGAAGGCTTAAATTAATCCGTTTACTCATAAGGAGCCATTATGTTTTTATCTAAAAAATCAGTTACCTTTGCAGTTAGTGCATTAGCAATGCTTTGCTCAGGCACAACCTTTGCTAAAGAAGTGCCGCAAGCACATAAAGCTGTGGAGTTAAGTATCTTGCATATTAATGACCATCATTCTTACTTGGAACCGCACGAAGCGAGAATTAATTTAAATGGTCAACAAACAAAAGTGGATATTGGTGGTTTTTCTGCTGTGAATGGAAAACTTTATGAGTTACGCAAAAAGTATAAAAATCCATTGGTGCTACATGCTGGTGATGCGATTACTGGTACGCTGTATTTCACCCTTTTTGGTGGTTCCGCTGATGCGGCTGTCATGAATGCAGGTAATTTTGATTATTTTACTTTGGGTAATCATGAATTTGATGCGGGTAATGAAGGTTTATTAAAACTACTCGAGCCATTAAAAATCCCAGTACTTTCAGCTAATGTTATTCCTGATAAAAATTCAATTTTATATAACAAATGGAAACCTTACGATATTTTCACTGTGGATGGAGAAAAAATTGCTATTATCGGTTTAGACACCGTGAATAAAACGGTTAATTCCTCTTCACCAGGTAAAGATGTGAAGTTCTATGATGAAATTGCTACCGCACAAATTATGGCAAATGCGCTAAAACAACAAGGTATTAATAAAATCATCCTACTTTCACACGCAGGTAGTGAAAAAAATATCGAAATCGCGCAAAAAGTTAATGATATTGATGTGATCGTTACTGGCGATTCGCATTATTTATACGGAAATGATGAATTACGTGGTTTAAAATTACCAGTAATCTATGAATATCCGCTTGAATTTAAAAATCCGAATGGCGAACCGGTGTTTGTAATGGAGGGTTGGGCTTATTCTGCTGTTGTGGGGGATTTAGGTGTTAAATTCAGTCCTGAAGGTATTGCGTCTATTACTCGTAAAATTCCTCACGTGTTAATGAGTTCTCATAAACTTCAAGTGAAAAATGCGGAGGGTAAATGGACTGAATTAACTGGCGATGAACGTAAAAAAGCACTTGATACTTTAAAATCAATGAAGAGTATTTCACTTGATGATCATGATGCAAAAACAGACATGCTTATTTCAAAATATAAAAGTGAAAAAGATCGTTTAGCACAAGAAATTGTTGGTGTTATCACTGGTTCTGCAATGCCGGGTGGTTCAGCAAACCGTATCCCAAATAAAGCAGGCTCAAATCCAGAAGGTTCTATCGCAACGCGTTTTATTGCAGAAACAATGTATAACGAACTCAAAACAGTGGATTTAACCATTCAAAATGCAGGTGGTGTGCGTGCGGATATTTTACCGGGCAATGTGACTTTTAATGATGCTTATACTTTCTTGCCTTTCGGTAATACGTTATATACCTATAAAATGGAAGGTTCGTTAGTGAAACAAGTGCTTGAAGATGCGATGCAATTTGCTTTAGTTGATGGTTCTACAGGGGCATTCCCTTATGGAGCAGGTATTCGTTACGAAGCGAATGAAACACCAAATGCGGAAGGTAAACGCTTAGTGAGTGTGGAAGTCTTGAATAAACAAACCCAACAATGGGAACCAATTGATGATAATAAACGTTATCTTGTTGGTACCAATGCTTATGTAGCTAGCGGTAAAGATGGTTACAAAACTTTTGGTAAATTATTTAATGATCCAAAATATGAAGGCGTTGATACATACTTGCCTGATGCGGAAAGTTTCATTAAATTTATGAAAAAACATCCGCACTTTGAGGCTTACACTTCATCAAATGTAAAATTTAATGCTTCGACTGATGCGTTACCTAAAAAATAAAATTTAAAAATAGCGTGTATTTAACACTCGATTTTATACCTCAGGCAAACCCACTTTATAGACCATCTGGTATAAAGGTGGGTTTTGTCTCTTTCTATTACATTTCACTTTAGATTGCCATTCAAGCAGTCAGTTTCGTAGAGTTTTTCCCTTGCTCCGATGACTTAACTGTATCGACGTTTTCTATCGTAGCTTGATAAGTGTGTCAGGTAATCAGCCTTTCGGTTTTTTGATTTTGCTCGGGCGATGATAATCAAATACACTAATAACCTCTCGGCGAGCCAAGCTTTCTGTGATAGGGGCGGTAAAATAGTCAGCATCAAGCCTGACGGCTTTTTTGGGAGGAGCTGAAAGCGTTATGTCGAGGAATTAAGGTGAGCAATATAGGGTTAGTTGTCATTGATATTACCTGCCCGAGGCAAAGGTATTTAAAATAATCCTATGCTTGCCTTGATGTCTTTGATTTCTGCCACTTTTTCACTCGCTTTTAACGGCTTCTTTCCTTTTTTCGTATTTTCACCACATCTTGGGTGAGCATATCAATATACTGACTGACTTGTACCTTATACTTTTTATTATGTTTTTCGTTCTTATTAGCGCTAGCTTTAAATGGGTACTGTCTGTAAACGGATACTTGCCCCCATCAAGCCTTTTTCAATTGCTTTCCATACGATACAAGTAAAAAATATGCTCAAATACATCCGCACCATTAAAACGACGAAGATTATTTTGGCTAAGTGTGCTGGTGTCAATCACTTTTTTGTTAAGGACATCCCTAAAACCAGTGGTAAACCACATTGGCTTATCCATTGCCGTTCACTTTTAATACCAAAGAGATAGCCCAACAGTATTATTTTAAACTATCAAATAGGGTCAACAGCTGGATGACCGTTATCCTGACAATAAAGATGAGCGCCCTCATCATGGATAAATTCAAAATCAATGGATCTCGCTACTTTGTGAACAAGATGGTCTTGTTGAACCAATTGCTAAAGACTTATCATCTTGAGTTCATATAGAGGAGGGGCAGTATTTTTAAGCATAGGCATTTTCTTGTTTGATATGTCTATTAGATCAAACTTCTAGAGCTATGTTAGCGGTCTAAAATAACACGTATTTAACGCGCTATTTCTGTTTTAAAGTAGCCTCTTAGTAATTAATATTTAGATGTTATTAGAAATAACAAAATGCTATATAGCAAGAATTCAGTAATTTTAGGATTCAATCAAAAGAAAATCATTATCAATTCATTTTTTTTGTGTATAATTACCTCGTTTTTATTACTGGAGGACATGTCATGAAAAAATTATTAAAAACAACTCTCACTTCTGTATTGTTAATGGCATCTACTTTCGCCGGTGCAGTAACGGTAAAAGATGCTAATGGTGAGTTTACCCTTGATAAAACCCCAACCAGAGTGGTGGCATTAGAGTATTCTTTCGTAGATGCCCTAGCACAAGTGGGGGTAAGTCCTGTGGGAGTGGCTGACGATAATAAAGTTGAGCGTATTTTGCCGCAAGTACGCGAAAAAATTGCTGCATGGCAATCCGTTGGTACGCGTTCTCAACCTAGTCTTGAAGTGATTGCTTCTCTCAAACCCGATTTAATTATTGCTGATCCTTCCCGTCACACAGCGGTGTTTGAAGAATTGAAAAAAATTGCGCCAACAGTGATGTTCGATTCTCGTCATGAAAGTTATCAAGAAAATCTTGAAACTGCGCAAAAAATTGGTGATTTAGTGGGTAAAAGTGCTGAAATGAAAGCGAAGATCAATGAACATAATGATTACATTGCCAACATCGCAAAAAATTTAGGTGTGCAAGGCAAAAAAGCCTCATTTGGTACTTCCCGAGAAGATAAATTTAATATCCAAAATGACAATGGCTATGTGGGTAGTTTTTTAACGACATTAGGTTTTGCCCCAACTAAACTCAATAGTGATCAAGCTTTCGTAGAAATCAACCTTGAACAATTAGTAATGGAAAAACCGGAATACTTGTTCATCGCCCATTATCGTGATGAAAGTATCGCGCGCAAATGGGAAGCTGAGCCACTTTGGAAAACCATTCCTGCCGTAAAAGCAAACCATGTTTACAGCGTTGATGCCGACATGTGGGCTCGCGGTCGTGGCTTAGAAGCGAGCAAAATTATGGCAAAACAAATTGAAGGTTTCGTGAAACAAAAATAATGATGAAGTCCACTTTCCGTTGGGGACTTCCCCTTATCATTCTGGCTTTACTATTATGGGGAAGCCTGTTTTTGTATTATCCTATCGAAATTCGACCGCTTGCAGCTTTACAAGCGCTCCTCCCCGATGGCGATGAAATTGCCAAAATTACGGTAACCGATTTACGCTTACCGCGCGCATTAGTTGGCATGATTTTAGGTGCCAATCTTGCGGTGGCAGGTGCGTTGTTACAAACCATTACGCGCAATCCACTAGCCTCCCCTACATTACTCAGCGTGAACTCAGGAGCCAGTCTTTCCATGGTGACCGCCAGTGCGTTTAGCCCCTTAATTCTTTCTGGTTATAGCATTGCTTTAGTGGCTAGTATCGGTGGCGGTCTGAGTTGGCTTGTGGTGATGCTGATCAGCAACGGATGGAAAGACAACAGCGGGGATCGTAGCCGGGTGATTTTAGCGGGGATTGCCGTATCACTACTTTGTGCCGCGCTCACGAAATTGGTGCTGATTATCGCGGAAGATCATGCCTTCGGTATTATGAGCTGGCTAGCTGGTGGCATTGCACATGCCCGTTGGAATGAATTATTGACATTATTTCCGTTCTTTATTTTGACCGCACTTTTCTGCCTGTTTTTTGCCAGCCGTTTAAATTTACTCAATTTAAGCGATGAATCCGCTCGTTCACTAGGCATCAATCTCTTCCGTTTACGTTGGTATGCTAACATCATGGCGTTATTGATTGTAGGTTCAAGCGTAAGTGTTGCCGGCCCCGTGGCCTTTATTGGCTTACTAGTGCCCCATCTTGCCCGCTATTGGATTGGTTATGACTTGCGAAAATCGCTCCCCATGGCGATGCTACTCGGCGCAATTTTAATGCTCGCTGCAGATACCATTGCCCGCGCGGTCAACTTCCCTAGTGAAGTGCCTGCCGGTGCGGTGCTTGCCTTAATCGGTGCCCCAGTTTTTGTATTATTTGCCAGAGGAAGACACTAATGCGAACCTCTCATGTATCTTTTCGTGTTATCGGCTTTTATGTCGTCACGCTCAGTCTGATGGTACTACTCTTTGGATTGAGTATTCGCCTTGGCACTTATACGCTTTCCTTTGAGGAAATTTGGGTGGCCTTTCAGCCTGATGATAAAAACTATTTTACCTTGATGGAATATCGCCTCCCCCGTGCTGTGTTAGCCATTTTATTAGGCGGAGCCTTAGCAATTTCTGGTGTATTAGTACAAAGTGTGGTGCGCAATCCACTTGCCTCTCCCGATATTTTAGGGATTAACAATGCGGCAGGGTTGGTTGCCGTTTCGGTATTGATGTTCTTGCCAAACTTAGCATTTTACTGGATGCCAATTTTTGCCTTTTTAGGTGGCGTGCTCTCTTTTGTCATTTTATGGATCGTGTGCGGTTTTAACTTCCGCCCTATCAAAATGGCAATCATTGGGGTTGCACTTTCCGCATTGTGGGCTGCCATTAGTCATTATCTGATGCTGACCAATCCGGTCGAGATCAATACGGCAATGTTATGGCTAACAGGAAGCCTATGGGGACGCAGCTGGTCTTATTTGAATGTGGTATTGCCATGGTTAGTGGTATTGCTGCCCTTACCATTTATTTTCTGTCGCGATCTCGACACCCTTGGTTTAGGTGAAAACAAAGCCTCCACCTTGGGCGTAACCGTAAATAAAGTGCAAATTAGCGTTTTAGTCTTAGCGGTAGCCCTTTCCACTACAGCCGTGGCAATTTGTGGTCCAATTGCCTTTTTAGGCTTGGTTGCTCCGCATCTTGCTCGCCGTTTAGTCGGCGGCAGACATCGCACTCTATTACCGGCGGCCTTGATTATTGGCGCCCTCTTATTACAACTTTCGGATATTTTGGCGCGGGTGATTGACCCACCAACTGAACTCCCAGCGGGCATTCTGACTGCAATTATCGGTGCGCCATATTTCTTCTACTTATTGATGAGAACTAAATAATGAGCATTGAAATCAATAATTTATCTTTAGGTTATCAAGATAAACTCGTGGTTAAAAATCTGTCGCTAAAATTCCCGAAAAATAAAGTGATTGCATTAATCGGCCCAAATGGTTGCTGTAAGTCCACCACATTAAAAGCGGTGGCTCGCTTGCTCAAACCGAAGCAAGGCTCAATCACTCATAAAGGTCAGGATATTTGGCAAAAAAGCCCTAAAGAATATGCCCAAGAATTGGCTTTTCTCCCGCAGCAACACTTGGTACCAGAAGGCATTAAAGTACGCGAATTGATCGCCTACGGACGTTCACCTTACTTAAATCTTTGGGGCAAACTCAGCCAAAAAGATGAAGAATTAGTTAATTGGGCAATGGCGCAAACACAAACTGCCGAACTCGCCGAACAGCTGGTTTCTGATTTATCTGGTGGTCAGCAACAACGGGTATTTTTAGCCATGACACTTGCGCAAGATGCTGAATTAGTGCTACTCGATGAGCCGACTACTTATCTGGATTTAAACCGTCAAGCAGAACTCATGGGCATGATGCGACAAATGCAGCAGAATGGAAAAACAGTGATTACTGTATTGCATGATCTTAATCAAGCTTGTCGTTATTGCGATTATTTAATTGTGATGAAAAGAGGTGCTGTAATGGCACAGGGAGCCCCGGATGAAGTGATGACAGAGGATTTGTTAAAAGAAGTGTTTGATTTGGACGTCATTATTCACCGTGATCCAATCAGTGATACGCCGATGTTTATATTAAAATAAATCGAAATTTGGTTGTACTTATGATAAAGCCATTTAGTATTAACTAAATGGCTTCTTTTAATTGGTTATTGTCTTGTTTGGACTTTGTTATCTATATAATCAACAATGACTTGTCCTGGCAATAAGTGACCTGATAATATTTCCTGAGCTAAACCATTTTCAATTTCTTGTTGAATTGCACGTTTCAATGGACGTGCACCATAAATTGGGTCGTAACCCACTTCACCAATGAAATCTAATAAAGCGTCAGTAAACACCAATTCATAGCCGCGAGTTTCCATACGTTTTGCTAAGCGCTCTAATTGAATATTTGCAATCGCACGAATATTCTCTTTACCAAGCGGATGGAATACCACTGTCTCATCAATACGGTTGATAAATTCCGGACGGAAATGTTGGCTAACAACCGACATCACTAAGGACTTCATTTCGCTATAGCTTTCCTCTTTGTTACCTTGGATTAAATCAGAACCTAAGTTAGAGGTCATGATCACCACGGTATTACGGAAGTCCACGGTACGACCTTGCCCATCAGTTAAACGGCCATCATCCAATACTTGTAACAAGATATTGAATACATCCGTATGGGCTTTTTCTACTTCATCTAACAAGATCACTGAATACGGACGACGGCGAACAGCTTCAGTTAAATAACCACCTTCTTCATAACCAACATAACCTGGAGGTGCCCCGACTAAGCGAGAGACACTGTGTTTTTCCATAAACTCAGACATATCAATGCGCACCATGGCATCTTCACTATCAAACAAGAATTTAGCCAAAGTTTTGCAAAGCTCTGTTTTACCTACACCTGTCGGACCGAGGAACAAGAAAGAACCAATTGGGCGGTTAGGATCGGAAAGACCAGCACGACTACGACGAATCGCGTTTGCGACGGCATCAACTGCTTCTTCTTGGCCAATCACTCGTTTATGTAGTTCATCTTCCATGCGCAAGAGTTTTTCTTTCTCGCCTTCCATCATTTTTGATACTGGAATGCCTGTAGCTTTAGAAAGCACTTCTGCGATTTCTTCATCCGTGACGCGATAGCGTAAAAGCGTCATTTCTTTTCCTTCACTGGTTTCAGCTTGCTCGAGTTGCTTTTCAAGAGCAGGGATGCGGCCATATTGCAACTCAGACATTTTAGCTAAATCACCCGCACGACGAGCTTGTTCTAGTTCGGTTTTTGCAGTATCTAATTCTTGTTTAATATGTTGAGAGCCAGAAAGCGTTGCTTTTTCAGATTTCCACACTTCTTCAAGTTCAGCATATTCACGTTCTTTTTCGGTCAATTCTTTCTCTAACATTTCTAAACGTTTGCGACTTGCTTCGTCTTCTTCTTTTTGTAACGCCTGTTGTTCCAATTTTAGTTGGATAATACGACGTTCAAGACGATCAAGCGGTTCAGGTTTAGAATCTATTTCCATACGAATGCTAGACGCCGCTTCATCGATCAAATCAATGGCTTTATCAGGTAACTGACGATCAGAAATATAACGGTGTGAAAGCGTTGCTGCAGCGACAATCGCAGGGTCAGTAATATCTACATGGTGGTGAATTTCATAACGTTCTTTCAAACCACGTAAGATCGCAATAGTATCTTCTACACTTGGTTCGTCCACAAAGACTTTTTGGAAACGACGCTCAAGTGCGGCATCTTTTTCGATATATTGACGATATTCGTCTAACGTTGTTGCACCCACACAATGTAATTCACCACGCGCTAAACTTGGTTTTAATAAGTTACCCGCATCCATCGCACCATCGGTTTTACCCGCGCCGACCATAGTATGAATTTCATCAATAAAGAGGATAACGCGACCTTCTTCTTTCGAAAGTTCATTGAGAACCGCTTTTAAACGCTCTTCAAATTCACCACGATATTTCGCACCAGCAATCAACGCCCCCATATCTAATGAAAGTACGCGTTTATTTTTCAAACCTTCTGGAACTTCACCATTTACAATGCGTTGTGCCAAACCTTCCACGATAGCGGTTTTACCTACACCCGGTTCACCAATTAACACAGGGTTGTTTTTGGTACGACGTTGTAATACTTGAATCGCTCGACGGATTTCTTCATCACGCCCAATCACAGGATCAAGCTTGCCACTTTCTGCACGAGCAGTTAAATCAATCGTATATTTTTCTAATGCTTGTCTGCTTTCTTCTGCATTTTGATCATTCACGTTTTGTCCCCCTCTAATTTGCTGGATGGCTTGCGAAATTTGTTCTTTTTTCGCACCGCACTTTTTCAAAATATCGCTGAGCGCTCCTCGTTCTTCTAAAGCTGCAAGCAAAAATAATTCGCTTGAAATAAATTTATCTTGGTTTTGTTGTGCAAATTTATCGCATAGATTGAGTAAATTAATGAGCTGGCGTGAAAGTTGTACATCACCGCCATTGCCAATCACTTGCGGCAATTTATTTAGTTCAGTCTTTAACTCATTACGCAATAAAGTTACATTTACGCCACTTGCAGTTAAAATTGGTGCAATTGAGCCGCCCTGTTGATTTAAAAGTGCGGTCAATAAATGCACGGGTTCAATAAATTGATTATCTTTTCCGATAGCAAGTGATTGTGCTTCGCTTAAAGCTTCTTGGAACTTTGTTGTAAATTTTTCAATGTTCATACACTTTCCTCAATTTGGTTTTGGCTTTCGCCGTTTGCCTAAATTAAGTAAGATCGTTTAAAGGGATTTCAAGAGAAAAATTGAAATATTTTTGATTTTATCTATCAATAAAAATTTGATGATAGGTTTCAACCCACCAAAATATCGAATAGTGGGACATCCCAATGCTCAGTGGGAAGATTTTCTACTTGCTGACATTGATGTGCTAAACCTACCGGAATAAAAGATTTATCTTGCCAATTCTGTAACGTGCGATCATAAAACCCACCGCCCATGCCAAGGCGATTTCCCTGTTTATCAAAAGCCACTAATGGCGTGAATAAAATATCCAGTTCATTTAATGGTAAAACATTTTGAACATTCAGCTTCGGCTCCCAAATACCAAACTGATTTTGTTTCATTGGCGTATTAGGTAAATAGTGTAAAAACAATAAATGATGTTGAGTAAAAGGATGTAAAACAGGCAAATACACATTTTTGTTTTGTATCCAAAGGGATTGTACTAAGGTTTTTGTCGAAATTTCACCATCAAAAGAAAAATATAATGCAATATTTTTGGCTTGTCGTTGATCGATAAGATTTAACGCCTGTTGAGTCACTGATTGTTCAGCTTGTTGCTGTTGAAGTGCGGTTAAATTTGCTCGTATTTTTCGAATTTCAGAGCGGATTTGCTGGCGTTTTTGAATATTCATAGAAATGAAAGGAGAAGATAGGACCCAGAGTGCCGCTGCGGGCAGTAGTCCTTGAACCCGACGGTTCAAGGAAATCAGTTGATACCGTTTTCAGGTTTCTTAGCCCAATGAACGAGTCAAAGGTTAAGCCTACACACCAACGATAGGAAACCAATTTATAAGATTTAAAGTATCGGCTCAGGGACATAGCCCACTGACGAACACCCCAGGTAATTCTTATGGGATTATACTAGCCCAATTTTATTAGCTTGACTAGCATTTATTTTTTTATGTTGTAGAGTTGGTTATAAAATGAACCTTGGTGTTTGTGATAGTTTCAAAAAAGACCAAATCATTGTCTGCCTCAGACTATTAACTTATGCTAAAATACCGAGGATTATCTCTGATAAAAGGATGACTATGTTAGCTATTATTTCTCCCGCTAAAACTCTTGATTTTGAAAGTGCGGTAAAAAATTTTTCTGTTTCTCAACCGCACTTTACTGATTACAGCGAACAGCTTATTGAAGTTTGTCGTAAACTTTCTCCGCAAGATCTTTCATCACTTATGTCTATCAGCGATAAGTTAGCCGGTCTAAATGTTGCACGCTTTGCTGAATGGACAAAAATTCACAATGAAAACAATTCCCGTGCTGCATTATTTGCATTTAAAGGAGATGTTTATACTGGTTTAGATGCTGATTCACTTTCTGAGGATGATGTTGCCTTTGCACAATCCCATTTACGTATGCTTTCTGGCCTTTATGGACTTTTAAAACCGCTTGATTTAATGCAACCTTACCGATTAGAAATGGGCACAAAATTAGTCAATCCAAAAGGAAAAGATCTGTACGCCTTTTGGGGAAATGTGATTACCCAAGCGGTTCAACAAGCTATTGATGAACAAGGTGATAATATTCTGATAAATTTAGCCTCAGATGAATATTATAAATCGGTTAAAGAAAACCATCTTAATGCCCAAATTATTAAGCCTGTTTTCTTAGACAATAAAAATGGCAAATACAAAGTAATTAGCTTTTATGCTAAAAAAGCTCGAGGCTTAATGTGCCGTTATCTTATTCAAAATCGTTTAACCGAAATTGAACAATTAAAAGAATTTGATTTAGGTGGTTATTGGTTTGATTCAACATCATCAACTGAAACCGAATTTGTATTTAAGCGAGATATCAATGAATAAAATTTTTATCATATTGACCGCACTTTTACTTTCAGGCTGTGCAACTAAATTAACACAACTTAATATTCCTACCCAAATTGAGCATAATGGAAAAAATTATGTACTTGCGGGTAGTCAAGATTTAGATACGATAGCTCGATATGTTTATGTTGCGAAGCCAGATACCTTAGAAAATTGGCAGTCACAAATAGAAGTGCTTTTTGATCGTAATCATCCTCCGCGTTCAATAACATCGCGTATTGCGTTACGTGAGCGTATTTATCGCAATACGGGGGTAAAGCATTTTCATTTTGATATTGTTCCTGACAAATCTCCTAATGCGACTGAACTAGAGGGGTATGTTGTGTATTCACCAACAAAAGAAAATCCCTCTTGGCAGGTAAATATGATGAGGGGCCGTGATTTGCCTCAGTGTGGTTTTGTGCAGTTTCAATATGCTCAAAAAGTACAACAACCTTATCTTTCAGCTCGTTTTTCTGATGAAAAAGTACGTAAATATATCCAAAAATATATTGTCGAAAAAGAGATTAAGCATTTGCAAGATCTAGAATGGTTATGGGATTGTAAGCATTAATATAAGTGTTACACATAATCAAAATCTTGTAAGATTTCACTAGAGTAGATACCTCAAATGGTGTAATCTTAACAGCATTTTCAATTGAGATTAGAAGTAGAAAATTATGATTAAAAAAATTGCAGTATTAACAAGTGGAGGCGATGCGCCAGGTATGAATGCAGCAATCAGAGGGGTTGTTCGTTCAGCACTTGCCGAAGGCTTGGAAGTGTTTGGAATATATGATGGTTATCAAGGTTTATTTAATAATAAAATTAAACAACTAAACCGTTATAGTGTTTCTGATATTATTAATCGAGGCGGTACGTTTTTAGGTTCCGCCCGTTTTCCTGAATTTAAAGATTCTACTGTAAGAGCAAAATGTGCGGAAATTTTGCGTTCTCATGATATTGATGCATTAGTTGTTATTGGTGGTGATGGATCTTATATGGGGGCAAAATTATTAACAGAAGAGCATGGTTTTCCTTGTGTTGGTTTGCCTGGTACGATTGATAATGATGTAGCGGGTACTGATTATACAATTGGTTATCAAACTGCTTTGCAAACAGCTGTTGATGCTATCGACCGCTTACGTGATACATCAAGTTCTCATCAACGTATTTCAATTGTAGAGATTATGGGACGCCATTGTAGTGACTTAACAATTTCTGCGGGGATTGCGGGCGGATGTGAATATATTGTGGCGTCAGAAGTTGAATTTAATCGAGAAGAACTTATTCAACAAATAGAACGTAGTATTATCCGTGGTAAACGTCACGCAATTATTGCGATTACAGAACTATTAACTGATGTGCATTCTCTTGCGAAAGAAATCGAAGCGCGTGTAGGGCATGAAACTCGTGCAACCGTATTAGGTCACATTCAGCGTGGTGGTTCACCTTGTGCATTTGATAGAATACTTGCATCTCGTATGGGCGCATATGCCGTTGATTTGTTACTTCAAGGCAAAGGTGGTTATTGCGTGGGAATTCAAAATGAACGACTTGTTCATCATGATATCATTGATGCTATTAACAATATGCAACGTGAGTTTAAAGCTGATTGGTTAGAAGTAGCAAAACGTTTAGAATAATCTTTTATTTTATCTTGAGCAGGCGCATATTGTGCCTGTTTTTTTATATTTCAGGGTTAATAATAGAATTTGATTAGTCTATTCTATCTACTTAGAACTTTTATAAAGTTCAATCGCTTTCGGCAATAAACGTCTCAAATTTTCTTGTCGAGACTCATCAGTAGGATGCGTTGATGACAGTGCTGCCAATACACCACCTGTATGGTCAGATGCCGTTTTCATTTTATCCCATAGCCCTGGCGCAGCCTGAGGATTAAAACCTGATTTAGCCATTAACATTAATCCAACTTCATCTGCTTCTGTTTCTGCACTACGTGAATAAGGTTTATCTAAAGCGTAATCTTTTACTAATCCGACAGCCAATCCGCTAGCCTCTTCTCCAATGGTTGTTGAAAGAGCTACATGAGTAAGCTGTGCAGCAATATTGGTGACTATTCCAAAATTTGTTTGAGATTTACCATGTTCTTTTAATGCATGTGCCATTTCATGTCCCATAACAGTCGCGATTTCATCATTAGTAAGTTTTAAACGATCCACTAATCCTGTATAGAATGCCATTTTTCCACCAGGCATTGCCCATGCATTGAGTTGATCCGATTTAATAACATTTATTTGCCATTTGAAAGGCAGATTAGTGTGATTTTCACGATCCGCATAAGGCACCATTTTTTCAAAGATTGAGTGAATACGTTTTGCTGTTGTGGAGCTATAGTCTATTTTACCTCTTACTTTCATTTTATTAATTTCTTGAGTGTAGTTGTGTTCTGATTGTTGGTTAACTTCAGCTGAACTTACGCAAGCAGCAAGAACAAAAGAGTTGAGAAGGATAAAAAACGGCTTTTTATAGTCTTTAAGCATATTGAATAATCTTATAAAAATATCTAGTAAACAATATAGATTGATTATAGGGATATTGTAACCATTTTACGAGAGATAAAATATTGCGTTTTATCATTGCACTACTATAATAGTGCGAATTTTTATTTTGAGAAAAGATTATGACACAAAAAAAACATCCTTCTTTGCTTGGTGGAGCGATGATTATTGCCGGAACAGCAATTGGTGCAGGTATGTTAGCCAATCCAACTTCAACAGCTGGTGTATGGTTTATTGGTTCCATTTTAGCTTTGATTTATACCTGGTTTTGTATGACTACGTCAGGATTAATGATTCTAGAGGCTAACTTGCATTATCCGACGGGCGCAAGCTTTGATACGATTGTGAAAGATTTGCTAGGCAAGGGATGGAATCTTATAAATGGCTTATCGGTTGCTTTTGTTCTTTATATTTTAACTTATGCCTATATAACTTCTGGTGGTGGTATTACGCAAAGTTTATTAAATCAATTTTTGAGATCACCAGAAAGTGCGGTAGAAATTGGGCGTACTTCAGGTTCCTTAATTTTTTGTGTTGTTTTGGCTGTATTCGTTTGGTTTTCTACAAAAGCCGTAGATCGATTTACGACGGTTTTAATTGCGGGAATGGTTGTTGCTTTTTTTCTTTCAACGACGGGATTGCTTAGTTCGGTAAAAACAGAGGTGTTATTGAATACCGTAAGCTCTGGTGAACAGCAATATTTACCTTATATATTGACCGCACTTCCTGTGTGTTTAGTCTCTTTTGGATTTCATGGCAATGTACCAAGCTTAGTGAAATATTATAATCGAGATGCTCAGCGAGTAATGAGAGCAATTTTTATTGGAACCAGTTTAGCTCTCGTTATTTATATTTTATGGCAATTAGCGATTCAAGGTAATTTACCGCGTACAGAATTTGCACCAGTAATAGAAAAAGGCGGTGATGTGTCTGCTTTACTGGAAGCGTTACATAAATATATTGAAACTGATTATATCGCGATTATTCTGAATTTTTTTGCTTATATGGCGATTGCAAGTTCATTTTTAGGGGTAACATTAGGGTTATTTGATTATATTGCTGATTTATTAAAGTTTGATGATAGCTTTCTCGGACGAACAAAAACAACGATAGTGACATTTATTCCGCCTTTGTTGTTAAGCCTCCAATTTCCCTATGGATTTGTGATTGCGATTGGTTATGCTGGGCTTGCTGCAACGATTTGGGCCGCTATTGTGCCTGCCTTATTGGTTCGTGCAAGTCGTAAAAAATTTCCAATGGCAGATTATAAAGTCTATGGGGGAAGTATGATGATTGGCTTTATTATTTTGTTTGGATTATTAAATATAATTGCTCAAGTGGGTATAAATTTGGGATGGTTATCTAGCTTTACAGGCTAGTATTAAAAGATATTAGAATTAAATAAAATGGTCGATAATTTTGTTTATCGACCATATAAATTTTTAATAGAGTGATATTGACGGCTTACACGTTAAAACGGAAATGCATCACATCGCCATCTTGTACGACGTACTCTTTACCTTCTAAGCGCCATTTACCTGCTTCTTTTGCACCGTTTTCGCCGTTGAATTGGATAAAGTCTTCGTAAGCGATAACTTCTGCTCGGATAAAGCCTTTTTCAAAGTCGGTGTGGATTACTGCTGCTGCTTTTGGTGCGGTTGCACCAACTGAAACAGTCCAAGCTCGTACTTCTTTTACGCCAGCAGTGAAATAAGTTTGAAGATTTAAAAGTGCGTAACCCGCACGAATTACGCGGTTCAATCCTGGTTCTTCAATGCCTAAATCTTGTAAAAATTCGACTTTTTCTTCATCATCAAGTTCCGCAATTTCAGATTCAATTGCCGCACATACAGGAACAACAACTGCACCTTCTTTTGCAGCAATTTCACGAACGCGATCTAAATATGGGTTATTTTCAAAACCATCTTCATTTACGTTTGCGATATACATTGTTGGTTTTAAAGTTAAGAAGTTGTAACTCTTAATTGCTTGCAATTCTTCTTTGTCTAATCCAACAGAGCGAATCATTCCCGCATTTTCAAGTACAGGGAGGATTTTTTCCATAACAGAAAGTTCAAATTTAGCCTCTTTATCGCCACCTTTTGCACGTTTTTGTAAACGTTGGATCGCACGTTCACAGCTGTCTAAGTCTGCTAAGGCTAATTCGGTATTGATGGTATCAATGTCATCTTGTGGGTCAATTTTCCCCGCAACGTGCACAATATCGTCATTTTCAAAGCAACGAACGACGTGACCGATCGCATCGGTTTCACGAATATTAGCGAGGAATTTGTTACCTAAGCCTTCACCTTTACTTGCTCCCGCAACTAAGCCTGCGATGTCCACAAATTCCATCGTGGTAGGCAATACGCGTTCAGGCTTAACGATTTCTGCCAATGCATCTAAACGCGGATCTGGCATTGGCACGACACCAGTATTTGGTTCGATAGTACAGAATGGATAGTTTGCGGCTTCAATACCAGCTTTAGTGAGCGCGTTAAAAAGAGTAGATTTGCCGACATTTGGCAATCCCACAATACCACATTTGAATCCCATAATTTTTCCTTATTTTGAGTAAAACGGTTGTAAAAGTAACCGCACTTTTAAATTTTAAAACTGTTTAAACGGTTGGTCGCTTTGACCATTCCATCTTTGAAAATCATTTCTATACAATCAGTCGCTTCATCTAGCACTTTTTCAAGTGCATCGCGATCTGCTGGTGAGGGTTTATTTAAGACGTAACCTGCCACTAAATCACGATGGCCAGGATGCCCAATGCCAATACGTAAACGGTAGAAATCATTGTTATTGCCTAGTTGAGCCACAATATCTTTTAAGCCGTTGTGTCCACCGTGCCCGCCACCTTGTTTGAGTTTTGCTGTGCCTGGCGGTAAATCTAATTCATCATGAATCACTAAAATTTCTTCAGGTTTAATACGGTAAAAACTTGCCAATGCCCCAACCGCTTTACCGCTTAAATTCATAAAAGTTGTCGGTACTAAAAGGCGCACTTCTTTTCCATTCACTAAAGTGCGGGCAGTTTTTCCGAAGAATTTACTTTCTGGATTTAGCGAAACGTTAAAACGACGTGCCAAGCGTTCAATAAGCCATTCGCCCGCATTGTGGCGTGTATCGGTATATTTATCGCCAGGATTTCCTAAACCAACAATAAGTTTTATTTCTGACATTTTTATTTGATGATGTAAAAAATAGTGGCGTATTGTAGCGAAAAAGAGAATGTTTTGAAAGGATAGTCTGTATTGGTAAAGACTGTTATATCAAAGAAAACCCGCTCAAGTGAGCGGGAGATTTGATTAATGGCGACGTTTTAAAGAGAAGAGGGCAATAGTGGAAATTAAGAGGACAAATCCAACACCAATATATAAATTTTGTTTTTCCCAACCACTATCTAAAAGTTTACCTGCAACAGTAGGGGCTAAAATTGCGCCAATACGCCCAACACCGATCGACCAACCTACACCAGTACCACGAATATCAGCATCATAGGTGAGTGGATTTAATGTATATAATCCGCTAATACATCCATTCATTAATGCGCCAACAAGAATGCCGAATACCATTGCTAACCATAAAATAGAGGCTGAACCAATAAATAACATCACCGATGCAGAAGATAATAGGGTAAATAAAATTAATACAGAACGGGCCGTCCAACGACTTGCAAGTAAGCCATAAATTAATGCGCCACAGGTTCCGCCTAGTGAGATCATCATGCCTACACTAACACTTTGTTCGGTGGTCATTCCAGCCTCTTTTAGTAGGGCAGGTGTCCATGAGCTGACAAAATAGAAGCTGAACATAATGGCAAAAAACGAAGTCCAAATTAATAAGGTTGAACGCAAGTATTTTTCACTGAATAACTGAGTAATAGGTAATTTAGTTTTTGTTTTTTCTATTTTAGATGGTAATACCCATCCTTCACCTAAACCAATTTTTTGGGCTATCATATTTAAGCGTATTTCTGCATTTCTAGGCTGCTTGTTCGTTAAGAAATCAATTGATTCAGGTAACCAAATAAGCAAAATAAGAAAGCATAAGGCGGTTAAAATCGCTCCTGCTAAAAAGACGGAGCGCCAGCCATACTCACTTTGTAGCATAACGGAAAACATTCCACCCAATACGGCACCAATACCAAAACCAGCAGCGTATACACTAATGGCAAAACTACGCCATTTTTTTGATGAATATTCACTGGTAATCACATTGGTTCCAACTAAAATTCCACCTACACCAAGGCCTGTAATGACTCGCCAGAAACCGAGCATTTCATATTGGGCAATAAATGCTGAACCTAACATACCAACAGCTGATAAAAATACCGCAATTAAAAGTAATGGGCGGCGACCGATTTTATCTGCTAGTGGAGCAAGGAAAAGTGATCCCGCCGTCATGCCAAATAAACCCGCACTTAATAAATAACCTAACTCTATGCCAGATAGACTAAATTCGCCACGAATGGCCGTTGCAGTAAAGGCAAGTGCGAGGACATCAAAGCCATCTAATAAGTTCATAATGGCAGCCATCACGACAATTAACCATTGATAACCGCTCATCGGGCTTTGTTCAATTTTTTCTCGAAGAGAAAGAGAATGTTGTGTCATTATTGTTCCTTTTTGTTGTTATAAAAGATCATGTGCATATTGCTACATTAAAGGTGCGCAGCGGTAAGTTTTTGCAGTTTTCGCAAGATCATATTTAGCACAATGCCATAAGCTGGCACAAATAGCATAATACCGACAAATAGCTTAAATAAATAATCGACAAAACCAAGTTGAGCCCAGTGTTCAGCCATAAATGGATCGGCACTTTCATAGAATGCAACGCTGAAGAAGACGAACGTATCAGCCATGGAGCCAAATGTCATTGAGCTAGTTGGTGCTATCCACCATGTTTTTAATTGGCGTAAACGGTTGAATACGATGACATCTAATAATTGTCCAACGACATAAGCGGCAAAGCTGGCAATTGCGATGCGAAATACAAATATATTAAATTGGGCTAATGCGTTAAAGCCTTGGAATTGGCTTTCGGAAAATAAAACAGAGACAACATAACTGACAATTAATGCCGGAAACATAACAACGAAAATAATTTTCCGCGCATCTTTTGCACCAAATACGCGCACTGTGAGATCTGTTGCTAAAAATATAAAAGGAAAAGTGAGGGTTCCCCAGGTGCTATGAAAAGAAAAATCATTGGCTGCACCAAGTGCGGTTAATTTTAACGTTATTTCGAAAGGAACCTGCACAAAATAATTGCTAGCTGCAATGATCAGAATATGAAAAAAACTCAGCCAAATAACGGCTCGATATTTTTGTTGTGCATTAAAGATTGGTGTATTTAATTTCATTTTATACCTTTTTAACCTAAGAATCGGGGTGAGGGAACCCGAGATGTTCAAATGAGGCGGTAGATAATACGCAGATTTATTGGGATTGCAAGATAGTATCAGCGAAATAGCATGACAAAAATTTTCATTTTTTCTATGAAATTTATTACTTGACAGAAAATACAAAAAAAAACGATAATTTTTATCAATTATCTGCTTAAGGAAATAATATGAAAAAAACTAAATTTGCATTACTGCCTTTATCTGTTTTTATTGCAACTGTTAGCTATGCAAATCAGACCGAATCTTTAGATGAAATTAAAATTACTGCTGAGAATCAGGTAAAACAATCACTTGGTTCTTCTCTTGTTACTGCAAAAGATTTAGAGAAACGCCCTGCGACAAATGATGTTTCTGAAGTATTACGTACCATGCCTGGTGTGAATTTAACGGGTAATTCTTCCACCGGACAACGTGGTAATAAACGTCAAATTGATATTCGTGGTATGGGACCTGAAAATACATTGATTTTAGTGGACGGGAAACCTGTTACCTCTCGTAATGCAGAGCGTTATGGTGTACGTGGTGAACGTAATTCTCGTGGCGACAGCAACTGGGTGCCGGTTGAAGCGATTGAAAAAATTGAAGTATTACGTGGTCCTTCAGCAGCACGCTATGGCTCAGGTGCAATGGGTGGGGTAGTTAATATCATCACTAAACCTGTTACCAATGATTTACACGGTAGCTTAAGTTATTACACCAACCAACCAGAAGACAGCGATGAAGGCGCAACGAACCGTGTCGGTTTTAATCTAAGCGGAGCGTTAATTAAAGACGTATTGCAATTCCGTTTATATGGTAACTGGAATAAAACTCAAGCGGATGAAGTCGGTATTAATGGCAATCCTGCGATTGCTGGTCGTGAAGGTGTACGTAATAAAGACATTAATGGCCGTTTAGTGTGGAATATCAATGAGAAAAATAAATTAACCTTGGATTCTGGCTTTAGTCGCCAAGGTAATATTTATAACGGTGATACACAAAATAGTGCGACTGATCTTTACAATAGTATTAAAGCACCTTATACCAGACAACTTGCTAGCTCAAAGGCGGAAACTGCTCGTTTATACCGACAAAATTATGCGTTAACTTATGAAGGTAAGTTTGATCATTTTGATAACAAAACTTACATTGCATTTGATAAGACTAAAAATAGCCGATTACCTGAAGGATTAGCCGGTGGTCCAGAAGGAAGTTATACCAGCACTACAGGTTTTACTGACTCAATTTTAAAAAATACGCGTTTTAGTTCAGAATTCTATATTCCACTTACACTTGGTGTAGAACACATGGTTACCTTGGGATTTGAAGGTACACATAGCACCTTAGATGATAAGCAGTCAATGACACAAAATCTTGGAGAACAAGTGATTTTTGTGACGGATGCTAATGGGAAAAGAAACAGAATAGTAAAAAAAGACCCAACAGAATCATTCCCAGGTATTACAAAAAATCGCGGTGGTTATTCTAGCCAGACCGAATGGGCTATTTTCCTAGAAGATAATGTTTCGGTGACTGATAAGCTTATTTTAACACCTTCAGCTCGTTATGATCATAATAGTTATTCGGGATCGAATGTGAGTGGTGGGCTTAATTTCCTGTATGCTGTCACAGATAATGTGAATGTAAAAGGTGGAATTGCTAGAGCTTATAAAGCACCAAATCTTTATCAAACTAATCCAAACTACTTACTTTATACACGTGGTCAAGGTTGCCCAACCGCAGGTGATTATGCATGTTATTTCCAAGGTAATGAAGATTTGAAACCAGAAACTAGCTGGAATAAAGAGATTGGAGTGGAATACAATAAAGACGGTTATCTTGCATCTATTACATATTTCCGTAACGATTACCGTAACAAAATTGTGCCATCAGATAAGCTTATTGGTGTGACATCCAATAAAAATGAAGTATACCAATGGAGTAATGCGAATCGAGCACTTGTTGAAGGTCTAGAGGGAAATTTAACCTTACCATTAATCGAGAATAAATTATCTTGGGTTAATAACTTCACTTATATGCACAAAACCAAAAATAAAGATACGGGCAATCCGCTTTCTATTGTGCCGAAATATACGTTAAATTCTAGCTTGAGCTATCAGATTACAGCCGGTTTTGACGCAATGCTGACTTATACACAATATGGCAAACAAACTGGTCGTAAAGTAAAAGAGATTAGAATGGAAAATGCGGCAGCATTAGCTAACTCAACTGAAATCGGTAGTTATGCCGTTTGGGGGGTAAGTGCAGGCTATAACTGGAAAGATACGATTAGTGTGCGTATTGGTGTGAGCAACTTATTTGATAAACGTATTTATCGTAAAAATAATGGAGCAAGCACTTACAATGAGCAAGGTCGCGCTTATTATGCAACAGTAAAATATACTTTCTAAGTAAGAAAAAATGATTCAAGCCCTGTTTATGCAGGGCTTTTTTATGTGTAGCCAACTTAGATCACAAAAACGCAAAGAGATTTTGATTTAATACGCAAAATAAATAACAAATATTATCGAAGCCACAGCCAACGTGCTGGTGTGTCAACATTGCCTGAACCTGGTCGTGATATTCGCTTTAATGTAAATTATACATTCTAGATTAATTTTTCATTATTCAATACTCATAGCTATCTGCACCTCAAGAGCCTTAACTTAGGAAACTTTTGAGGTGCAGATTTTTTATTATTGAAGCATAAAAATTTTATCGCAAACGTTTGCTTAACCTGTTAAAATCAGTTTAGATTTTATTTCTCCAATATTTCAATAGGAAAAAATAGTGAGTAAACCATCATTAAGCTATAAAGATGCCGGTGTAGATATTAATGCTGGCAATACCTTGGTTGACCGAATTAAACCGGAAGTAAAACGCACAACGCGGCCAGAAGTTATTGGTGGATTAGGTGGGTTCGGTGCCCTATGTTCAATTCCAAGTAAATATAAAGAACCTATTTTAGTTTCTGGCACAGATGGAGTTGGTACGAAGTTGCGTTTAGCAATTGATTTAAAAAAACACGATACGATTGGTGTAGATTTAGTTGCTATGTGTGTGAATGATTTAGTTGTGCAAGGTGCCGAACCGCTGTTTTTCTTAGATTATTATGCCACGGGTAAACTTGAAGTAAATATAGCTACAGATGTAGTGAAAGGTATTGCAGATGGTTGTGTAGAGGCTGGTTGTGCTTTAGTGGGTGGTGAAACAGCTGAAATGCCTGGTATGTATCACGAAGGTGATTATGATTTGGCTGGCTTCTGCGTAGGTGTAGTGGAAAGATCTGAAATAATTGATGGTAGTCAAGTACGTCATGGAGATGCTTTAATTGCATTAGGCTCTAGTGGACCACATTCCAATGGGTATTCTTTGGTACGTAAAGTTATTGAGGTTGCAGATGTTAATCCAGCGACAGCGCTGCTTGAAGGAAAGCCATTGATTGAACATTTACTTGCTCCAACCAAAATCTATGTGAAATCAGTATTAGCTTTAGTTAAACAAGTCAATGTTCATGCTATTGCGCATTTAACTGGTGGAGGCTTTTGGGAAAATATTCCTCGTGTTTTGCCCAAAAATGCTAAAGCGGTCATCAGCGAAAAAAGTTGGCAATGGCCTGCAATCTTTAAATGGTTACAAGAAAATGGCAATATTGATACCTATGAAATGTACCGCACTTTTAATTGTGGTGTTGGAATGGTAATAGCTTTACCTCAAGATCAAATTGATACAGCATTGGCGATATTAAAACAAGCTGGTGAGGATGCGTGGTTAATTGGACACATAGAAGATGCTAAAGAAAATGATGAAAAGGTTGTGATCTTATAGCATATTATTATTCGGGTTTAGGGGCAGATTTTATATCTGCCCTTATGTTTTAGATATTAAAACTGAAACTTTATACTATTTTATCGATAATATTATGAAAAAAATCGCTGTTCTAATTTCTGGTCAAGGTAATAATTTACAAGCGATAATTGATGCTTGCCAAACACAGCAAATACCCGCGGAAATTGTTTGTGTTATAAGCAATAAAGCAAATATTTTTGGTTTAATTCGGGCTAAAAGTGCGGGTATTTTTTCACGTGTTTTTTTACGCAATAATTTTGAGAGCAATTTGGCAATGGATCAATCTATTGCTGATGAGTTGGATAAATTTGATGTTGATTTAATTGTGCTGGCTGGTTATATGAAAATCCTGACACCTGAGTTTATACAACGTTTTGAGGGAAAGATTATTAATATTCATCCTTCACTTTTACCTAAATATCCGGGCTTGAATACTTATCAAAAAGCTTTAGACGCAGGCGATAGAGAGCACGGTACGACAGTACATTTTGTCAATGAGGAAGTTGATAATGGTGCAATTATATTACAAGCCAAGGTGCCTATTTTTGATAATGATACGGTGGAAGTTATTGAAGCTCGTACTCGTGAACAGGAATATCGTATTTATCCGATCGTGGTGAAATGGTTTATGGAAAATCGTTTAAAGCTTCAAAATGGCGTGGCTTATTTGGATGATATTCCTTTACCAGAGCAAGGCTATGCAAATAATTAAAAACGACAGAGTTTATTCTGTCGTTTTATGTATTAGTAGCCTTCTTCTTGCATATTAGGTAAAAATTGAGCTTCTTGGATCCGCTTTACTTGAGTGTAAATTGAACCATTTTCATGTAGCTCAATTTCACGCCAACCAGGTTGTAGATTATCCAGTGTAAAATGATGGCTATCCGGTTTAAACTGGATACTTGTGGCAGGTGTTGCCATTACTTGGTAGCCATTCCAAAGAGCATTAACTTCTTGATGAATATGCCCATACAAAATACCTTTTACATTGCTAAATTTCCCAAGTACTTCTGCCAGTTCATGTGAATTGCGCAAGTTATGTTGATCAAGCCAAGCAGAATTTGTTGGTAATAAGTGGTGATGTAGAACTACCAACGTATAGCGATTAGGATGTTGTGCAAGTTTTTCTTCTAATAAATTTAATTGGTGTTGGCTGAGCTGACCATGAGGAACACCATAAACTTGACTATCCAATAATAATGCTTGCCAATATTTACCCAATAAAAGATGCTTTGCACTTTCTATTGGTGTTTTGTTTAGGTGTTCTACCATTTTAGGTTGAAAATCATGGTTACCTGGTATCCAAAAAATAGGTTTATTTAGAGGCGTCACCATTTCTACAAAACGGCGGTATCCCTCATCACTCCCATCTTGAACCAGATCACCAGTAGCAAGGATAATATCAAAAGTATTATTTTCTTGTTGGATTTCTTTTAATACTTGAGTAAAGCTTGCTTGTGTATTTACACCCAAAAGGGCAGTTTCTTTTTCTTTGAATAAATGCGGATCAGTAATTTGTAATAATTTTATGATAGATTTCTCTGTTTGATAGACAAAGGTATTTTTCATCGATGCCACCTAATTACGTAACCAACGTTTTTGTAATTGAGCATAATTTAATTGAAGCCACTGCAATCCAATGACCGCAATGCCGTTATCAATTTTCCCCTCGCACATCCATTGATACGCTTGCTCGCGCTTTACAACATGTACGCGAATGTCTTCATTCTCATCAGCCAAGCCGTGAATGCCTTTTGCTTGTGAGCTATCTACCTTTCCAACAAATAAATGAAGCCTTTCTACCGTGCCACCTGGGCTATCCCAAACACTTAAGCAATGAGTCAAATTTTTTACGGTTATTCCTGCTTCTTCTTTGCTTTCACGTAAAGCGACTTCCTCTGGTTTTTCATCTTTCTCCACCATGCCCGCAATTAATTCGAGCAACCAAGGTGAACGCATGCGTTCAGGGTGATAAGCTGCACCAATACGTACTTGTTCAACTAAAACGACAGAATCAGCTTTAGGATCATAGGCAATAACTGCAGAAGCAGCACCTTTAATGAGTAACTCTCGCGTGACAATCTCGCTTTCACCACCAGCAAATAGCTTATGTTTAAATTGAATTTGTTTTAGCGTGAAAAAGCCTTTATATAGCGTTTTTTCCGCCACAATTTCCATATCTTCTTGACTAAATTGTTGAATGTCAGACATCTTTTTCTCCAATACTTCTCTGGAGATAATACGCTTAAAAGATGATAAAAAAAATAGAACGGGCTTACTTTTTACTGAAAGTTTGAAGTGAGTCACAAAATATTATTAGGTATTGAGCAGAAAATATTCATTGATAATCACCTTTCCTGTTTTTAGTCGTTATCTAGAACAGCCAGTAAAATTCAGACTATAGAATGTGGTAAAGTGTGATAGATAGTGATAGAATCAGACGTGCTATGCAGCTTTTTTCTCGGTGTATGTTTTTTTATTGTCTATTTCGTGGTGCGACCAGCCTATAAAATAGTTGCAAGTTGATAAAAAATACATACACTAACCGCTCTTTTATGAGTTAAAACCAACAAAATAGGAAAAACAAATGAGTATTGAAGAACGCGTGAAAAAAATCATCGTTGAACAATTAGGTGTTAAAGAAGAAGATGTTAAATCTGAAGCTTCTTTCGTTGAAGATTTAGGTGCGGACTCTTTAGACACAGTTGAATTAGTAATGGCTTTAGAAGAAGAATTCGATATCGAAATTCCAGATGAAGAAGCTGAAAAAATCACAACTGTTCAATCTGCGATTGACTACGTGCAAAACAATCAATAATTTCAAGTTGGGCGACTTTTTAAGTCGCCTAATTTTTTTCAAAAATTTCTTTCTCAAATCACCGCACTTTTCTCTTATTCCTGCATTGTAAAATTGATCTGAATTACCTTTTAATAAAATTCTTGCTCTAAAATTTAAAAAAGATTTAGTTTTATGCCTCAAAAAGGGTATTATTTTTACAGTTTTTTTATTTTTGAGGTACTTATGCTTTATTTAGAATTTTTATTCCTATTATTAATGCTTTATATGGGAAGCCGTTACGGTGGTATCGGATTAGGTGTTGTGTCTGGTATCGGTCTTGCTATCGAAGTTTTCGTATTCCGTATGCCAGTAGGGAAAGCACCGATTGATGTAATGCTCATCATTCTTGCAGTAGTGACTTGTGCATCCGTACTTGAAGCTGCAGGCGGTTTGAAATTTATGTTACAAATTGCTGAACGCATTCTCCGTAAAAATCCAAAACGTGTAACGTTACTAGGCCCATTGGTCGTGTATTTATTAACATTTATGCTTGGTACTGGTCACTCAGTTTACACAATCATGCCAATCATCGGCGATGTTGCATTGAAAAATAAAATCCGTCCAGAGCGCCCAATGGCAGCGTCTTCGGTGGCATCTCAATTAGCAATCACATCTAGCCCACTCTCTGCAGCTGTTGTCTTCTATTTAGGTAAAATTACTGCAATGCCTGGTTTTGAGCATATTAGTTTGTTAGATATTATTTGTGTGACTGTTCCTGCGACTTTAGCGGGTACGATAGCGCTTTCTTTATATAGTATGCGTCGTGGTAAAGAGTTAGAACAAGATCCTGAATATCAACGTCGTTTACAAGATCCCGTATGGAGCGAACGTATTTTAAATACCACAAGCACAACATTGAATGAAGCCCTTCCACAAGGTGCTAAAAAATCAGTTTATTTGTTCTTATTAGCATTAGTTGTGATTGTTGCGATTGCGATGATTCCTGAAATTCGTACTATCGGTAGCGGAAAAGCAATTTCCATGTCGCTAATCATCCAAATGATGATGCTTTGCTTTGGTGGTGTGATTTTACTTGCAACGAAAACAAATCCTCAAATCGTGCCAAATGGCGTGGTATTTAAGTCTGGTATGGTGGCTGCTATTGCGATTTATGGTATTGCTTGGATGAGCGATACTTACTTCCAATATGCAATGCCAGAGTTTAAAGCCGCGATTACTGATATGGTTCAAGCTTATCCTTGGACATTTGCATTGGCATTATTTGCAGTTTCTGTCGTAATTAACAGCCAAGCAGCAACAGCTGTAATGTTATTACCAGTTGGTATTGGTTTAGGTATTCCAGCACCAATCTTGGTTGGTTTGATGCCAGCAACTTATGCCTATTTCTTCATCCCAAATTATCCATCAGACATTGCAACAGTAAACTTTGACGTAACGGGTACAACAAAAATTGGTAAATATTATTTTAACCACAGTTTCATGGTGCCAGGTTTAATTGGGGTTGTTGTTGCTTGCTTAGTCGGTGTTTCTGTGGCGGAATTAGTGATTCGCTAATTTACACATAAACTAAATCCTTTTAATATAAAAGCACCTTTGAATGGTGCTTTTATTTTTATGACAACCTACATCGCCTACGGCAATATAAATCAACCTTTTTCTTTGGAATCCTTACCCTATGCACTGATTCCAGAAAATCTATATCAAACTGAAACGGATAGCTCGCGTGTTTTTCAGCGTCATCAGTGTCGTCAGCTTGCTCACTTATTACTTTTCCAACTTCTAAAAATAGCAGGAAAATCTACCTCACTTTTATCTCAAATTCAACGTACCGAAAGTGGCAGACCTTATTTTATTGATGAGCGAATAGATTTTAATATTAGCCATTCTGGTGATTGGGTAGCAGTAATATTAGATATTAGAAATGAAGAAAAAAGTGCGGTGGGAATTGATATTGAATTTCCTAAAATAAGAAATTTTACGGCGTTGATGGAACATATTGCACCAAAAGAAGAAATTGATTGGTTTCATCATCAGCAGGATTCTTTGAAGGCTTTTTATCGCTGTTGGTGTTTGCGAGAGGCTGTATTGAAATCTCAAGGATTTGGGATCGTAAAATTATCCAATGTTCGTCATTTCCCTGAACAACAAAAAATTTTTTCAGATTATTGTCCGCAGGGGCAGTTGTGGTTTACTGATGAACTCCCTATTTATTTAGCCGCTTTTGTCAATCATCAAGAAAAATTACCGCACTTTTATGAGTGGAGTGGTGAAAGTTTACAGATAAAAGAACTTCAAAAATGCGTTCTTTATGAGGTGAATTAATCAAGAAAATCCTTGTGTAAAATCAAGGATTTTTTATTGCCTAAAAAGCCTTGCATTTTCATAGACGCGCCCCATTTATTTAGCTAAACTCTTAACAATTTTTTGACAAATGGAGAATGAAATGTCACAGAACGGTTCAGATCGCGATCCTTGGAGTAAACCAGGGCAAAGCAACGACCAACAGCCGGGAAATTCATCCAATAATAATGGATGGAATAACAATCAAAATCGTGGGAATCAAGAACAATCTCCGCCAGATATTGAGGAGATTTTTAATAACCTTCTCAGAAAATTAGGTGGTGGAAATAAAAAGAGCGGTCAAAATAATGGTAGTTCTCAAAACAGTACGCCATTTAATTTTGGAAAAGTGGTGCCGCTTGCTGTTGCCATCGGTGCGATTATTTGGGGCGTAAGTGGTTTCTACACCATTAAAGAGGCTGAGCGTGGTGTGGTGCTTCGTTTTGGTGAATTACATTCTATTGTTCAACCAGGTTTGAACTGGAAACCAACATTTGTAGATAAAGTATTGCCGGTGAATGTCGAGCAAGTTAAAGAACTTCGTACGCAAGGTTCAATGCTGACTAAAGATGAAAATATGGTTCGTGTGGAAATGACTGTGCAATATCGTGTGCAAGATCCTGCTAAATATCGTTTTAGTGTGACGAATGCGGATGACAGTCTAGGTCAAGCGACTGATAGTGCATTGCGTTATGTGATCGGTCATATGTCAATGAATGATATTTTAACAACAGGTCGTGCGGTTGTTCGTGAAGATACGTGGAAAGCATTAAATGACATTATCAAATCCTATGATATGGGACTTGAGGTGATTGATGTGAACTTCCAATCTGCGCGCCCACCTGAAGAAGTAAAAGATGCCTTTGATGATGCGATTAAAGCACAAGAAGATGAACAACGTTTCATTCGTGAAGCGGAAGCCTATGCCCGAGAGAAAGAGCCGATTGCGCGTGGTGATGCACAACGTATTATTGAAGAAGCGACAGCTTATAAAGATCGTATTGTGTTAGATGCACGAGGTGAAGTGGAACGTTTGCAGCGTTTGTTGCCTGAATTTAAAGCTGCACCAGATTTACTGCGTGAGCGTTTATATATTCAAACCATGGAAAAAGTCATGGCAAATACGCCAAAAGTGATGCTTGATGGCAATAATGGTAACAATTTAACTGTGTTACCGTTAGAACAAATTATGGGTAAAAAACTATCAGCTAAAGCGCCAGCCGTAACAGAAAGAGCGGTAGAATCTGCGCCTGTTTTATCACAGCCAGAGCGTATTAATCATTCTTCAAGCCAACTACCAAGCACTGTTGAGCCGATTCGCCAAGGGAGATTTAACTAATGCGTAAATTTTTATTACCAGCTATTTTTGTCATTGCGGCAGTGGTGTATTCCAGTGTCGTGGTCGTGACGGAAGGTACTCGCGGTATTATGTTGCGATTCAACAAAGTACAACGTGATGCAGATAACAAAGTGGTTGTCTATGAACCAGGTTTGCATTTTAAAGTGCCTTTGATTGATAGCATTAAAGTTTTAGATGCACGTATTCGTACTTTAGATGGATCAGCAACACGTTTTGTTACTGTTGAGAAAAAAGATTTGCTAGTGGATTCTTATGTGAAATGGAAAATTAGTGATTTTGGTCGATTCTACACATCTACTGGTGGTGGCGATTATACTCAAGCTTCAAGCTTGTTAAGCCGTAAAGTAAACGATCGTTTGCGTTCTGAAATTGGTACAAGAACCATTAAAGATATCGTTTCTGGTACGCGCGGTGAATTAATGGAAGGGGCAAAAAAAGCTTTAAATTCAGGGCAAGACAGTACGGCAGAATTGGGTATTGAAGTAATTGATGTGCGTGTAAAACAAATTAATTTACCAGACGAAGTGTCTTCTTCAATTTACCAACGTATGCGTGCAGAACGTGATGCAGTCGCGCGTGAACACCGTTCTCAAGGTAAAGAAAAAGCTGCATTTATCCAAGCTGATGTAGATCGTAAAGTGACGTTGATTCTTGCTAATGCAAATAAAACTGCACAAGAATTACGAGGCTCAGGCGATGCCGCGGCGGCAAAATTATATTCAGATGCTTTTGCACAAGAGCCACAATTCTTCAGTTTTGTGCGTAGCTTAAAAGCCTATGAAGCAAGTTTTGCAAATTCTGACAATATGATGATTTTAAAACCGGATAGTGATTTCTTCCGCTTTATGCAGGCACCGAAGAAATAGATTTTAAATTGATAAAAACACCTTCCTTGTGAAGGTGTTTTTTTTATAGCCAGCGTCTTACTTTTTGTTTGTAAAGACGATATTCATCGCCAAATTTACTTTCCAAATAGGCTTCTTCTCGGGCTATTTGAAAGCGATTCATAACTAGTATAAAGGCAAGCACGCCTAACCAAGCTAAACTATTACCCAACCAAAGAGACCACGCAATTAACATTAACAGCAAACTTAAATACATTGGATTACGGCTAAATTGAAATATGCCTGTAGAAACTAATTGTGTTGTGTGTTTAAAGTCATGAGGATTGATGGTTGTTTTGCGGATAAAAAATTGAAGCACACTGCCTCCAGCAATCAAAAATGAAAGAGTAATGACAAAGGCAATAACTGCAAAATGGACAGAATAACTCGCTACTTTTGGCAAAAAATACATTGCTGTGCCAATTAATAAACAGAGTAGAGGTGGTGGAATAAATAACATCGCTAAATCTCATTAATAAAAATGCCGCCTAGTGATAGACGGCATGTAAAGTGCGGTCAAAATTTATTTTAATTTTGCTTTAATCGCTTCTGCCATAAGTTCAGCTTCAGGCCCTAAAATGACTTGTAATCCATCATTACCTAATTTTACATTACCTTTTGAACCAAGCGCTTTAAGTTGATCTTCATTAATATTGTGATGGTCAACTAAAGTTAAGCGTAAACGAGTGATGCAAGCATCCACAGTTTTGAAGTTTTCTGAACCACCTAAAGCAGCGATAAATTTCACCGCTCTTTCTTCGCGAGATTGGTTGCTTTGTGTTGGGGCTGTAACTGTTTCTACTTCTGCTTTATCTTCACGTCCCAGCGTTTTGAGATTAAAGGCATTAATTGCAAAACGAAACACAAAATAATAGATAGCAAAGAATACAATACCTTGTACAAGTAACATATACCAGCTAACGGCAAGTGGGTTGCGGCTAGAAAGTACCATATCCACTAAACCAGCACTAAAGCCGAATCCCGCAATCCAGTGCATGGTGGCTGAAATGAATACAGAGATACCCGTTAATAATGCATGCAATACATAAAGTACAGGCGCAACAAACATGAATGAGAATTCAAGCGGTTCGGTGATCCCTGTAAAGAAAGAGGCTAATGCACCCGCAAGCATAATTGAGGCCACTTGTACTTTTTGATTTGGTTTTGCGCAGTGATAAATTGCAAGAGCAGCACCTGGTAAACCAAACATCATCACTGGGAAGAAACCAGCTTGATACATACCAGTAACACCTACAGTGGCAGTGCCTTCGGCAATGGATTTAGCCCCGCCCAAGAAGTTTGGAATATCGTTGATACCCGCTACGTCAAACCAGAATACAGAGTTTAAGGCATGATGTAAGCCAACAGGAATTAATAAACGGTTGAAGAAACCGTAGATGCCCGCACCTACCGCACCTAAATCTTTGATGGATTCACCAAATGAAACGAGCGCGTTGAAAATATGAGGCCAAATATAGAGTAAGGCAAATGATACGGCGATCATCACGAAAGAAACCAAAATGGGGACGAGGCGTTTTCCGCTAAAGAACGAAAGTGCTTTTGGTAATTCAACTTGATAGAAACGGTTGTAAAGTTCAGCTGAAATCACACCAATTAAAATCCCGATAAATTGGTTATTGATTTTTTTGAATGCGGCAGGTACTTCACTAATATCAATGTGTTGTAATTGTGCTACACCAGCAGGGGAAAGTAGGGTGGTTACTACGTAGAAACCAACAAGACCTGAAAGTGCGGCGGAACCGTGTTTGTCTTTTGCAAGCCCAAACGCGACGCCCACAGCGAAGAGTAAGCCCATGTTGTCAATAATTGCTGCACCAGATTTAATTAATAATGCCGCTAATTGACTGTTTGCACCCCAACCATCTGGGTCGATCCAATAGCCAATACCCATTAATAATGCTGCAGCAGGTAAGGCTGCCACAGGCACCATTAAGGCTTGACCGATTTTTTGTGCGTAACTAAGTACACTCATATAATCTCCTTAATTTTTATATTTTGATGAAATCAAAAGGCTTGAGCCCATTCTTGCCTCAAGCCTTACACATTATTCTATGCCAAATTATTCAACGGTCAATTTTTTACCATCGTAGCTAATGGCTTTGACGCTGGTTAATGCTTTACCACCGTCTGTTTCACCACCGATGAGCAATACTTTATTGTTGTAAGACACAGAGAAACCATAGCCAATATTCATTGGTAATTCGCCAACGATACTCCATTTACCATTATTTAAAGTATAAACTTCGTTATGCCATGTTTTGGTTAAACCTTTATGCGCATGGAGTTTGCCTTCCTTGAATTGTTTAATTGAACCAGGGAAGTTTGCGCCACCAGTCACTAAATAATGGCCATGGCTATAGCCTGCGAGTGCACCGGCTAAACCATCTTGTGATTTACCTTTTGGTGCAGGTAAGTCAGGTAAGTTTTTCCATTGCACACCTTTAGCAGTAAATTTGCCTTGATGAGTTTCTGCGGTACGAAGACCTGGTTTAACTTCACCATTAACCACCACTAAGTCATTACCTTGGATGGTGAATGCCGCACCAGCACGACCAGAGAATGGAATACGACCTTCATTGCGCCATTTATTGGTTGATGGTTCATAGCTCAATAATTCTGTTGTGAAGAAATAATCTTCTGGGCGTTGATCGAAATAAGCGGATGCGATTTCATCTTTTTTCGCTTTATCTTCACCTGCTGCCACGGTGTCTTGGAAGAAACCATTAAATATAGAGAGGTTAGAACCACCTAAAATATAAACTTTATCACCGTGAGATGCGCTGCTTGAACCGACTAAACCACGCGGAGAGCGAGTAGGAAGTTTCACCCAAGTATTATCAGCTGGATTGTAGCTGTAAGCATCATTAACAAGTTGAAGTTCGCCCTTTTCATTTTTTTGCAAACCACCGAATACATAAAGTTTTCCATCTACGGCTGCTGCAACAGGTTGATTACGTTCACCACCAGGGAATGCAGCAATTTCTTTCCATTGTGCAGCAGGATCTTTTAAATCTAAAGAATAGAATTTATTGCCACCAGAACCTAAGCCTACATATACGGTATCGCCAATGAGTGCGCCAGTTCCGCTTTTGATACCTACTGGTAAATCTGGATAGGCTTGTGCGTTAGCTGAAAATGCAACAGTTGCAAAAAGTGCGGCGCATAATGCTGTTTTTGTCAATGTCATAATAAACCTCATTTATTAAGTTATGTTTATGGTTTGCTATTCATAAAACCGCATTGAATAGGATTTATTTTATAAAAAAAGTGCGGTTATAAAAGCCTTGCTTTTTTTAACCGCACTTTAGTGTTAAGACATCAATAGATTTGGTACAAAAGTAATGATTTGTGGGAAAATCGTAATTAATACTAATGTTAAGAATATCGGTATTAAGAACGGCAGCACCCCTTTAGTCACAGTGGATACTGACATATTACCCACACGCGCCACCACAAAGAGAGCCATACCCATTGGCGGTGTTAAGATACCGATCATCATATTCAAGGTAGTCATTACACCGAAGAATACTAAGTCGATATTAAATTGCATTGCGATTGGAATTAACATCGGTAACACTAAGAATTGCAATGCTAATGCATCAATGAACATACCCAAGAAGAGCAAGAGGGCATTGATCATGACTAATACCATAAGTGGAGAATCAGCTACGGCAACGAATATATCTGCTATACGCATTGCAACTTGTTCACGTGCGATCATATCTCCGAAGAAGGTCACGGTCATAATCATTAATGCAACCACACCAGTAATTGCCATAGCTTCAATGCAGCTATTAAAGAGCATTTTCATTGTTAATTCTTTATAAACGAATTTACCAATGATGACGGAGTAAGTTGCAGCAACAACGGCAGATTCTGTTGGGCTAAATAAGCCAGAGAAGATACCACCGATGATGAGTAATGGGGTTAAAATTGCCCAGAACGCTCTTTTGAATGATGTGCAAAGTTCTTCACGAGTTGCTTTTGGTGTTCTTGGATAACCACGTTTTTTAGATACGTAGTAGTTCATGATCATCAAGGCAATCGTTACAAGTACGCCTGGTACAAAACCTGCAACGAAGAGTTTCGCAATAGATTCGTTGGCAATTACACCGTAAATAATCATGGCGATACTTGGTGGAACTAATGGACCGATGATACAAGATGCTGCAGTGATACCACCACAAATATCATCATCATAGCCTGCATCGCGCATAGCCTTGATTTCTAACTGACCTAAGCCACCCGCATCAGCAAGTGCAGAACCTGACATACCTGAGAACAATAAACTTGCGCCAATATTTACATGCCCCATACCACCAGTGTAGTGACCGAGTAAGGCTTTTGCGAAGTTAAAGATACGTTCTGTGATACCGCCAGTATTCATTAAAATACCCGTTAGAATATAGAACGGCACAGCAAGTAATGAGAAACTATCTAAACTCATGGTCAGTTTTTCAGCCGCTGCGTTTACTACGTTCCATCTGGTCATTGAGAAATAAAGTAATGTGGTAATAAATAATGACCAACCTACTGGCACACCGAGGAACATAATAACCAGCCAGAATATTAGGGCAACGTATACAGAGTTAGAACCAAATTTCACATATTCTGTGATGCGCAATACTTTGTACCACTCTGGGAACGTAAATAAAATGCCTAATAAAATGACCGCACTTATAATGAAGAACGTCGCCGGTAAATAGCTTTTATCTTCTTTAAAATTGTCTGCTTGAGCTTGGAAGAAGCGCACTAACATTAGGATAGAAATGATCGGCAGAGAAGCATAAATCCATTTCTCTGAAATTCCGCCTAATGCGTCAATAGGGAAATCTGCACCAAGGAACGTTTTAATACCAAAATGGATAAAGAAAATAATGCCAAGGAAAATCATTAACTGTACAAAAGAGTTTGTTACTTTTTTGACAGAAGCAGGCATTAAATTGGTTAAGAAGTCGATGTAAACGTGTTCTTGTTTGCGGATAGCCACACTAATACCGAGCATACCTACATATACAAACAATAATTTAGCGAGTTCCTCACTCCAAATTAATGGTGATTGGAAAGCTTGGCGGAATAGGATTTGAGCAACAAGAATACCGAAGATGGCAAGGAATAGCGCACCGCCAATCCATTCTTCAAGTTTGTTAAAAAATTTCATACTTCACTCCGAGAGATTGTGGAGAACGAAAATGAGTACGCCAACCAAATTGTTGGCGCATATAATAGGGGATTATTTAATCGCTTGGATTTCTTTTAATGCTTTTTCACCTTTCTCACCAGTTTGTTTCACAAACTCAGCATAGAATGGTTTCATCGCATCTTTGAATGGCGCTAAATCTGGATGGGTTACTTTTACACCTTGTTTTTCAAAGAATTTCACCAAATCTTTTTCGCCATCTACGAATAATTTAGTGTGGTATTTTGCTGCATTTTCAGCGGCGTCTTTGACTACTTTTTGAAGATCTTCCGGTAATTCTTTATAAGTTTCGTTACTCACTAAATAAAGTTGGTCATTCAAGATGTGGTTAGTCATCGCTAAGAATTTTTGCACTTCATAGAATTTTTGTGCTTGTACGGTCGCTAATGGGTTTTCTTGACCATCGACAGAGTTAGTTTGAAGTGCAAGATATACCTCAGAGAATGCCATAGGTGTTGGCGATGCACCTACATATTTTGCGTATGCTAAGTTAGTTGCGGCATTGGGTACACGAAGTTTTAAACCTTTCATATCAGCAATGCTATTGATTGCTCTATTTGAAGTTGTTTGGCGAGTCCCATTATAGGCCTGAGAAAGTAGCGTGATGCCAAGCTCTTTATTCATTTTTTGAACTAAATCTTTACCAAATGCGGTTTCTTGTAATGCTTTTTGTGCAACGTTGTAGTCGGTGATGACATATGGTAACGCGAACACTGCTGCTTCAGGATAGAATAATTGGAAACGAGCTGATTCAGCAAAAGTGAAGTCAAGAGAACCGTCTTTTAATTGTTTTAACATTGCACGGTCGTCACCAAGTTGTGAACTCGGATAAAGTGAAACTTCAATTTTACCATGTGATTTTTCTTTTACTTCTTTCGCAAACATTTCAGCTGCTTTGTACTCATTAGATGAAGTACCTGCATTCATACCAAATTTTAAGTCATAATCTGCGGCAAAAACGGCTGAAGAAACGCCTAATGTGATAGCAGTTGCAAGGAAAAGTTTAGTAAATTTCATAATGTTCGCTCCTGTGTGAACCTATGTTGATATAAGCCATAATTGGCTTGGATTGAAAGTGAATGCTCGATGTTTTAGACATCAAAAAAACGACTCGGGCGCTATTCTAAAGTAAAAAAATACTTTTTGAACTGCTCTTTGAAGTTTTATTTCAAAATTGAGAGGTAGATCACATTGGCAAAAAAATACTTCAAAAAAAATTTTAAAATGGAGTTATGTTTTTATATAATGCTGAGCACTGACGAAAATGCAGGCTCAGTTATATTTAGGAGTGATATTATGTCGAAATTATCTCATCAAGATGTGCTTTCTCAAATTCAATACGGTCTCATTGCTTCTTGCCAACCCGTTGATGATGGTCCAATGGATAAACCTGAAATTGTTTCTGCCATGGCTCAAGCTTCCGTTGCTGGTGGCGCATCAGGTTTACGTATTGAAGGTGTAGATAACCTTAAAGCGACACGTCCTTTCGTAAACATTCCAATTATCGGTATTGTAAAACGTGACTTACCTGATAGTCCGATTCGTATTACGCCATTTCTGCAAGATATTGAAGATCTTGCCAATGCAGGGGCAGATATTATTGCGGTAGATGGCACTAGCCGTCCTCGTCCAGTTGATATTGAAAGTGCGGTGAAAAAAATCCATGAAATGGGCTGCTTGGCTATGGCAGATTGCTCTAATTTAGAAGAAGGCTTGCATTGTCAAAAACTCGGTTTTGATATTGTGGGCAGCACAATGTCTGGTTATACAGGTGGTCCAGTTCCTGAAAAGCCTGATTATCAATTAGTGAAAGATTTAAAAGCGGCAGGTTGTTTTGTGATGGCAGAAGGTCGCTATAACACCCCTGAATTGGCAAAAGTGGCCATTGAAATTGGCGCAGATTGCGTCACCGTTGGTTCAGCATTAACTCGCCTTGAGCATATCGTGAGTTGGTTCGCTAATTCTGTGAAATCTGCAAGATAGTCGTAAGACGTGTGAGAAAATACTTCATACTATAAGGATAAGTTATGCGTTGTTTAGCTCTAGACATTGGCGGTACAAAAATCGCAGCGGCTATCGTAAAAAATGGCGAAGTTGAACAACGCCAACAAATTCATACACCGCGTGAAAATGTGGTAGAAGGAATGCATCAAGCATTAGAACAACTTCTTACTCATTATGCAGGGCTATTTGATTATGTGGCGGTGGCTTCAACCGGTATTATAAATGATGGTGTTTTAACCGCACTTAATCCTAAAAATTTAGGTGGTTTGAATCAATTTCCACTAAAAGAAAGTATTGCTAAACACACGGATAAACCAATTGGCTTATTAAATGATGCGCAAGCAGCAACCTATGCGGAATACCAACTTCAAGATTCAGAAAAAGTATCAAACTTTGTTTTTATTACAGTTTCTACTGGCGTGGGTGGCGGTGTCATATTAAACCAACAATTACAAACTGGTCCTAAGGGAATCGCGGGACATATCGGGCATACATTAGCGGATCCAAATGGCCCAATGTGTGGTTGTGGCCGTCGAGGTTGTGTAGAAGCAGTTGCTGCAGGGCGTGCAATTGAAGCGGTGTCTTCCCAATGGGATGATCCTTGTGAGCCAAGAGAAGTTTTTGAACGTTTTAGAAAAAATGATGAAAAAGCTACCGCACTTATAGAACGTTCAGCCCAAGCCATTGCCAATTTAGTGGCGGATTTAGTGATTGGATTGGATGTACAAAAAGTTGTTGTAGGTGGTAGTGTCGGGTTGGCTGAAGGTTATTTACCATTAGTCAAACGTTTCTTACAGGATATGCCTGCTGTATATAGCTGTGATATTGAATCTGCTAAATTTGGTCAAGATGCAGGATTAGTCGGCGCAGCTTATTGGGTGAAAGATGTTCTGCTTGATAAACCAAAAGGAACAATTTATGGCTAAATCCGGAAATGTGTTAAATACCATTAGTTCGCTTTACCACAGTCTAACCAAGTCAGAGAAAAAAATTGCTGATACGATTTTACGTTCGCCCGATTTGGTGTCTCAATGTCCCCTTTCAGAAATCGCTAAACATTTGGAAGTTGGAGAAGCTACGCTCGTCCGTTTTTGTCGAACCATTGGTTTTAAAGGTTTCAGCGATTTTAAATTAGAACTTTCCATTGAGCTTGCTACTAAAGATAACAATGATGAAACAGTGCTCGAAACAGAAATTATGCCGAGCGATGATTCTTTAACGATTGCACAAAAGTTGCAAACGGCAGTTTCTAATGTAATGGAAGAAACGGTTAATTTATTAGATTTGAAACAGCTTGAGCAAGTTGTTAAAGCCATTAAAAAAGCACGTCGTATCTTTTTATTTGGCGTGGGATCATCTGGTGTGACCGCTGAAGATGCAAAAAATAAGTTGATGCGTATCGGTTTCCAAGTGGATGCAACAGGCAATAATCATTTTATGTATATGCAGGCGGCATTACTTACCTCTTCTGATGTGGCAATTGGTTTAAGTCATTCAGGATATTCCGCTGAAACAGCACATACACTCAAAATTGCTAAACAAAATGGTGCAACGACAGTGGCATTAACTCATAGTTTGCGTTCACCTGTTACAGAATATGCTGATTATGTTTTGGTAAATGGTAATAAACAAGGGAAGCTACAAGGTGACTCCATTGGTACCAAAATTGCACAGCTTTTTGTATTAGATTTAATTTATGCTTTGTTAGTGCAGGGCGAAGAAGAACTTGCAGCTCAAACCAAGCAAAAAACCCTCAATGTGATTCTTGAACAACGTATAAAATAGGAGAAAACTTATGCGTGATTTAAAAGGTATTTTCAGTGCATTATTAGTGTCATTTAATGAAGATGGCACAATTAATGAAAAAGGTTTACGTCAAATTATCCGCCACAATATCGACAAGATGAAAGTTGATGGTTTATATGTGGGTGGTTCAACAGGCGAAAACTTTATGCTTTCAACTGAAGAGAAAAAAGAAATCTTCCGTATTGCAAAAGATGAAGCAAAAGATCAAATCGCGCTAATTGCTCAAGTGGGTAGCGTAAACTTGAAAGAAGCAGTTGAATTAGGTAAATATGCAACAGAATTAGGCTACGATAGCTTATCTGCGGTTACTCCGTTCTACTATAAATTTAGTTTCCCTGAAATCAAACATTATTACGACACCATTATTGCAGAAACGGGCAATAATATGATCGTGTATTCTATTCCGTTCTTAACTGGCGTGAATATGGGAATTGAACAATTTGGTGAACTTTACAAAAACCCGAAAGTATTAGGGGTAAAATTCACAGCAGGTGATTTCTACTTATTAGAACGTTTGAAAAAAGCTTATCCAAACCACTTAATTTGGGCTGGTTTCGATGAAATGATGTTACCTGCAGCCGCACTTGGTGTGGATGGCGCAATTGGTTCAACTTTTAACGTAAACGGCGTTCGTGCTCGTCAAATTTTTGAACTAACCAAAGCGGGTAAATTAGCCGAAGCGTTAGAAATTCAACACGTAACCAACGATTTAATCGAAGGTATTTTAGCGAATGGTTTATATTTAACCATCAAAGAATTGCTTAAATTAGAAGGTGTGGATGCGGGTTATTGCCGTGAGCCAATGACAGCAAAAGCAACAGATGCTCAGCTTGCTAAAGCAAAAGAGTTGAAAGCGAAATTTTTATAATTAATGGAATATCGTGAGAACCTAGGGAGTGATTTCCCTAGGTTACTCGTAATTTGTCCCTCTTGGGGTAGCAATTCTCGTTTCCTGCTTCTCAGTTTTTCTATTTCGTAGTGGGGAACCATTATGTTTAACCGTTGGTTTGTTTATCCACGGTATTGAAAATGAAGGAAGTATAGTATGCGTCTTATCCCTCTACACAACGAACAACAGGTGAGTCGTTGGGCTGCACGCCATATTGTTGATCGTATCAATCATTTTAATCCTACAGCTGAACGTCCTTTCGTTCTCGGTTTACCAACTGGTGGCACGCCATTAAAAACTTACCAAGAATTAATCGCACTTTGTAAAGCGGGAGAGGTGAGCTTTAAGCATGTAGTAACATTCAATATGGACGAATATGTGGGTTTACCAGAGGAACATCCTGAAAGTTATCATAGTTTTATGTATAACAATTTCTTCAATCATATCGATATTCAGCCAGAAAATATCAATATTCTTAACGGCAATACGGATGATCATGATGCGGAATGCCACCGTTATGAAAAAAAAATTAAATCTTACGGAAAAATTAATTTATTTATGGGCGGAGTAGGAAATGATGGCCATATTGCCTTTAATGAACCGGCGTCATCATTAAGTTCCCGTACTCGTATTAAAACCTTAACTCAAGACACGCTGATCGCAAATTCACGCTTCTTTGATAATGATGTGAATAAAGTGCCTAAATATGCTTTGACTATTGGTGTAGGCACATTATTAGATGCAGAAGAAGTGATGATCCTTGCAACTGGCCATCATAAGGCGCTTGCCGTTCAAGCAGCAGTCGAAGGTGGTGTGAACCATATGTGGACAGTGAGTGCACTTCAATTACATCGCCATTTTGTGTTAGTTTGTGATGAACCTGCACAGCAAGAATTGAAAGTAAAAACAGTTAAATATTTTACTGAATTAGAACAACGCGCCATTCATAGCGTGTTATAAGATCCTGCCGCTCAAAAGAGCGGTCATTTTTCTGATTATTTTATTTAAGGACAAAAAATGAGATATGCATTAACAAATTGTGTGATTTACACAAAATATGATGTTTTACGTGATTTTGCGGTAATTATTAACGGTGAAATTATTGAAGCGGTAGTTCCACAAGCTGAATTAGAAACAGGCATCAAAACCATTGATTTACAAGGTAATAATTTAACGGCGGGTTTTATTGATCTTCAATTAAATGGCTGCGGTGGCGTGATGTTTAACGACCAAACTAGCGTTGAAACCTTGGAAATTATGCAGGAAACTAACTTGAAATCAGGTTGTACCAGTTTCCTTCCTACTTTTATCACGGCACCAGATGAAAACATAAAAAGTGCGGTGAAAATTATGCGTGAATATTTAAACAAGCATAAAAACCAAGCACTTGGTTTACATATTGAAGGGCCGTTTATCAGTGTTGAGAAAAAAGGTGTACACCGTCCCGAATATATTCGTGAAATTACGCCTGAAATGAAAGATTTCCTCTGTGAAAATGGTGATGTCATTACAAAAATTACCATTGCCGCAGAAAACCCAACTATTAACTATACGCCTGATTTTGTGAAAGCGGGCATTATTGTCTCTGTAGGCCATTCTAATGCGACTTATGAAGTCGCTAAATCCGCATTCCACAAAGGCGCAACTTTTGCGACTCACTTGCATAATGCAATGTCGCCAATTAGTTCTGGACGTGCTATGGGCGTAGTAGGTGCAGTACTAGATTCTGATGTTTACACCGGTATTATCGTGGATGGTGTGCATATCAATTACGGCAATGTTCGCATTGATAAAAAAATCAAAGGTGACAAACTTTGTATTGTGACTGACTCTCTTGCTGCAGCAGGGGCTCCACCAGAATTGGAAACCTTCACATTCGTAGGAAAAACCATTTATATCCGAGATGGCCGCTGTTTTGATGCAAACGGTACGATTGCTGGAGCATCAATTACTATGATCGAATCTATTAAGAATGCAGTCGAGTTTGTAGAAATTCCGCTTGCTGAAGCAATTCGAATGAGTAACCTTTATCCTGCACGAGCAATTGGTGTGGATGATCGTTTAGGTTCGGTAGAAAAAGGAAAAATCGCAAATTTAGCCGTGTTTACGTCAGATTATAAAGTGACAGCAACTGTGCTTAATGGTGAATGGAAACCTAATTGATTTAAGGTGCGGTAAATTTTTCTGATCTTTTATAGCCCAACCAATCGGTTGGGTTATTTTTTGCTTTACTACTTTAATAAGAATAATTTTCATCTATAATATAAAAACCAAGTTAATTACTAGGAGATAGATATGGCAAAAGATGAAGTAGGGCATAATTTTCTTGCACGTTTAGGTAAAACTCGTTTGCGTCCAGGCGGTAAAAAAGCGACAGACTGGTTAATTGCCAATGGCGATTTTGGCCAAGATAAAAAAGTGTTAGAGGTTGCCTGTAATATGGGAACGACAGCCATTGGATTGGCGAAGCAATTTGGTTGCCATATTGAAGGTGTTGATTTAGACGAACATGCGTTAGAAAAAGCACAAGCAAATATCGTCGCAAATGGCTTTCAAGACAAAATTCATGTGCAGCGTGCGAATGCGATGAAGTTGCCTTTTGCAGATGAAAGTTTTGATATTGTCATCAATGAAGCGATGCTCACGATGTTACCCGTGGAAGCTAAGAAAAAAGCCATTGCAGAATATTTTCGAGTGTTAAAACCAAATGGTTTATTGCTTACTCACGATGTTATGCTGGTGGGGAATGATCATCAAACGATTCTAGAAAATATGCGCAAAGCGATTAACGTGACGGTAACGCCATTAACGAAAGATGGCTGGAAAGGAATATTCCAAGAAAGTGGCTTTAGAAATGTTGATACTTTCTCTGGTGAGATGACTTTACTTTCACCAAAAGGGATGATTTATGATGAGGGCATTCTTGGGACGTTAAAAATCATCCGTAATGCTATGAAAGCAGAAAATCGTGAGCAATTTAAAAGAATGTTCAAAACCTTTAATGATCCTGAACATAAATTACATTTTATTGCTGTATGTAGTCAAAAATAATATAAAAAAAACAAAGGCCTACTTTTCTAGGCCTTTATCTTTTATTATTTAGCACAATTACATTCTGAATGGGCTGTTTTTTGTTCAAAACGTTCTGCAACGAAATCCCAGTTTACCACGTTCCAGAATTCTTTAATGTAGTCTGGACGACGGTTTTGGAATTTCAAGTAGTAAGCGTGTTCCCAAACGTCTAAACCTAAAAGTGGGAAACCTTCACAACCTGCCACTTCTTTACCCATTAATGGGTTATCTTGGTTTGCTGTTGATACCACGGCTAATTTACCTTCAGCAGTTAATACTAACCACGCCCAACCTGAACCAAAACGAGTTGCGGCTGCTTTTTCAAATTCAGCTTTAAATGTTTCTACAGAACCGAAATCACGTTCAATCGCATCTTTTAATGTACCTTGTAAAGTAGTACCTTTTTTCAAACTTTTCCAAAATAAACTGTGGTTTGTGTGACCGCCTGCATTATTGCGTAATGCACCACGTTTTTCTGCAGGGATTTTGTCAAGGTTAGAAACTAATTGACCTGGGCACATTTCCACTAACTCAGCGGGTAAACCTTCTAATGCAGCGTTTGCATTGTTTACATAAGCTTGATGGTGTTTGCTGTGGTGGATTTCCATTGTTTGCGCATCGAAATGTGGTTCTAATGCATCGTAGGCGTAGCCTAATTCAGGTAGAGTGTAAGCCATAATTTATTCCTTCTATGTAAAGACAAATTTCGTTGAGGGTTTTGGTCTATAACCAAAAGTGGGCAAATAATAGCAAAAATTTTGATTTAGATCATTAAATGTTTTTCCTTTTGCATTAATAGACGAATTTATTAAACCTTGTTTTAAATCAATAAACCTATCGATCTACTTCTAAAGAGTTATTTGTTTTGAGAGCTAAAATCTCGTCAAATATTTCTCTTGTGATAGAATACCGCCACTTTTTATTTTCCCTTTGCAATTATGTTTGAACCACACAAGTTATCTCTGCAAAATTTATCCTGCCAACGTGGTGAGCGAGTACTTTTTCGTGCTTTGACTTGCTATTTTAATAGCGGTGATTTTGTGCAAATTGAAGGGCATAACGGCATAGGTAAAACCAGTTTATTACGTATTCTTGCGGGTTTAGCTCAACCTTTAGAAGGCGAAGTGCGGTGGGATGCTGAAGCAATTTCTAAACAACGTGAACAGTATCATCAAAATTTGCTTTATTTAGGTCATCTTTCAGGCGTAAAACCAGAACTAACAGCATGGGAAAATTTGCAGTTTTATCAACGAATTAGCCAAGCGGAACAAAATACTGATATTTTGTGGGATTTGCTTGAGGAAGTGGGATTATTAGGTCGTGAAGATTTGCCTGCCGCACAACTTTCAGCAGGACAACAAAAGCGTATTGCATTAGGTCGCTTATGGCTGTCTCAAGCGCCCTTATGGATTTTAGATGAGCCGTTTACTGCGATTGATAAAAAAGGCGTGGAAATTCTAACCGCACTTTTTGATGAGCATGCTCAACGAGGTGGTATTGTGTTGTTAACCAGCCACCAAGAAGTGCCAAGTTCTCATCTGCAAAAATTGAATTTAGCGGCTTATAAAGCGGAATAACTTAATGATTTTTTTAGAGATAATTAAACGAGAGCTTCAAATTGCGATGCGCAAAAATGCGGAAATTTTAAATCCGCTATGGTTCTTTTTACTTGTGATTACTTTGTTTCCGCTTGTTATTGGGCCAGATCCAAAATTGCTTTCCCGTATCGCACCGGGTATTGCGTGGGTAGCAGCATTACTTTCAGCATTGCTTTCTTTTGAACGTTTATTCCGTGATGATTTTATTGATGGTTCTCTTGAACAATTAATGTTAACCGCACAGCCCTTGCCGATGACGGCTTTAGCCAAGGTCGTTGCTCATTGGTTGCTCACTGGTTTGCCACTTATTTTGCTATCACCTATTGCCGCTTTGTTACTTTCTCTTGAGGTCAATATTTGGTGGGCATTGGTTTTGACATTGTTACTGGGCACTCCTGTATTGAGTTGTATTGGTGCAATTGGCGTGGCTTTAACGGTGGGATTGCGAAAAGGGGGCGTGTTGTTGAGTTTGCTTGTTGTTCCGTTGTTTATTCCTGTTTTAATTTTTGCCTCATCAGTATTAGAGGCAGCAGGACTAAATGTGCCTTATGGGGGGCAACTGGCGATTTTAGGTGCAATGATGGTTGGCGCAGTAACGCTTTCGCCTTTTGCCATCGCCACGGCACTGCGAATTAGTTTAGATAATTAGTTTCATTTCACCGTATAAAAGTGCGGTGGTTTTTCTCTTTAATTTTTAAGGATCTTTTTTATGTGGAAGTGGTTACATCCTTATGCAAAACCCGAAACTCAGTATCGTATCTGCGGTAAATTGAGTCCGCTATTTGCATTTTTTACACTTATTTTACTCGGTGTTGGCATTGTATGGGGCTTAGCATTCGCCCCAGCAGATTACCAACAGGGTAATAGTTTCCGAATTATGTATGTTCATGTGCCGACAGCGATTTGGTCTATGGGTGTGTACGGATCAATGGCGATTGCAGCTGTGGTTGCCCTTGTGTGGCAAATTAAGCAAGCCCACCTCGCCATGATTGCAATGGCACCAATTGGTGCATTGTTTACTTTCTTATCGCTTGTTACGGGCGCGATTTGGGGTAAACCGATGTGGGGCACTTGGTGGGTATGGGATGCTCGCTTAACTGCAGAATTGATTTTATTCTTTCTTTATCTTGGTATCTTAGCGCTTTATTCTGCTTTTTCAGATCGTAATGTAGGAGCAAAAGCAGCGGGGATTTTATGCATTACAACGGTCGTGATTTTACCGATTATTCATTTTTCTGTGGAATGGTGGAACACGCTACATCAAGGTGCGAGTATCACTAAACTGGAAAAACCATCCATTGCAATTCCAATGTTGGTTCCATTAATTTTGTGTATATTCGGTTTTTTAACCTTGTATATTTGGCTTACTTTAGTGCGTTATCGAGTGGAATTATTGAAAGAAGATGCGAAACGTCCTTGGGTTAAAGTATTGGCTCAAACACTGAAATAAAGTGCGGTTAGTTTTTTAGCGATTTTTTTATAAGGAATATTTTATGTTTTTCCAGACTTGGAGTGATTTTTTTAATATGGGTGGCTACGGTTTTTACGTATGGTTATCCTATACAGTAAGTTTAGTGGCAGTGATTGCCTTAATCGTTCAAAGTGTAAAACAACGCAAGACAGTGTTACAAAATGTATTGCGTGAACAACAACGCGAAGAACGTTTACAACAAGCAAATAAAGGGAACACACTATGAATCCAAGACGTAAATCCAGATTTAAATTAGTCATTTTTGTTGTGCTCGGTATTGCTATTGCAAGTGGATTGATGCTGTATGCGTTACGTCAAAATATCGACTTGTTTTATACGCCATCTGAAGTGATTCAAGGCAAGGATAATAACCCGAATCAAAAACCTGAAGTGGGGCAGCGTATTCGTGTTGGCGGTATGGTGGTTGAAGGCACGGTAGTGCGTGATCCCAAAAGCTTAAAAGTGCGGTTCGATCTAAATGATATTGGCCCTGCGATCACTGTTGAATATGAAGGTATTTTGCCAGATCTTTTCCGTGAAGGACAAGGTATTGTGGCTCAAGGTGTATTAACTCAGCCAACCGTTTTAACTGCGACAGAGGTATTGGCTAAACACGATGAAAATTATGTGCCACCAGAATTAGGTGAAAAAATGAAAAAAGTGCATAAGCCAATGGGGATTGGTGATGCGGATTTAAAAGGCGAAAGCACACGTGATCGTCAAGAAAAAGAAGGCGTAAAATGATTGCTGAATTAGGAAATTATGCGCTGGCTTTAAGTTTAGCCGTATCGCTTATGTTGGCGATTTTCCCTTTGTGGGGGGCAGAAAAGGGCAATGCTCAATTAATGGCATTAGCTCGCCCAATGACTTATGGTTTATTGGCAAGTCTAAGCATCGCTTTTGCTGCGTTATTTTATTTATTCGCAGTAAATGATTTTAGTGTTCAGTATGTCGTGAATAACTCTAATACGGCTTTACCTATTTATTATCGTTTGTCTGCCGTATGGGGCTCTCATGAAGGTTCTTTATTACTGTGGATTTGGTTACTGGCCGTTTGGTCATCTGCCGTTGCTTTATTGAGTAAACATTTACCTCAAGAAGCGGTTGCTCGTGTACTTGGTATAATGGGGATTATTAGCGTCGGTTTTGTGTTGTTCGTCTTGTTCACCTCAAATCCTTTTACTCGTACTTTCCCAGATTTCCCAGTGGACGGAAAAGAACTTAACCCAATGTTGCAAGATGTAGGCTTAATTTTCCATCCGCCATTACTTTATATGGGCTATGTTGGTTTTTCTGTGGCATTTGCGTTTGCGATCGCATCCTTAATGACTGGAAAATTAGATTCAGCTTGGGCACGTTGGTCACGTCCTTGGACGCTTGCTGCTTGGGTGTTTTTAACTTTAGGTATCGTACTCGGTTCTTGGTGGGCTTATTATGAGCTTGGCTGGGGCGGCTGGTGGTTCTGGGATCCTGTGGAAAACTCCTCGTTTATGCCTTGGCTTGCTGGTACAGCATTGATTCACTCCCTTTCTGTGACAGAAAAACGTGGTTCTTTCAAAGCTTGGACGGTATTACTTGCGATTTTAGCCTTTTCACTTTGTCTGCTCGGCACGTTCTTAGTTCGTTCTGGCATTTTAGTTTCAGTTCACGCATTTGCATCGGATCCAACTCGTGGTTTGTATATTTTGGCTTACCTCGTTGTGGTGATTGGTGGTTCGCTAGCGCTCTATGCGTATAAAGGAAGTCAAATTCGTTCTCGTGATAATGCAGAACGCTATTCACGTGAAAGCATGTTGTTATTAAATAATATCTTATTAATGACCGCTCTTTGCGTTGTATTCTTAGGAACATTGTTACCACTCGTTCACAAACAACTTGGTTTAGGTTCTATTTCTATTGGTGCACCATTCTTTGATCAAATGTTCTTAATTATTATGACACCATTTGCATTATTGCTTGGTATTGGTCCTTTGGTGAAATGGCGTAGAGACCAATTTTCTGCAATTCGTACGCCTGTTGTTATCAGCGTATTTGTTATGGTGATTGCAGGTTTTGCGTTACCTTACTTCTTGCAAGATAAAATTACTGTGAGTTCGGTGCTGGGTTCAATGATGACTGTGATTATCGCTCTACTTGCGCTTTATGAATTGCAACAACGTGCGACGCATCGTGAATCATTCTTTGTTGGCGTACGCAAACTATCTCGTTCTCATTGGGGAATGATGTTAGCTCACTTAGGCGTAGCAATGACAGTTTGGGGGATCGCGTTTAGCCAAAACTTCAGCGTAGAACGTGATGTTCGAATGAAAGTCGGCGAGAGTGCACAAATTGGTCGTTACGATTTTAAATTCGCCGGTGTGACGGATGCGAATGGTCCAAACTATATTGGTGGAAAAGCTCAAATTGATATTTCGAAAGATGGGCAACCAGAAGCAAGCTTATTTGCAGAAAAACGTTTTTACACAGTAAGTCGTATGTCTATGACGGAAGCCGCCATTGCTGGTGGTTTAACTCGTGATCTCTATGTGGCTCTCGGTGAAAAGATTGATGATAATTCTTGGGCGTTACGCTTATATTACAAGCCGTTTATTCGCTGGATTTGGATTGGCGGCTTGTTTATGGCGTTAGGTGGATTGTTGTGTATGTTCGATCGACGCTATCGATTTAACGCTTTATTGAAAAAATAATATGACGGCGCACCTTGATTAAGGTGTGCCTTAACTTTTAATTAGATTATGTGAACAATGCGGGCTTTTATAAAAGTCTACTTTGGTTTTTTATATTTAAAGTGCGGTAAAAAATGAAAAAAAAATTACTCGTTCCTCTTATTCTCTTTTTATCGATAACAATTGCATTTTTAGTGCAATTAAAACGTAATGCGCAAGGTGAAGATATTAAAGCATTAGAGTCTGCTTTGGTTGGAAAGCCTGTGCCAGCAAAAAATTTAACGGAGCTTTTTGAAAATAAAGCTTACACGAACGAATTGTTTCAACAAGGTAAGCCAGTTTTACTTAATGTGTGGGCGACGTGGTGTCCGACTTGTTATGCCGAACATCAATATTTAAACAAACTTGCTAAAGACGGTGTGCGAATTATCGGTTTAGATTATAAAGATGAATCACCTAAAGCAATGAAGTGGTTAAAAGATCTTGGCAATCCTTATAAAGTTGTTTTAAAAGATGAAAAAGGTTCTTTCGGTTTGGATTTAGGAGTATATGGGGCACCAGAAACTTTCATTGTAGATGGAAAAGGTGTGATTCATTATCGTTATGCTGGAGATGTAAACGAAAAAGTTTGGACTCAGACTTTAAAACCAATTTATGACAAACTTTCGGAGCAACAATAATGAAAAAAACATGGCTATTTTTGACCGCACTTTTGTTTAGCTCAGTGGCGTTTTCAGCTATTGACGCATTAAATTTTAGTTCTCCACAGCAAGAGAGTGATTACCACCAATTAACACAATCTTTGCGTTGCCCTCAATGTCAAAATAACAATATTGCGGATTCCAATGCGACTATCGCTGTGGATATGCGTGGCAAAGTATTTGAGCTTTTACAAGAAGGCAAATCGAAAAATGATGTAGTGGAGTATATGGTGGCGCGTTACGGCAATTTTGTAACCTATGATCCACCTATGACAGCGAGTACATTAGTGCTATGGATTGCGCCATTATTGCTTGTGTTGTTAGGCGTGGTATTTTTATTAAGACGTAAGCCAAAAGCTCAAAGTGCGGTGAAATCCCAAGATGTTTTAACTGATGAAGATAATGCGCGTTTGGCAGAATTATTAAACAAGGATAAATAGATGAATTTTGCATTAATTTTTATATTAACCACTTTAGTTGTGGCGTTAATTTGTTTTTATCCTTTATTGCGTCAATTCAAAGCGAAACATTGGCAAAAACGTGATGATTTAAATAAGGCGTTATATTTCTCGCGCTTGGAAGAAATTGAGCAAGATAATTCCCAAGGTTTAGTTGAAAATGTTGAGCAACTCAAACAAGAATTACAGAAGACCTTGCTTGATGATGTGCCGAGCAAGGTTCAAGAGAATGCGGATTATTCTGGCAAATCTTATGGAAAAGTGTGGTTTGTGTCTGGCGTGTTGGCGCTAGGAATTATCGCGGGCTCTTCTTATTTTATGGTGGGCTCTTGGCAAGCTGAATCGATGTTAGAGCAAACTTATGCGAAATTGCCATATTTCTATGAGCGAATGAAAGATGAAGATAAAAATCCATTTTCTGATGCAGAAATGCAGCAATTTTCTACCGCACTTCGAATCGATTTGCAGAAAAATCCAACTGATGCAAAAAAATGGTGGATGCTCGGTCAGATTGGGATGAATTTAGGTGATGTACGTTTAGCATTTGATAGTTATCAGAAGGCCAACAAGTTAGAACCAGATAATGTGCAATATAAATTAGGCTATGCTCGCGTGTTGATGTTCTCTGATGATGCGACTGATAAACTAAAAGGTGGCGATTTATTACGTGAAGTGATTCGTCAAGATCATACTAATGTTGAGGCCCTAAGTTTGCTCGCATTCCGTTATTTTGAAACGGAAGATTATAAAATGGCGGCAGTGACTTGGGCGATGATGCTGCGCTTAATGCCGAAAGATGATGAGAGGGTTCCATTAATTGAAAAAAGTATTCGTGCCGCGCGTGATGCTTTAGAAGCGCAGAACGAAGAAAAATCAAAAAGTATTACCCCTGAAAAATAACCTAGAGCATTGTAGTGCTTTCTGATATAGTGCGGTAAAAATGATTATTGATGATGAACCTATTTATTAGGTTTTCATTATGTTACTATCATAATTAATACGAACTAATTAGAATAGATAATTTATCGCTTGAAATGTTATTCTTTTTTAAGCCTGATGGTTTGACGTTAGAGCGATATCAATATAGTAAAGACTAAGGAAAAAATAAATATGAAGCATCAATCTTATATTTCGGTTCCGTTATTTTTTCTTATGGTTAGCAGCCTTGTTATTGCTCGGGTTTCTATTGCAAGTAATATTACTTATGTTGATTCGGCAGATCAAAAAAGCTTTTCGTCTGAAATTTCAGATAATGATGTACAGCTTTTGGGGCAGAGTATTGAATTAAAAGTTTATAAAATGGATGAGATGAGTTCATCTCAAACTATTTATGAATCTCCGGCTGGGATTTGTAAAGGGTTTAAGGCTAGAGGTGTAAATTATACAAATTCAACCCACAATTATCTTTCACCCAATGATAAAACAGAATATTATGGCAGCGTAACTGGCGCTACAATTTATGGTGGGAAGAATACGCAAAATTTAAGTTATGTACCCGTTTATTCTATTTCTGATAAAAAAGTATCTGAGCGTATTCAAATTATAGAAAATAAGAAATTGAAGGAAAAGGCTGTTAACAATGTATCAGAAGGGAAAGCGGTGTTAACAGAAGTAATTTGTAAATAGAGGTGGATATGAAAAAAAATATTTTAGTATTAGGTATAACATGTTTATTAGTTGCATGTTCTTCTGATAATAAGCCAGATAATGGCATTTATGATATGAAAACAGTTCAGGAATATAACGCCCGAGTGCAGAGTGGAAATACTGTTGTTGCCTCACAAAAAGCTCGGGTCTCTAAACAAGAAGAAACACCACTAAAAATGAATGCGAGTGATGAGAAAGCGAAAGTAAGAATTATTAGCCCTACTCTTCCTGTGGTCCCCGCTGTGGGTGTCGGTTATTATCATCATTATCATAATTGGTAATAGAAATTTGAGAATTTAGACAGCTATATTTTTATAGCTGTTTTTTTGATTGTAATAATTAGAAAGGACGATAATTTTATAGTAAAAAAAGCGAGCTTATGCTCGCTTTTTTATAATGAATCTAGCTCTTATAGACTCGTTACCGCAAATAACACCCAAACGGTATAAATTGTGGCTAAACCATAAAAGATAAATCCACCAGCTGGCACATGTATTTTAAGATCGTGCATACCGTGGTGAATACGATGTAAACCGCACCACATTGGGAAAATAGTAAGCACTAAAATAACTAATTTACCAATCCAAGAATAAGCAAAAGTAATTAAATTATGCGCATCGACTAAACCAAATGGTAATAACAAACCGATAATTAAAATAACGACAGGGAAAAAAATTGCACTCACTGTGCCGCCTGCACCGAACATTAACCATACTGGCGGTTCGCCGGAGCGTTTTGGATTTTGATCAACCATTTTTTCTCTCCCTTAGATATAAACTAAAACTAAAGCAATCACGCTAACTAATGCGGTTACCGCCCAAAGTGCATTTCTTACAACGCGGTGTGGTAAGCGTTCATTTTTCACAATGATATTCATTACTTTTGGTGTCATTAAGAAGTATGTCACCGTATGATAAAGCGTTGCGATAAGCGTAATAATATTTAAGAACACCACAATTGGGTTTCTTAAAAACTCAATAAAGCTCAAGATGCCTAAGCCTGGCATTGGATTGCTTGCGAGGCAAAGAACACCATAAAGCAATACAATACAAAACCATACAGCAAAGATTGAAGTCGCTTCACGTAGCATATAAGCTTTATAGAAGTCCAATTTTTGCCACCAAGTCGCTGTCATTGGACGGACATATTTTTTACGTTTACTAACTGTTACTGACATTCCTTCCCCCTTAGCTTTTTGGTTTTAGCATAGAGATAACATAATCTTTGGCACTTTCCACTTTTCCTTGGTTAATTGCAGAAGCAGGATCCACATGTTTTGGACAAACTTCTGAGCAATAGCCAACGAAAGTACAACTCCAAACCCCGTTTTTACCATTTAACAATGACATACGTTTTGCTTTACCATGGTCACGGTTATCAAGATTATAACGATGAGCCATCGTAATAGCTGCAGGACCTAAAAATTCAGGATTTAAACCAAATTGAGGGCAAGCGGCATAGCATAAACCACAGTTGATACACATTGAGAATTGACGATATTTCTCAAGCTGTGCAGGCGTTTGTTTAGTACGGCTTACTTGTAATTCTTTCGATGGATGTGGTTTACCATCTAATGCTGGTGCTTCGTTACCAATAATATAAGGTTTAATTGCCTCTAAACTTTCAATAAAGTGGCTTAAATCAACCACTAAGTCACGTTCAATTGGGAAGTTTGCTAACGGCTCAATACGCATATGGCCACTGTAATCACGTAAGAACGTTTTACAAGCCAATTTCGGTTTATTATTTACCATCATCCCGCAAGAACCACAAATCGCCATACGGCAAGACCAACGATAAGAAAGAGATGGCTCAAGTTTATCCTTAATATAACCTAACGCATCAAGCAATGAAGTTTGATTATCATAAGGTACTTGATAGGTACTTAGATGCGGCTCTTGATCGATTTCAGGATTGTAGCGTAATACTTCAACATTCATTACTGGTGAATTAGCCATTTGCTTGCTCCTTAGCTTTCGCAGCTGCTTCTTGAGCTTCTGCTTCCGCACCGTAAACACGTTTTGCAGGTTGAGATTTAGTAATTTTCACCGGACTGTATTCGATACGCGGCGCACCGTTTTCATTGTAGAAAGCAAGTGTGTGTTTTAAATAATTTACATCATCACGTTCAGTGTAATCTAAGCGTTGGTGAGCACCTCGAGATTCTTTACGTTCAATCGCTGAATTTGCAATAGATTGTGCAACATCTAGGATGTAGCCTAACTCAACTGTATAAAGTACATCTGTATTGAACACGCTTGAGTTATCTGCTACACGAATACGTTTGTAACGTTCTTTTAATTCTGCAATTTTATCTACTGCTTTTTGCATGCTTGCTTGGTCACGGTAAATACCACAGCCTTCTTCCATTACAGAACCCATTTCGTCACGGATTTCAGACCAAGATTCGTTACCTTCTTGTTTATGAAGGGCTTCTAAACGAGCGACAACATCTTTTGCTTGAGCATCAACCGCACTTTGATTTACAGATTGAGCCTCTACAGCACGTTGTGCCGCATATTCGCCAGCAACACGACCTAACACAACAAGTTCAGCTAAAGAGTTAGATCCTAAACGGTTTGCACCATGTAAACCTGAAGATGCACACTCACCTACAGCAAATAAACCTTTGATACGCGTTTCGCTGTTAAAGTCAACCTCAATACCACCCATCGTGTAGTGAACAACTGGACGAACTGGGATTGGCTCATTCACTGGATTTACACCTTCATAAGCACTTGCTAATTCACAAATGAATGGCAGACGCTCATGTAAATATTTTTCACCAAGATGACGTAAATCTAAATGCACAACATCTACGCCTTTCGCGGTTTTTAAGGTATTACCTTTTTTCCATTCTTGCCAGAATGCTTGAGAAACTTTATCGCGAGGACCAAGTTCCATATATTTATTTTGTGGTTTTCCAATTGGAGTTTCAGGTCCTAGACCGTAATCTTGAAGATAGCGATAGCCATCTTTATTCACTAAGATACCGCCTTCACCACGACAACCTTCAGTCATTAAGATGCCGGTATTCGGTAAACCTGTTGGGTGATATTGAACAAACTCCATATCACGAAGTGGTACACCATGACGATACGCCATAGATAAGCCGTCACCTGTTACAATACCGCCATTGGTATTGAATTTAAATGCACGACAACCACCGCCAGTTGCAATAACAACCGCATTTGCATTGATTTGAACAAGTGAACCTTCCATCATGTTCATCGCAACCATACCACGAGCATGGCCATCATCAACAAGAATATCTAATACGAAGTGTTCATCAAAACGTTGGATTTGTGGATATTGAATAGAAGTTTGGAAAAGCGTGTGTAATAAGTGGAAACCTGTTTTATCAGCGGCGAACCAAGTACGCTCAATTTTCATTCCACCAAAACGACGTACGTTTACATCGCCATCAGCTTTACGGCTCCAAGGACATCCCCAACGTTCTAATTGAGTCATTTCCACTGGTGAATGTTGTACGAAATATTCCACAACATCCTGTTCGCAAAGCCAGTCACCACCAGCCACAGTATCTTGGAAGTGTTTATCGTAAGAATCTTCTTCTTTGATAACTGCCGCTGCGCCACCTTCTGCTGCCACAGTATGGCTACGCATTGGGTACACTTTTGAAACTAATGCAATTTTTAAGTTAGGATTTGCTTCTGCTGCTGCAATCGCTGCACGTAAACCGCCACCACCAGCGCCAACAATCGCAATATCGACATTAACTGTTTGCACGATATCCTCCAATAAATGTAGAAAGTAAAAAATAGAAATCACCCTAAAAGGGTAATCTAGTAAGGCCATTCTGCCATTTTTTGTTACAAATTAATAACGTTTTTTATGTAGGAAAAGGGGAAAAAGTATGATTTTGTGATCTACCTCAAAAAAGCTTAGATTGAGTTGAGAAGGGCTCTCGTTTACAATGATGCAAATTTAAAAATGGGAATAAAAATGACCGCACTTACTCATTGGCAACCTTCTGCCGATATAAAAAATCTGCTTAAACGTGCAAAAATTATTGCTGAAATTCGTCAATTTTTTACAGAACGAGGCTTACTTGAAGTTGAGACGCCTGTTCTAAGTGAATTTGGCGTCACTGATTTGCACCTTTCCACATTTAGCACAGAATTTCTCGCGCCTTTTGGTGAACAATCCAAAACACTTTGGCTTTCTACAAGCCCTGAATATCATATGAAACGCTTGCTTGCTGCAGGCAGTGGACCGATATTCCAAATCAGTAAAGTGTTCCGTAATGAAGAAGCCGGTAATCGCCACAATCCAGAATTTACCATGTTGGAATGGTATCGACCGCACTTTAATATGCATCGTTTAATTAATGAAGTGGATGATTTACTCCAACAAATTTTAGATTGCCCACCGGCAGAAAGTTTAAGCTACCAATTTGTTTTCCAAGAATATGTAGGTTTAGATCCCTTATCTGCAGAACGTTCAGAATTAATCGAAGCGGCACGTAAACATAACTTTATGGCTGAAGATAATGAAGAGCGCGATACTTTATTACAGTTCTTATTTAGTGAAGTCGTTGAACCTCAAATAGGAAAAGATCGACCTGTTGCGGTTTATCATTTTCCTTCAACACAAGCCGCCCTAGCACAAGTTAGCCCAGAAGATCAGCGGGTTGCAGAACGCTTTGAGTTTTATTACAAAGGGTTAGAACTGGCAAATGGTTTCCATGAATTGACAGATGCACGAGAACAAAGACATCGTTTTGAATTAGATAATCAGCAAAGAAAGAAACATGGATTGCCAGTTCGAGACATTGACGAACGTTTTCTATCTGCATTGGAAGCTGGCTTACCAAATTCTTCTGGCGTTGCGCTAGGAGTCGATCGTCTGGTTATGGTTGCGTTAGGTTGTGAAAAAATTAATGAAGTGATTTCTTTTGCCGTGGATAATGCCTAGACGAAAAGTGCGGTAAAGATTTACCGCACTTTTGATTTTTAGTTACTGATCCATAATGGCAATCGTATAGTAACAGCAAGCCCTCCTAGTGGGCTTTTTTCAGCCCAGACCTTTCCTTGATGCTCCTGAATAACATTAGACACAATCGCCAATCCTAGTCCTGTGCCACCAGTCGTTCTAGTTCGCGTTTCATCCACTCGATAAAACGGTTTGAAGATTTTTTCAAATTCATCTGGATGGACTCCAGATCCGTTGTCATCTATACGGATCCTGAGAAATTCTTCTTCTTCTTCTTTTTGGATAAAAATATGAAGTTCGATCTTATCCTTGGTGTATTTAAGAGCATTTGTCACAATGTTTTCGACCGCACTTTCTAGCAATCTAAAATTGCCGTTAAGTTGTAATTCATTTTTAGGTAAACGAATATTTGTGAGAAACGCTATACCACGTTGCTCTGCCTCAAATTTTGCATCGTTGATAATATCAGTCCAAAGTGTATTAGCATAAAAAATATCCCGTTCCATTTGGCTATTCATTTGCTGGCGTGAAAGTAGAAGCAATTCACTAATCATTTTATCCATTCGGCCAATTTCTCTTTCAATGCGTTTTACGCTATCTGTTTCACCACATTCATGGCGAACAAGCGCTGTAGCTAGTTGTAAACGTGCTAGTGGTGTTTTAAGCTCATGTGAAATGGAAGACAGTAAAGATTGTTGATTGGAGATAAGATTGTCAATCGCCGTTGACATTCTATTAAAACTTCTTCCAACTTGTCGAAGTTCAAGAGGGCCTGATAGGGATAAGTTACGATCAATTTTAAAGTTCCCTAAGGCAACAGAATTGGCGGCTTCTTGTAAACGAGATATTGGGTTGACAATGGTTTTTGTGAACCACCAGAGTAATGGTGTAGTAATTAATAAGATTAAGAAACCAAGCATAGCTGGGTTATCAAATAAATAATTTAAAATTGCTTGTTGTGGATTTATATGATTGATGAAGAATAAAGCATATTCGTCAGGTTTATCACTAAGATAAATTTGGAATGGGCCAACAATTTGTAAATCATTGAAAGTTTTTCGTTTGGGATGAGAAAAATCATCAGAAGCAACAGAGAATGCTAAAATCGCATCACGCTCTTCCGGTAATTCACCTAATATATTTTGGGTCTGTAAATTGACTAAAACAGGACGATATGGATTGTATTTATCTGTTGGTAATACGGGGGCCTCTACGAGTAGATTACTAAGTTGTTTATTCCGTATTGTATCCATGATTCTTTTCTGGTAGTTGATTACTTCAGATTCTTTTAAAGGCGTATAAATTCGAAGATCAAAATAAGGCATGATAATAATAAGTGTCATCATGGCAAAGAATGCTATCCAGAAAACTGAAAATGTACGTATGGCTAATTGGTTAATATTAAAAATCTTAGTGAGTTTCATTATTCTATGGCACTAAAAGATATCCACGTCCACGTAAGGTTCTAAACCAAGGTAGATCATTCTCTCGGAGAGGGAGTTTTTTACGTAGATTTGACATATGCATATCAATGGAACGGTCAAAGGGGGTAAGAGGCTTGCCCAATACTTTCTCACTGAGTTCATCTCTGGTTGCGCTACCATTTGGAGATTGAATTAATTGGTAAAATAGTAAAAATTCGGTGCTAGTTAAATTTAAATCTTTACCTTGATAAATAGCTCGTTGAGAAATTGGATGTAATTCAATCCCGTGAAAGGATATTACTGAATTTGCATTTTCAGAATTTTTTGTAGATTCCCCGTTTTCTGTTTTGAGGAGGACGCTACGGCGTAAAATAGCTTTTATACGGGCAATAAGTTCACGATCATTAAATGGTTTAGGCAAATAATCATCCGCACCCAATTCTAAACCAAGCACGCGATCAATGTCTTCGCCTCTTGCAGTAAGCATCATCACTGGCACATTAGAGACTTTACGAATTTCTTTTAATGTATCAAGACCATTTAACTTCGGCATCATCACATCAAGTAAAACCAACTCATGGCTTTCATCAAGTTTTTGTAATGCCTCTAATCCATTATTTGCTGTTTGAACATCAAACTCTTCTAGCGTTAAAAGGGATGAAAGTAATTCCGTCAATTCAACATCGTCATCAACGAGCAAGAGTTTTGACATTGGGGATTCCTTTTTATCAATCGTTCTTGTTGTAGTGCGGTGAAAATAGAAAGATTATTTCCAGAATTGCCACCAGCTTGATTTTGCTTTCTCACCAGTTTGAATAATGGTGTTGTTCTCGCCTTGTTGCGAAACTTCTGGCAAAGGTTTATCAAGATTGGTTTCTGTCACAATACCACGTTGATCAAATTTTACAGTGAAAGTATGTTGAACAGGTGTTTCATAAGCACGCTGTTGTAAGAACACATAATACCAAGTCTGACTATTATAAGGATCGATTAATACTGGCGTACCCAACAAATATTGTACTTGTTGAGCTGTCATGCCTTCTTTAACTTGAGCAACTGTCGTCGCTTCTAAATAGTTGCCTTGTGGTACATCAATTCGATATACAACTTTTTCAACGGTGGAACAAGAAGCGACGCTTAATGCTAAAAAGGTTGCGCCTAAAAGTGTTTTAACTTGCATTTTCTTTACCTTATTTGTGCAAAAGTACTGTCAAATAATACCCAAGTTTGAGCATATTTCCAAATTAATTCTCTGATTTTAAAGCCTTTTGTAATTGATCTTTTAAATTCGGTGGCAAACCTTTGATTGTAAGCGTATCCGTCATCGGTTCCCATTGAATTCGAGTATTTAATAAATCAGCATCGAAACTAATACTCACCCCCTTTCCTGAACCCGTGAATTTTGTTAGGGATTTTAAGGTTGAACGTACTGGCGGAATGCTGTCTTCCAAGCCATAATTCTGTTCTCCTGCAAAGGTAACAAAAGACTGTTCGTTTAGAGTGGGTAAGGAATCAGAAAGTTCCTGCAATTCAATTTCATCACCGTCTGCAAGTTGAGCTTTACAATATTCAAACACTTGTTTTTTTACTGCTTGAGTTTGCTCTTTGTTGAGTTCACCTTGATCACAATAATCACTCACAGCTTGCAATAAACATTGATTTTGAACTTGTGGATTTAATCCTTCTTCGGCACCTAAAAAATCCATGAAAAAATCACTAATTTTGCGACCGACACGGCCTTTTATGAAAGTTAAATAACGATTAGAGTTTGCATTCACCTGTAAATCCGTCAAATTCACTCTTGCCGCAATATCAAACTGAGTAATATCAAGATATTCTGTACGACGAATCTCTAAATGCTCATCGACTAGCATACTATGACGGCTATCAAGCAATGCAATAAACAAATAATCTGTCGCTAAGAAATTATATTGACATAAAATCAAAGTACCACTTTCTGCAAAGTTATATTTACCTAGCTCATCTGCAAGCAATTTTGTTGAATATTGACTAAAACCTAAAAACTCAATTTCTTGTTCCAATAAACGATTTAAATGTTGTGCAAAGATAGACTTTTCCTGAAACACGCCAAAAGCCTTCGCTTTATTTTGATAACCTTGATGAAGTTGCAACATCATTTGTTCTACTTCTGGCGTAATTGACAACAGCTCATCGCGTAATACGCTTTCCATTTTTATGCTGTCGCCATCCACATTTTTGACTAACTGATGCAAAACAATTTGATTAACGGTAATACTCATTTTTGTCACCTTTGAAAAATTTGCCGCAAATTATAACCGCACTTTTTCAGCAAGAAAAAAGAAATTATTTAGGTTCTACCAAATAATCGGGTATCATAAGCCAAATTTTTTGTTTTATTTTTAACATTATGGCTCAACATTCTAAATATTCGGATGCTCAATTAAGTGCGATTGTAAACGATATGATCGCTGTGCTAGAAAAGCATAAAGCCCCTGTAGATCTATCCTTAATCGCACTGGGTAACATGGCAAGTAATTTATTAACCACCAGTGTGCCACAAACTCAACGTGAGGCATTAGCTCAAGCGTTTTCGAATTCCTTAATTAATGCGGTAAAAACACGTTAATATGAAATGGATTAAAAAAGGCACCTTCAGCGGCAAACAATACCGCGATGACGTTTCACGAAAAATTTCGTGGGGCCATTGGTTTGCTTTTTTTAATATCATTGTTGCCATTCTTATTGGCACCCGTTATGCCTTTATCATTGACTGGCCAGATACTCTAGCAGGAAAACTTTATTTCTTTGTGAGTTTGCTCGGACATTTCAGTTTCAACGTTTTTGCGTTGTACTTACTCGTGGTCTTTCCACTGAGTTTTATTGTTAAAAATCACCGCACTTTTCGTGGGTTAACCGTGATATTTTCCACGATTTGTACAACCTTATTATTATTTGATACCGCAGTTTTCAATCGTTTTAATCTGCATTTATCCTCTGTTGTATGGAATTTGCTGGTCAATCCAGAAAACGGTGAAATGTCACGTGATTGGCAAATATTCTTTGCACCAATGCCAATAATTTTACTGGCTCAAATGTTATTTTCTCGCTGGAGTTGGGAAAAGTTACGCAGTCTTGAACGACAAAAATGGCTAAAAGGCACAGGTATATTCTTAACTGCAACGTTCATTGCGACGCATTTAATTTATGCTTGGGCAGATGCTTATTTGTATCGTCCTATCACCATGCAACGATCTAATTTCCCTTTATCTTATCCAATGACAGCTCGTTCTTTTTTAGAAAAACACGGTTTCTTGGATGGCGAGGAATATACGCAAAAATTGGCGCAAGAAGGCCGTTTAGATGCCTTAAAAATTGATTATCCGAAAAAAGAACTCACTTATGCACCAATTACGCATAAACCTAATATTCTGATCGTAACGGTTTCAGGTTTGCGCCATGATGCGATTTCTAGTGAAAAGATGCCAAAACTTGCTGAATTTGCGACAAGTTCAACAGAATTCACTAATCATTACAGCACAGGTAACAGTAACAACGCAGGCTTAATTGGGTTATTTTACGGGCTAAATGCAAATTACACCGATAGCATTTTAAGCAATCATACCCAATCTGTTTTAATCGAAAAATTACGAGCTGAACATTATCAATTGGGTTTATTTTCTGCTACAAATTTCAAAGATAGCGTCTTCCGCCAAGCATTATTTCGTGAAATAAAACTTCCATCGAATAAAACCAACAAACCAAATAATGAAAGTGCGGTAAAAAATCTCAATGATTTTATTAAAGCACAAAAAACTGACTCACCTTGGTTTGCTTATTTGGATTTAGCCTTGGAGACTGAAAAAACATCAGATTATGACCGCACTTTGCAGGACATTGATTCTCTTTTAGCAAAAGCGTTAGAAACTACACCGCTTGAAAATACATTAGTCATTATCACCTCAGAGCATGGTGTAACCTTTAATGAAATGAATGAAAAAGAGCGAGAAAACTACTTTGGGCGCGATGAAGTTCAAGTGCCATTGCTTGTATATTGGAAAGATTTACCGGTAGGCAAGCAATATGGGTTAAGCAGTCATACCGATATTTTACCTGCATTGATGAGACAAATTTTCCATGTAGAAAATAGATTAATGGATTATACACAAGGGGCTAATTTATTTGACCTGAGCGGGCGTGATTGGGTTCAAGCGTCTAATTTTAACTGGAATGTAATTATTCAATCAGATGGCACTCAATATCATATTAATCGTAAAGGTAACTACAAAAAATTTAACCCTAACTATGAGGAGCAATCTTCGGATAGACCGCCGTTAGGCTTATTCTTGGAAACGTTTCAACTTGAAAATCAATTTTTTGAAAAATAGATAGATAAAATAATATGAACGATGAACAGCAAAATTTAAACCAATCTGAAAATACGAAAAAACCTTTTTTCCAATCTTTATTTGGTCGCTTTTTTCAAGGTGAACTAAAAAATCGTGAAGAACTTGTGGAAGTAATTCGCGATTCAGAACAAAACGATCTAATTGATCAAAATACTCGCGAAATGATAGAAGGTGTAATGGAAATTGCGGAGCTTCGTGTTCGCGATATTATGATTCCTCGTTCACAAATTATTTTTATTGAAGATCAACAAGATTTAAATACTTGTTTAAACACAATTATTGAATCCGCTCATTCTCGTTTTCCTGTGATTGCCGATGCGGATGATCGCGATAATATCGTAGGTATTTTGCATGCGAAAGATTTATTGAAATTTTTACGTGAAGATGCCGAAGAGTTTGATTTATCTTCATTATTACGCCCCGTAGTGATTGTTCCAGAAAGCAAAAGAGTGGATCGTATGTTGAAAGATTTCCGCTCTGAGCGTTTCCATATGGCTATTGTGGTGGACGAATTTGGCGCGGTATCCGGCCTTGTTACCATTGAAGATATATTAGAACAAATTGTTGGCGATATTGAAGATGAATTTGATGAAGAAGAGGTCGCGGATATTCGTCAGCTTTCTCGTCATACTTATGCTGTGCGTGCGCTCACAGATATTGATGATTTTAATGCGCAATTTAATACCGATTTTGATGATGAAGAAGTGGATACCATTGGTGGGCTGATTATGCAGACTTTTGGTTATTTACCAAAACGTGGTGAAGAAATTACGTTGAACAATCTTCAATTTAAAGTCACCTCGGCAGATAGTCGCCGATTGATTCAACTTCGAGTCACTGTGCCAGATAAACATTTGGCAGAAATGGATGATGTGGAAGAAAAAGCCGAATAGCATTTTATCATCCTCAATGATGGCGCACGTTTTCTAACGTGTGCTTTTTATTTACTTGGAATGGAATTTAAAATTTCAACACACAAGACGCTCGTGAGGGCGTGCAAAATATACTTGAATTTATGAATAAATATTTTACTTATCTTATTGCGATTATATCTGGTTTAGTCGGTGTTTTTGCCTTCTCGCCATTTGATTATTGGCCTTTAGCCTATGTTTCTTTACTCGGTTTACTTTATGTCGCTAAAAATCCTAAAAAATCCACCGCACTTTTAGCGACGTTTTTGTGGTCGATGGGATTTTTCTGTTTTGGGGTGAGTTGGCTTAATGTCAGTATTCACCAATTTGGTGGCGCGTCTTTAGGTGTGAGTTATTTCCTTGTCGGTTTACTTGCGGCTTATCTTGCATTATATCCGATGCTCTTTACCTATTTGGTTCAGCGTTTCAACGTTCAAAGTGCGGTAATTTTTGCCGTGATTTGGACATTGACAGAATTTTTACGAGGTTGGATTTTTACCGGTTTTCCTTGGCTTCAGTTTGGTTATACACAAATTGATAGCCCATTTTATGGCATCGCCCCGATTTTTGGGGTAACAGGATTAACGTTCTTTACCGTTTGGGCAAGTGCGGTGATATTTAATCTCGTTTCGTCTTTGTTTAAAACGAAAAATCTTAAATTAGTCTTTACGAATGTTTTGTTATTGATCATCGTGGGGGGATTAAGTGCTTATTCATCCCGAATTCACTTTGTAAAATCTGTTGAAGATAAGGCAATTTCAGTCACGCTTGCGCAAGGAAATATTGAACAAAATCTCAAATGGGATCCGGCTTATTTCTATTCTACTTTGGCGATTTATCAAAAATTAATCGCAGAAAATCTTGGTAAAACCGATTTAATTATTTTGCCTGAGTCAGCATTGCCAACTCTTGAAAATGCGATTACGCCATTTTTTGAAGGATTAGATCGTGCAGCTAAAGAAACGAAAACGGAGATAATGGTTGGAACGGTATTCCAAGATACGAAATCTGGTAAGTTGCTTAATTCTATTATGACTGCTGGAAACCCAGACTTTCCTTATCAGCCAGATACTTCAAATCGTTATAGTAAGCATCATCTCGTGCCGTTCGGTGAATATGTTCCGCTAGAAAGTATTTTGCGACCACTTAATTCAGTGTTTAATTTGCCGATGTCTGCATTTCAAAGTGGGGAGGCGATTCAGCCATCTTTAATGGCAAAAAAACGCGCTTTTTCACCAGCAATTTGTTATGAGATTATTTTTGGCGAACAAGTGCGGCAAAATTTGAAACCAGATACGGATTATTTACTGACAATTTCTAATGATGCCTGGTTTGGTGATTCGATTGGGCCTTGGCAACATTTACAGATGGCAAGAATGCGCGCTTTAGAATTGGGCAAACCGCTTATTCGTGCAACGAATACGGGGATTTCAGTCTTTGTTGATGCACAAGGTAAGGTGTTAGCGCAGGCACCGCAATTTATTGAAACAACGTTGACGCATAAAATTGCACCTGCGGAAGGCAAAACCCCTTATTCTGTGCTAGGAAATATGCCTTTATATGGTTTGTCATTGTTGTTTTTAGTATTACACGGCATGATGGCATTTGTTCGTCGTAAGATGAACCTTTCACAAAAACGCTAGTCAAAACGACCGCACTTTTTATTTATAAACGAGATTTTAATGAATCAAAATCTAATTGAAGTTAAGAATCTCACCTTTAAACGCGGTGATCGCGTGATTTACGATAACCTGAATTTGCAAGTAAAAAAGGGAAAAATCACTGCGATCATGGGACCGTCGGGGATTGGAAAAACCACCTTACTTAAATTGATCGGTGGGCAACTAATGCCAGAAGAAGGTGAAATTTTGTTTGATGGGCAAGATATTTGTCGCCTATCTAATAGTGAACTGTACGAAGTACGCAAGCGGATGGGGATGTTATTCCAATCCGGTGCGCTTTTTACGGATATTTCTACTTTTGATAATGTCGCCTTTCCAATTCGTGAACATACGCATTTGCCTGAAAGTTTAATTCGTCAAATCGTATTGATGAAATTGGAAGCTGTTGGGTTGCGAGGCGCTGCCGCATTGATGCCTTCAGAACTTTCCGGAGGTATGGCTCGTCGAGCTGCATTAGCGCGCGCTATTGCACTTGATCCTGATTTAATTATGTTTGATGAGCCATTTACTGGGCAAGATCCAATCAGTATGGGCGTAATTTTGAGCTTGATTAAACGATTAAATGAAGCGTTAAATTTGACTTCTATCGTGGTGTCGCACGATGTGGAAGAAGTATTGAGTATTGCAGATTATGCCTATATTATTGCAGACCAAAAAGTTATCGCAGAAGGAACATCTGAGCAGCTTTTACAGAGCCAAGATCCGCGCGTGGTGCAATTCTTAAAAGGTGAATCTGATGGTCCTGTGCGCTTTAAGTACCCAGCGCAAGATTATGTGAAGGAATTGTTTGAATGATCGTCAATTTTATTTCTGCTTTAGGAAAACAGGTGATCGACTTTTTCCGTGCATTAGGGCGAGCAGGTTTTATGTTATTTGGCGCATTGATCGGCAAGCCACAAATTCGTAAGCATTTTCCTTTGCTTGTGAAGCAAATGCATGTTTTAGGTGTCCAATCGTTACTCATTATTTTGTTGTCCGGTTTATTTATTGGAATGGTATTAGGACTACAAGGTTATGTCGTGTTAGTCGATTTTTCTGCTGAAACAAGTTTAGGTCAGCTTGTGGCGCTTTCTCTTTTGCGAGAATTAGGACCTGTTGTTACCGCACTTTTATTTGCTGGTCGAGCAGGTTCTGCATTGACGGCTGAAATAGGCTTAATGAAAGCCACTGAACAACTTTCTAGTCTTGAAATGATGGCTGTTGATCCTTTACGTCGAGTGATTGCACCTCGTTTTTGGGCAGGAGTTATTTCCATGCCAATTTTGTCAATCTTGTTTATCGCGATTGGTATTTGGGGCGGTTCCTTAGTTGGTGTGGATTGGAAAGGTGTTGATTCAGGTAGCTTTTGGTCTGTGATGCAAAATTCCGTGAGTTGGAGCTATGATATTTTAAATGGCTTTATTAAAGCGATTTTCTTTGCTGTAGCTGTGACTTGGATTGCGCTTTTTAATGGTTATGATTGTATGCCAACATCAGAAGGTATCAGCCAAGCTACAACACGAACAGTTGTGCATGCATCTCTTGTTGTTCTAGGATTAGATTTTATTTTGACTGCTATTATGTTTGGAGCAGGTTAAGGATTTTTTATGAGACAAACAATTAAATATGAATTTTGGGTCGGGTTATTTTTATTACTTGGTATTGGCGCCTTAGTTTTTTTAGGTTTACGCGTAGCCAACGTACAAGGTTTTGGTGAGACGAAATCTTATACTGTGACGGCAACTTTTGATAATATTGGTGGACTAAAAGTACGTGCACCATTAAAAATTGGTGGAGTGGTTATTGGGCGTGTGAGCGGTATTACGCTTGATGAAAAAAGCTATTTACCAAAAGTTAGTATTGCAATTAATCAGGAATATAATGAAATCCCAGAAAACAGTTCTTTATCAATTAAGACATCTGGCTTGTTAGGTGAGCAATATATTGCATTGACAATGGGGTTTGATGATGGTGAATCGGCTATGCTTAAAGAAGGTAGCCAAATTCAAGATACAAAATCTGCGATGGTGTTGGAGGATTTAATCGGCCAATTCCTTTACGGCGATAAAAAATCTGATGGTAACAGTGAAAAGACTGAGCCTACAGTACAATAACAACTAACATTTATTTAGGAGATTTATGATGAAATTTTTCCAAGTGAAAAAATGGTTTGCAATTTTAACCTTAGTATTTACCGCACTTTTTGCTGCTGGTACTGCTATGGCTGAAACAAGTCCTTATGTATTAATGCAACAAGCGTCAGATAAATTGTTTTCTGATATTCAGGCAAATCAAAGCCAGATTAAAAAGAACCCAAATTATCTACGTACTATCGTTCGTAATGATTTACTGCCTTATGTTCAAGTCAATTATGCAGGTTCTTTAGTTTTAGGTTCTCATTTCAAATCTACTACACCTGAACAACGTGAAAAATTCTTTAAAGCTTTTGGTGATTTTATTGAACAAGCTTATGCACAAGTATTAACGGCATATTCAAATCAACAAATCCAAATTGAGCCAGAAAAAGCATTAGGTGATAAAAACTTAGTAAATATTCGTGTGAATATTATTCAAACCAATGGTGCAGCACCAATTAAATTAGATTTTAAATGGCGTAAGAATGGTAAAACGGGTGAATGGTTAGCTTATGACATGGTTGCTGAGGGAGTGAGTATGGTTGTAACAAAACAACAAGAATGGAGTAGTATCTTACGTCAACAGGGTATTGATGCATTAACGGCTCAAGTACAAAAATCAGCCGCTCAACCTGTAACATTCAGCAAATAATTTTGTTGCCATGTTAAATTGGGATTTAAAGAAAAATGATGATAAGATAGCGCTCCTTTTGTCAGGGGAGCTATCTCGCAACACGTTGTTGCCTATGTGGCAGCAACGTGACGTTTTTTTATCTGCTAATGCGCTGGATAAAACAGTTGTTGAATGGGATTTGTCTGGTATTCAACATATTGATTCAGCTGGTTTTGCAGCGCTTTGTGATTTTTTACGAGAGTGTCAAAAGCTTAACAAAACAGTGCGATTAGTTTATCCACCAAAACAATTATTAACCCTTGCAGATCTTGTTGGTTTGTCTGATTGGATCGCAAATTTTACAGATCTTAATTAAACGGAAATCTGATGGAACTTCAAGAAATTGAACGAATTTTAAAAGATGCGCTAAACGTAGAAGAGGTTTATGCTCAAGGTGAAAACGCGCATTTTGGCGTGATTGTAGTGAGTGATGAAATTGCCGCACTTTCTCGCGTAAAACAACAACAAACAATTTATGCTCCGTTAATGGCTTATTTTACTACTGGCGAAATTCACGCGTTAACAATTAAAACTTATACCACTGAAAAGTGGAAACGTGATCGTGCATTAAACCAACTTAATTAAGGATTCAAAAATGGAAAAATTTCGTGTTTATGGGCAATCTCGTTTAAGTGGAACTGTGAATATTTCAGGTGCAAAAAATGCCGCACTTCCAATTCTTTTTGCCGCTATTTTGGCAACAAAACCAGTTAAACTCACGAACGTGCCTGCGCTTAAAGATATTGAAACCACTTTGAAAATTTTACGTAAATTAGGCGTGGTGGTAGATCGTGATGAAACTGGCTCAGTTTTATTAGATGCATCGAATATCGATCATTTCACTGCCCCTTATGAATTAGTTAAAACCATGCGTGCTTCAATTTGGGCATTGGCGCCTTTGGTTGCTCGTTTTCATCAAGGCCAAGTATCGTTACCTGGTGGTTGCTCTATCGGTGCTCGTCCAGTTGATCTCCATATTAGCGGTTTAGAAAAATTAGGCGCGGACATCGTTCTTGAAGAAGGATATGTAAAAGCACAAGTATTAGATCGCCTTGTGGGAACACGTATTGTAATGGAAAAAGTGAGCGTAGGTGCAACTTTATCTATTATGATGGCAGCAACGCTTGCGAAAGGCACCACAGTGATTGAAAACGCGGCTCGTGAGCCTGAAATTGTAGATACCGCTGACTTCCTCAATAAAATGGGCGCGAAAATATCTGGTGCAGGTTCTGATCACATTACGATTGAAGGTGTTGAACGTTTAACTGGTTGTGAGCATAGTGTCGTGCCAGATCGTATTGAAACGGGTACATTCTTAATTGCCGCAGCAATTTCGGGTGGTCGTGTTGTTTGTCAAAATACTAAGGCTGATACTTTAGATGCAGTGATTGATAAACTTCGTGAAGCTGGCGCTCAAGTTGATGTTACTGAGAATAGTATCACTTTAGATATGCTTGGAAATCGCCCTAAAGCAGTGAATATTCGTACTGCACCACATCCTGGTTTCCCTACTGATATGCAGGCTCAATTCACCTTATTAAATATGGTAGCAGAGGGCACAAGTATTATTACTGAAACGATTTTTGAAAATCGTTTTATGCATATTCCGGAATTAATTCGCATGGGTGGTAAAGCTGAAATTGAAGGGAATACTGCGGTATGTCATGGTGTTGAACAGTTATCTGGCGCAGAAGTAATGGCGACAGATTTACGCGCATCAATCAGTTTGGTTCTTGCAGGTTGTATCGCAACAGGTGAAACCATAGTAGATCGTATTTATCATATCGATCGTGGTTATGAACATATAGAAGAGAAACTTCGTTGTTTAGGTGCTAGAATTGAACGTTTCTCTGGAGAGAGCGAAGTTTAATAAAATAAACTAACTATTAGATTCATTTAATATAGGGGCTAATTTCGAGTTTTTCAGAAATTAGCCCTCTGTTTATCAGTAATTATTACTTTTTAAAAAACTTAAATTCCGTCCATTGATAATATCGCTCGCCTGCTTTTTGAATCCCGCCGTAATTTTGCCATTCAGGATGATTAGGCGTGTCGGGCAAACATTGGGTTTCCAGTGCTATGCCAGAAAAATCGGCATATAATTCGCCATTTCTCGTTGGCGTACCTGCAAGATAATTACCCGTATAAACCTGCAATGCGGCTTGCGAGGTTCTTACTTCTAAACTTAAATCACCATTTGGAGAAGTCAGTAACACGCAAGGCTTTTGCCAAGCTTTGTTGACAATAAACGAATGATCGTAACCTTTTGTTGCTTGCTGATCCCCTTGTAAAAAATCTTGTTTGATGGGTTTAGCAATACGGAAGTCAAAACTCGTATTCACTACGTGCTTTAATGGAGAATTAGGAATCCCCTCATTATCTACAGGCAGATAAAAATCAGCATTTAAACGTAATATATGTTCACGCACGTCACTGCCTTGCGCTGCATTTTCCAAATTGAAATAGGCATGATTCGTTAGGTTCAATGCAGTATCCTTATCACTCATCCCTGCATATTCAATTTTTACGCTATTATCATCTGTTAGCGTATAGGTTACAGACACATCCACATTACCAGGAAAACCTTGTTCACCATCTACTGAATGTAATGAAAAACACACAAAATTCTCACCGCACTCTTGAATTTTCCAACGGCGTTTATCAAAGCCCTCTCCACCATGAAGCTGATGTTTACCTTGATTACTTTTTAATTGAATGACTTCACCATTCAATTCAAACTGTGCATTGGCAACACGATTTGCATAACGCCCTACGCTTGCGCCTAAATAGCTTTGATGAGTGGGATAATCTTCTACCTTACAACCCAATAAAACCTCGCGTAATGTGCCATTTACTGGTACTTTACAAGAAAGCCAAGTTGCCCCCCAATCCATAAATTGAACACGCATCCCATTTTCATTTTGCAGGGTCATAAGCTGATAGGGTGCACCATCAGGTGCATTAAAAGTGGTTTGTTCTAACATCATTTTTTCTTAAATTACTCGAACACCTTGTGATGCCGTGCATACATAAAAAGTTTCTTTTAAACCCGTCGTTTTCTCGTAATTATCCGCAATAATTTTACGAACGGCATCGACTTTATCATGCGGCGCAAGTGCGACAATACAGCCACCAAAACCGCCGCCTGTCATACGGGCACCGCCACTTTTACCAATAACAAGTTGAGCCAATTCAACTAAATAATCAATTTGTGGCACGGTGATTTCAAAATCATCACGCATTGAATCATGAGATTCCCCCATTAACTCACCTAAACGGGTCAAATCATTCTTCTTCAATGCTTCCACTGCATCGAGTACTCGTTGATTTTCTGTTACGACATGACGAGCACGTTTTGCTGCTAATGGTGAAAGTGCGGTCAATTCTGCTTCTTTTTTTCGGAATTGTTCAACTGAAACATCACGCAATGCTTTTACTCCAAAAAATTTTGCTGCGTCTTCACATTGCTGACGGCGAGTATTGTATTCGCCCGTTACCAAATCGTGCGGTACGTTTGAGTTCACAATAATTACGGCGACATCTTGTGGCACGGGGGTTGGAGTGGTTTCAAGACTACGACAATCAATCATCAGTAAGTGATTTTCCTGCCCAAGTGCAGAAATTAACTGATCCATATTGCCACAATTGGCACCAACAAATTGGTTTTCCGCTTTTTGCCCATTCAACGCAATATCCGTGTGAGAAAGCGGTAAATCGCCAAGTTGTTGGCAGAATTTACCCACCGCAACTTCTAACGCTGCAGATGAACTTAATCCAGAAGAAAGCGGCACATTTCCAGAAATCACTAAATTTGCACCTTGTTGAAAGTGCGGGTAACGTTCTTGGATAAATTTTACAACCCCACGCACGTAATTAGCCCATTTGTGTTCACTCTTCGGAATTTCAACATTGAGAGAAAATTCATCAGTTTCATCAAGATCCGCTGCATAAACATTCCAAATATGATCATCTCGTTTTGTACCAGAAACGGCCGTACCAAAATTAATCGCACAAGGCATAACAAAGCCGTCGTTGTAGTCTGTATGTTCGCCGATAATATTTACTCGGCCAGGTGCATAGACGGTAATTTCTGGCAAATTTTTATGCTGTTTATTGAAAATTTGTTGAGCATTTTGGATTGGAGTCATATTTCTATCCTTTATATTAAATCTGTACTCGATCTTCTCCACTCTTTGCTAAAGAGGGGACTAGCTATATTATTTAGTTCTTTCTTTATAATGAACTTCACTCAAAGCACGTAATCGCTCTGCTGCCTGTTCTGCCGTTAAATCGCGTTGACTTTCGCCTAACATTTCATATCCCACCATAAATTTACGCACAGTTGCTGAACGTAAAAGAGGAGGATAAAAATGAGCATGTAGCTGCCAATGTTCGTTATCTTCGCCATTAAACGGTGCGGCATGAAATCCCATTGAATATGGGAAAGAAGTCTCAAATAGATTGTCGTACTTGGTTGTCAATTTTTTCAAAATAACCGCAAGATCTTTTGATTGTTCGTCACTTAATTCAGTTAAACGTTTTATATGAGTTTTTGGTAAAAGCAATGTTTCAAATGGCCAAACAGCCCAATAAGGCACTAAAGCTACCCAATGTTCAGTTTCAACGACAATACGTTCTTTTAATTCCAGTTCTCGTTTTACATAATCAACCAACATTACTGAGCCATGTTTTAGCAAATAATCGCGTTGTGTGCGATCTTCACGAGCAACTTCATTTGGTAAGAAACTGTTCGCCCAGATTTGGCCATGCGGATGTGGGTTCGAACAACCCATTGCCGCCCCTTTGTTTTCAAAAATTTGCACCCATTGGTATTTCGCGCCAAGTTCACGAAGTTGCTCTTGCCATACTTTAATCACTTCTTCAATCTCAAGTGCGGTCAATAATGGCAATGTTTTACTATGATCTGGAGAGAAACAAATGACTCGACTTTCACCATGAGCTTGAGAACTCTGGAAAAGTGGATCTGAGGATTTTTCAGGGGCTGGCGTATCTTCTAAAAGCGCGGAAAAATCATTTTTAAACACATAAGGTTTACGATAATCTGGATTTAATTCACCTGTAATACGCTTATTACTCGGGCAAAGATAACAAGTTGGATCATAACTTGGTTTTTGTTCTTCATTCACTTTTTCTTGTTGCCCTTGCCATGGACGCTTAGCACGATGTGGTGATACCAAAACCCATTGATCAATTAACGGATTATAGCGACGATGTGGATGCTCGGTTGGTTCAAAAATATCACTCATAATTGCCTCCCTTTCTAAATTGTAAACGATTACACAAAATACTGCGCATAAGATAGCAAATTCAAAAAAATAAACCGTGATCAGTATCACATAATGGGAAAATCTCTAAAAGTTTTTTGTGATCTCGGTTACAAATCAGAAAGTAACCGCTTTCAATTTTATTTAGAAAGAACATAATAAGAAACGTGATTTCATTATGGAGAGCATTCTATGAGCACCATTCATGATGTAGCCGAATTAGCCCATGTATCTATTGCTACTGTTTCTCGCGTTGTAAATCAACATCCCTCAGTGAGTGAAGATACCCGCCTTGCCGTAAGACAAGCAATTGAGCAACTTAATTATCAACCCAATGCAAATGCTAAAGCCCTTGCAATACAAAACACCGATACGATTGGTGTGGTTGTTACCGATGTAACAGACTCGTTTTTTGCTATTTTAGTGAAAGCCGTAGATAAAGTTGCAGAAGCACACCGTAAAACAATCTTGATTGGTATTGGCTATCACCATGCAGAGAAGGAACGTGAAGCGATTGATACTTTACTTCGCAAGCGTTGTAGTTGTTTAGTTGTGCATTCAAAAGCATTATCTGATGATGAACTTAGCCATTATTTGAAAACAGTACCAGGAATGGTGATTATCAACCGAGTGATTCAAGGCTATGAAAATCGTTGCGTAAGTTTAGACAATAAAAAAGGAACCTACTTAGCAACGGAAATGCTTATCCGTTGTGGTCATAAACATATCGCATATATTGGATCTAACCATGCAATTTTCGATGAAATTGAGCGTCGAGATGGTTATCTTACCGCATTAAAAGATCACAATTATCCAATTATTGAGCATGCCATCACGCACAATTCACCAGACTTCGAAGGTGGAGAAAAAGCTATGATTGATTTGCTTAGTTATAACAAAGATCTCACTGCGGTCGTTGCTTATAATGATTCAATGGCTGCAGGAGCCATTTCAGTTCTCAATGAAAACAATATTAGTGTACCAAGCCAATTTTCAATCATTGGTTTTGACGATATGCCAATTGCTCGTTATTTAATTCCTAAATTGACAACCATTCGCTATCCTATTGATTTAATGGCAACTTATGCGGCCAACCTTGCATTAAGCCTTGTCGATAATGAGGTGAGAACGCCATCAACAATTCAATTTAATCCAACATTAGTACGACGTTTTTCTGTGGAATCTATCTAAATTTGAAGATAAACACACTCATAAAATGTGATAGCGATCACAAATCCGAATTTTTAATGTAATCGTTTTCATTTATGTGAGTTTGATCACAGATTCCAAGCAGATTATTCGCTAATATGGCATCAATTGCAGAATGTAATGCAATATTTATCTCTAACATCAACATTCCAAAATAGGAGCGTTATTATGAAAAAAACAGCAGTATTAAGTGCGGTTGCTTTGGCTATCGGTTTAGGTGCAGCATCTTCTAGCTTCGCAGCAAGTAACAAAATTGGTGTAACCATTTACAAATACGATGACAACTTCATGTCTTTAATGCGTAAAGAAATCGACAAAGAAGCTAAAGCACTTGGTGGCATTAACTTATTAATGAATGACTCCCAAAATGCACAATCAATTCAAAATGACCAAGTTGATGTATTACTTTCCAAAGGTGTGAAAGCTCTTGCAATTAACTTAGTTGACCCAGCTGCAGCACCAACTATTATTAGCAAAGCAAAACCAGATAACATTCCTGTTGTATTCTTTAATAAAGACCCAGGTGCAAAAGCTATCGGTTCTTATGAACACGCTTACTATGTAGGTACTGATCCAAAAGAATCTGGCTTAATTCAAGGGGATTTAATTGCAAAACAATGGAAAGCGAATCCAGCTCTAGACTTAAATAAAGATGGCAAAATCCAATTCGTATTATTAAAAGGTGAACCTGGTCACCCAGATGCTGAAGCGCGTACAAAATTCGTAGTTGAAGAACTTAATGCGAAAGGTATCCAAACTGAACAATTATTTATTGATACCGGTATGTGGGATGCTGCAATGGCGAAAGATAAAGTAGATGCTTGGTTATCTAGCTCTAAAGCAAACGACATTGAAGTAATTATTTCTAACAACGATGGTATGGCATTAGGCGCATTAGAAGCAACCAAAGCACATGGTAAAAAACTCCCTATCTTCGGTGTGGATGCGTTACCAGAAGCATTACAACTCATCAAAAAAGGTGAGCTTGCTGGTACCGTGTTAAACGATGGTGTGAACCAAGGTAAAGCAGTTGTTCAATTATCTAACAACTTAGCACAAGGCAAAGCAGCAACTGAAGGCACAAAATGGGAATTAAAAGATCGTGTTGTACGTATCCCTTATGTTGGTGTAGATAAAGACAACTTAGGCGACTTCTTAAAATAATTTCTCATCAATTTTTGTTGTAATCCAAGGGGAAGTTGCCCTTCCCCTTTTTAACGAGGTTGGATATGACATCTCAAACTCAAAGTCAAGACAGCCAAGTGCTGCTCACAATGACCAATGTCTGCAAGTCCTTTCCAGGCGTAAAAGCCTTAGATAACGCAAACTTAACGGTTCGATCACATTCTGTTCATGCTTTAATGGGTGAGAACGGTGCGGGTAAATCTACGTTACTAAAATGCTTATTCGGCATTTATGCCAAAGATGAAGGTGAAATCCTTTTCTTAGGTCAACCCGTCAATTTTAAAACATCTAAAGAAGCCCTTGAAAATGGTATTTCAATGGTGCACCAAGAACTCAACCTCGTACGCCAAACTAGCGTAATGGATAACTTGTGGCTTGGACGCTATCCACTTAAAGGACCTTTTGTCGATCACGCAAAAATGTACCGTGATACTAAAGCGATTTTTGATGAATTGGATATTGATGTAGATCCTAAAGAAAAAGTCGCCAAACTTTCAGTTTCTCAAATGCAGATGATCGAAATTGCGAAGGCGTTCTCGTATAACGCTAAAATCGTAATCATGGATGAACCAACATCCTCACTTTCTGAAAAAGAAGTTGAGCATCTGTTTAAAATTATCGACAAATTAAAACAACGCGGTTGCGGAATCATTTATATTTCTCACAAAATGGATGAAATCTTCAAAATCTGTGATGAAATTACTATTTTACGCGACGGTAAATGGATCAACACAGTAAACGTGAAAGAATCCAGCATGGAACAAATTGTCGGAATGATGGTAGGTCGTGAATTAACACAGCGTTTCCCTGAAAAAACAAACACGCCAAAAGAAGTAATTTTACAGGTGGAAAATCTTACCGCTAAAAATCAACCATCCATTCAAGACGTATCTTTTGAATTACGAAAAGGTGAAATTCTCGGTATTGCAGGCCTTGTAGGGGCTAAACGTACTGATATCGTTGAAGCTATTTTTGGCGTACGTGAATTAACCGAAGGAAATATCAAGTTACACGGAAAAACCGTGAAAAATCATACCGCACTTGAAGCGATTAATAATGGCTTTGCATTGGTCACTGAGGAGCGTCGTTCAACGGGTATTTACTCTAATTTAAGCATTGAATTTAACTCATTGATTTCAAATATGAAATCTTATCTCACACCATGGAAATTACTTAGCACGAAGAAAATGAAAAGTGATACCCAGTGGGTAATTGATTCAATGAATGTTAAAACGCCATCACATAGAACAACAATTGGTTCTCTTTCTGGTGGTAACCAACAAAAGGTCATTATCGGTCGTTGGCTTTTAACTCAACCTGAAATTCTGATGCTTGATGAGCCGACTCGTGGTATCGACATCGGGGCAAAATTTGAAATTTACCAACTCATTCAAGAACTCGCTAAAAAAGACAAAGGCATTATTATGATTTCATCAGAAATGCCTGAATTACTAGGTGTAACTGACCGTATTTTAGTGATGAGTAACGGTAAATTGGCGGGTATTGTAGAAACTGCAAAAACTTCACAAGAAGAAATCTTGCAACTCGCTGCGAAATATTTATAACAAAAGGAACAGATTATGAGTGCCTTACAAAAAAACAAATCCTTTGATTTCTTAAAGCAAAATGCCATTTATTTTGTGCTATTGATTTTGCTCGGTATTATTATTGCGCAAGATCCAACATTCTTAAATTTGATGAACTTTAGTAATATTTTAACTCAATCTTCAGTTCGTTTAATTATTGCACTTGGGGTTGCTGGTTTATTAATTACACAAGGAACGGACTTATCTGCTGGTCGTCAAGTTGGTTTGGCTGCAGTTATCTCTGCAACTATGTTGCAATCAATGGAAAATATGAACCGCGTATTTCCTGAAATGGGTGAAATTCCAATTCCTGTTGTTATTCTTGCCGTTTGTGCTGTGGGAGCTATTATTGGTTTAATAAATGGATTGGTTATTGCTTACTTAAATGTAACACCGTTTATTGCAACTATGGGAACCATGATTATCGTATATGGTTTCAACTCACTATACTATGATGCTGTAGGTGGATCGCCAATCGCTGGTTTTAGTGAAAATTTCTCAACATTTGCTCAAGGCTTTTTCCGAATTGGGAGTTTCAAGCTTTCTTATATTACTATTTATGCTGCAATTGCTTCATTTCTGGTGTGGATAATGTGGAACAAAACCCGTTTTGGTAAAAATATCTTTGCTATTGGGGGAAATCCGGAAGCAGCAAAAGTTTCAGGCGTGAATGTTGCACGTAATTTAGTTGTTATTTATATGATCGCCGGTGTGTTTTATGCCTTTGGTGGTATGCTCGAAGCGGGCCGTATCGGTTCTGCAACTAACAACTTAGGTTTTATGTATGAATTAGATGCGATTGCTGCTTGCGTAGTGGGTGGCGTATCCTTCGCGGGTGGTGTAGGGACAGTAATTGGTGTCATAACTGGCGTTATCATCTTTACAGTTATCAACTACGGTTTAACTTACATCGGTGTAAACCCTTACTGGCAATACATCATCAAAGGTAGCATTATTATTTTAGCGGTAGCCATTGACTCATTAAAATATGCGAAGAAGAAATAATTATTCTAGATAAAAAGAGTAGAGAAAATAACCGCACTTTGTAAAGTGCGGTTATTTTTTATATAAGTTTTAAAGATAGGTAGAATTCTGAAAGAGATATTTCTTGGTAACCATATTAAAATCAATCATTAAGTATTTATAGTCTATATAAATAAAAAGCGACTTACTTTTACATAAGCCGCTTTTGGGAAGGCCTAATTAATGTTTAGGTCTGAAGAAAATCATTGTAAAGATTTGCCAGAAGAAGGCTAGTGCACCGAAGATGAATACCACATCTCCACCTAGACGTACCCAACGTAAGGTATCGAATAATGGCTGTTGCATAAATTCTTCACTACGTGCATACCATAAGCCTTCTGAGATACTTGCATATCCTTGGATAACACCGATAGGTAGTAAGCTTGATACGATCATCAGTACTAAACCGCCGTTTAATAACCAGAAGCCCCATTTCATTAACTTATCGTTAAATGGTGTATCCGGACGTAAATAACGCGCGATTAAGAATACGAAGCCTAATGCTAAGAAGCCATACACGCCGAATAATGCTGCGTGCGCGTGAACTGCAGTCGTGTTCAATCCTTGAACATAGTAGAGTGAAATTGGAGGGTTGATTAAGAAACCAAACACGCCAGCACCTAACATATTCCAGAATGCGACGGCTACGAAGCAGTAAAGAGGCCATTTTAAGCGTTCCATCCAAGGTGCTTTTTGTTTCATTGCCCAATGTTCCCACGCTTCGTGACCTAATAATACTAAAGGTACTACCTCAAGTGCAGAGAAAGAGGCACCTACAGCAATAATTGGAGTGGTTGCACCCGCGAAGTATAAGTGGTGGAAAGTGCCAGGGATACCACCGATTAAGAACAACGCTGCTTCAGTAATGGTTGCCACAGTCGCAGTACGACGTGAAACTAAACCTAAACTTACGAAGATGAATGAGAGTGCCGCTACAGAGAATACTTCGAAGAAGCCTTCTACCCATAGGTGAACTACCCACCAACGCCAGTATTCCATCACAGAAATGTGAGTGTGCTCGCCATAGAATAATGCTGGGCCATAGAATAAACCGATCGCAATGACGGAAGCGAAGAACAATGCCAATAAGTTTTTATCACCGGGTTGTTTGAATGCGTTCACTGTACCGCGAAGCATTAAGACTAACCAGAACAAGATGCCTGCGAATTTCACTGCTTGCCAGAAACGACCTAAGTCAATGAATTCGTAACCTTGGTGGCCGAACATAAAGCTCCACTCTTCAGGAAGAATATGCGCAATCGCTAAGTAGCTACCAGTAAATGAACCCACTACTAATACCACTAATGCCCAGTAGAGAACATCTACACCCAATTTTTGGAATTTCGGATCTTTACCGCCATTAATGATTGGTGCAAGGAATAAACCGCCAGCTAAGAATGCCATTGCAATCCAGAATAAGGCTGCTTGAATATGCCATGTACGCACTAATGAATAAGGTAAGTATTGAGAAATATCAATACCATAGAATTCTTGACCTTCAACGGTATAGTGAGCAACAATCGCTCCTAAGTTCACTTGCAGTAAGAATAATGCAAGCACAGTGAAGAGGTATTTACCTAACGAACGTTGAGAAGGGGTAAGTTGTAATTTTGTAAGTGGATCGAATTCAGGTGTTGCGGGTTCTTTTTCATCTTCACGTTTTTTGAATGACCAAATCCATACCACGAAACCAATACCGGCAATGAGGAATACGACACTTGCAATAGACCAAATGACGTTTTCTGGTGTTGGTACGTTGTTGATTAACGGCTCATGTGGCCAGTTGTTGGTGTAACTTGCGTGAGTATTTGGACGTTCAGCGGAGGCAGTCCACGCTGTCCAGAAGAAGAATTTAGCTAAGTCTTTACGTGCTTGTAAGTCAGGAAGGGTATTATCCTTCATCGCAAAGTGTTCACGAGTCACTTTAGTTGCAGGATCATCACTATATAAAGAGATGTAGTATTGTGCCGTTTTTTCCATTGCCACTAAACGGGTGTTTGAAAGCACAACGGTACCGTTTTCAACTTTGCTACCACGATATTCTTTGGTTAAACGCGCTTTTAATAAAGTTTGTTGTTCATCATTTAAATCAGCGAAGTTTTTACCAAACTCTTGATTCGCTGTAATGTCCAACCAGTTAATTAGTTCACGGTGAAGCCAATCTGCTGTCCAGTCTGGTGCTTGATATGCACCATGGCCCCAAACTGACCCCACTTGCATACCGCCTGTAGTTTGCCAAGCGGTTTGACCATGTAAAATATCATCGTGCGTAATCACTTTTTCGCCAGATTCAGAAACATATTGTTGCGGAATTGGCGGTGCTTCACGATAAACTTCGAACCCGTAGTAGCCTAAAATTGAGAATGACCCAATCAATACGGCGACTAATAGGTACCAGAACTTTTTATACTGTCCCATTTTATCACTCCTAGGTTATTGAAAAATTAACTTCCTATTTAAAATCATAGGCAAATATTTTACATAAAGTAAAATACCTGACTAATTATATCGGGTATTGTGGCGTTAAAATAATACCCCAAACAAAGTAATTGACTAAATTAGTAGGTTATTTTGATTGGAATTAAAAAAAGTGTGATTAAAAAATGATTTAACCACACTTAAATGTTTAGTAATCAGATGCTTATTCAAAATTAAAATTGGAGTGATTGGCGGGATTAAAATTGGTTTGTGTAATTCTAATACAAAGAGCGGTGAAATATCACCGCTCTTTTATCTTTAAAGTTAATTAACGTTCATTCCAACGTTTAATAGACTCACGAATCACTTCTTTCGCTTCTTCTACATCGCCCCAATGCGTTACTTTCGTTGAGCCAGGTTTCTTAAGCGCTTTATAGTTATTGAAATGGAACTCAATTTGTTTAATTAAGTTCGCAGGTAAATCTGCTAATGAATTATAGGCATTTCCTGTATCACGATCATCTGCTGGAACACAAACGATTTTGTCATCCACTTCGCCATCATCAACAAATTTCATGACACCAATTACTTTAGCCTCAAGGAATACACCTGTTGCTAATGGTTGACGAGTGATTAATAACACATCTAACTCATCGCCATCTTCATCTAAAGTTTGTGGAATGAAACCATAGTTAGTTGGTTTTGCAAAAATTGCAGGCTCAACACGATCTAATTGGAATGCCGCAACTTTACGATTCCATTCAATTTTATGGCAGCTACCTTCTGGAATTTCGTTTACTACATTGATAATGCCAGCATCTACATCGCCTGGCGTTAAAATTTGATTAAAATCAGCCATTTTGTTTCCTTCATTTTATCAAGTTAAAAAACGTGACAAGTATAGCAGTTTTTCTGCTGACTCGCAGTCTCATTTGTAGAGAAAATCAGCAAATAGATTATTTCATAACTATTCATAATTTTGACCACACTTTATTCTAAACAAAACTAACGCAAACGTTTACTTCTCATTTTTATGATGTAAAATAGCGCGCCTTATTCACTTCAATTTTTCACTCAACTTTAAGGAACACTATGCCAACTTTAGAAAAAACATTTGAGCTCAAGCAACGTGGTTCAACTGTTCGTCAAGAAATTATCGCGGGTTTAACCACGTTCTTAGCAATGGTTTATTCTGTAATCGTGGTACCCAATATGCTAGGTGCTGCAGGTTTTCCGGCGGAATCTGTCTTTATTGCCACCTGCTTAGTTGCAGGATTAGGGTCTATCTTAATCGGCTTATGGGCAAATGCACCAATGGCAATTGGTTGTGCAATTTCTCTTACAGCTTTTACAGCATTTAGCCTAGTAATTGGTCAAAAGGTTGCCATTCCTGTTGCGCTAGGCGCAGTATTCTTAATGGGGGTTGTGTTTACCTTAATTTCTGCCACGGGTATTCGTGCATGGATCTTGCGTAATTTACCATCCAGTATCGCTCACGGAGCAGGCATTGGTATCGGACTCTTTTTACTTTTAATTGCGGCAAACGGCGTAGGTTTAGTCGTCAACAACCAAGCTGGCTTACCAGTAAAATTAGGCGATTTCACCTCATTCCCAGTCATGATGTCCTTAATTGGTTTGGCGCTCATTATCGGCCTTGAAAAAATGAAAATTAAAGGCGGTATTTTATGGGTAATTATCGCTATTACTATCGTAGGTTTAATTTTTGATCCAAATGTAAAATTTGGCGGAGAGATTTTCAAAATGCCAACATTTGGTGAAAATTCTCTTTTCTTACAATTAGACTTTATGGGCGCACTACAACCAGCAATCTTGCCTGTCGTATTTGCTTTGGTGATGACCGCCGTATTTGATGCAACGGGTACAATTCGCGCAGTTGCAGGTCAAGCAGACTTGCTTGATAAGGATGGTCAAATTATCAATGGCGGTAAAGCTTTAACTTCAGACTCAATCAGTAGCTTATTCTCAGGCTTATTCGGTACAGCACCAGCTGCTGTTTATATTGAATCAGCAGCAGGAACAGCAGCAGGCGGTAAAACCGGTATTACTGCAATCGTTGTTGGTGTGTTATTCCTATTAATGCTTTTCTTTCAACCATTAGCTTTCTTAGTGCCTGGATACGCAACTGCCCCAGCATTAATGTATGTTGGTTTATTAATGTTAAGCAATGTAAGCAAATTAGATTTCGATGATTTCGTTGGCGCGATGAGCGGATTAATCTGCGCAGTGTTTATCGTACTTACCGCTAACATCGTAACAGGCATTATGCTAGGTTTTGCGGCATTAGTGATTGGAAGAATCGTGAGTGGCGATATTAAACGCTTAAATGTAGGGACTGTGATTATTGCAATCGTACTTGTTGCATTCTATGCAGGCGGTTGGGCATTATCATAATTAAATAACAAAAGGGAGTATCTTATTTGCTACTCCCTTTGCTTATTGATGTAAATGACAAATATTATATAACTTTACTGATAATTCTTCCGTCTTTAACTTGCGTCGTGATACATTCACCTTTCTTCACATCTTGAGTACTTATTATTGCTTTTCCTTGAGCATTTTCCGCAATGGAATAACCTCTCGCCAATACCTTCAACGGGCTTAAACCATCCAATTTTCCGCATAACGTTGCCAGTTTATTTTGACGTTCCGCCAGTTGCCGATTTACGCAAAAATTTAACCGCACTTGTAACTGCTCTAAGCGTTGTTGATGACGTTGCACTCGATATGGCAATGGATTTTGTTTCAAACGAGAAGAAAGTGCGGTGAATTTTTGTTGTGTATTTTCAAACTGACGCAACATAGCAAGTTGCAAGCGATGCGTAAGTTGTTCATTTTTCGCTTGTTGAGTGCGTAGCTGATTCTGTGGATGTTGATTGTGTAATTTTAAGATTATCTGTTTCAAACGCTGGCTTTTTCGAGTAAATAAACGATCAAATGCCATATCTAAACGTTGCTGTTGATGGCGAAGTTGTTGTAATAATTCATCTTGATTACGACTCACTAATTCAGCCGCAGCTGAAGGGGTCGGCGCACGAAGATCTGCGACAAAATCGGCAATCGTTACATCCGTTTCATGCCCCACAGCACTGATAATAGGTAAGGTTGAACGAAAAATCGCTCTTGCCACTTCTTCTTCATTAAAACACCAAAGATCTTCTAATGAACCACCACCACGGCCAACAATTAATACATCCACTTCTTGTCGCAGATTGGCAAGTTCAATCATTTGCACAATTTCTGCTGTCGCCTCTTTGCCTTGTACTGCAGTGGGATAAATAACGACTTTTAAACTTGGATCACGGCGTGCCAAAATATGCAAAATATCTTGCAATGCCGCACCTGTAGAAGACGTAATAATCCCAACCGCTTTACTAAAGTACGGTAGATTTTTCTTAAGATTTTGAGCAAATAATCCTTCCGCGGCCAATTTCATTTTTAATGCTTCAAACTGCTGTTGCAACAAACCTTCACCGGCTGGGTGCATAGAATCAATAATAAGCTGATAATCACCACGAGGCTCATATAAACTGACATTGGCACGCACAAGCACTTGCATCCCATTTTGCGGACGAAAAGCAACACGCAAATTTTTCATGCGAAACATCGCACAACGCACCTGTGCATTTTCATCTTTCAGCGTTAAATACCAATGTCCAGACACGGGGTGCGTAAAATTGGAAATTTCACCCGTTAACCAAATTTGTGAAAAATTTCCTTCGAGCATCTGGCGCGCAGCAGAATTCAGTTGAGAGACGGAATAAATATTGTCCGACATAATTTGTTATGGCTTAAAAGTTAAAGATAATCCCCCTCTTTTCTAAAGAGGGAAGCTTGATTATTCTATAATGACCCAACCATCATCAACCCAGTTACAAATGGAATCCAACAGTAAATCCATTGAGGTTTCAGGATCTTCGGTTTCATTTACTAAATTTGATAAAAATGCCCAGTCCAAACTTTCACCATCAGATAAGCGTTTCAACACTTCGGTCTCAATCACATTAAGTTCATCTAACCACTCGCCGTTCGCATAAATTCGCAGCGGATTTTCGGTGTAAAGCAATTTACAATTGTTGTCTTGAGAAAGGAATGCCCCCTCCTCTTCTAAAATTGATCGCACTTCATCAGGATCGCACATTTCATCAGAGACTAATAACTCATAACGACGAGAACTCACTGCACTTGCTACGGCTTGCTTAAACAATGCATCAAAAGCTTCTGAATGGGCCAATTTATCTAATAAAAGCTGTTTCATTGCTTGAATATTTTCATCCGCAAGTTTACCTGTACGTTGTTCAGACTGGCTTAAACGTAGCGGTAAATCAAACTCATTTAAATTTAAATCAGGATCTTGATGACAAAAACCTTTGCTTATCCCATCAATCAAATTGCTTAAATTTGGATAACGCAAGCCAAAAGAAAAGGTTAAACAATCATCTTCAGCCACACCATAATGTGCCATACGGGCTGGAATATACAAAATATCGCCCGGATTCATCACTTCATCAATCACCAATTCGCCCATATCGTCAAAAATACGGATTGGCTGATTGGGTTTAAATTCGGTACTTGGATCACACCATTTACCTAATTGCCAACGACGATGACCATATCCTTGCACCAAGAATACATCATACTCATCATAATGCTTACCAACAGAGCCACCTTTCGGCGCGTAAGACACCATAATGTCGTCACGTTGCCACTGAGGAATAAAGCCAAATTTGTTCCAAAGTTGTCCTAATTCAGGCGACCATTGCTCCAAATTTTGAACTAACACTGACCATTTTTCTGGTAACTTTTGAAAATCCTTGTTGCTCAAAGGGCTAAAAAAAACTTTCCAATCGTCATCAGAAAATGTTTTTACTAAACGAGCGGTGACATCTTCATTTTGCGCGAGCTCAATAATATCTTGTGGCTCAAACTGCCCAACGATTTCAGGCAAACCGTTACGAATCACAAGTGGCTTTTTCTGCCAATAATCACATAGAAAAATTTCTGGTGTGATATGTTCAGGTAAACAAAAATCAACAGATGAAAGTGCGGTCATTTTTAAGCTCCTTTTTCTTTGTCTTTGGCTGCTGCAGCTTGCTCTGCTGCACGTTTACGGCGAATTTCTTTCGGATCAGCAAGTAATGGACGATAAATTTCAATACGATCGCCCTCTTTTAATACATCAGTCAATTTAATTGGACGACTGAAAATCCCAATTTTATTTGTGCTCAAATCAATCTCTGGAAATTGGCTTAAAATCCCTGATTGCGTAATCGCAGTTTGCACGGTGATTCCTTCATCAACTTGAAAAGATTTCAAATAATAACGTTCCGGCAAAGCATAAGCGATTTCAATGTTAATCTGATTCATTTTTACTTCTTCATAAAAAAATTTTCCGTTATTATAGCGGAAAAGTGTAGCAAATTTTAGGGGCTGTGGGTAAATAAGGAAAGGATATGAGTTGGGTATTTTTTGCGATAGGTTCTGCATTTTTTGCAGGGCTCACGGCGATCTTAGGCAAGCTTGGTGTAGAAGGGATGAATAGTAATCTTGCCACCTTTATTCGAACTCTTGTCATTTTATTTGTGACGGCAGGCATTCTATCTGCTCGTAACGAGTGGCAATTGCCACAGCATATTGCAGTAAAACCGTTTAGTTTTCTGATTTTATCAGGTATTGCAACTGGGTTGTCTTGGCTTTGTTATTATCGAGCGCTCCAACTTGCTCCTGCCTCTTGGGTTGCACCGATTGATAAATTAAGTGTAGTTATTGCAATTATTCTGGGGGTTGTCATTTTAGGGGAGCCACTCAGCCTAAAATTAATTATCGGTAGTATTTTAATTTTATCAGGCGTGCTTGTTTTAGCGCTATAATGAAAATATGATAAATCAAATCAGTGTTTACGATAAGGAAAATTTCTTTGAGCTTTACCAAAAGCTTCGTTCTAATCCTATTAGTTTAAATGAAGTTGTTGAGAAACCGACAATGCTTTCACTTTTGCCAGACTTACAAGGAAAAAAATTACTTGATCTTGGGTGTGGGGCTGGTGAACATTTAGCACTTTATTTATCAAGAGGCGCTAGACACGTAGTTGGAATCGATCTGTCCGCAAATATGTTAAAGCAAGCTAAAATTGATTTAGAAAAGCGCGGTGAATTTAAAGATTGTTTTTCTCTTTATCAATTACCTATGGAAAAGCTTATTGAATTACCAGAAGATAATTTTGATGTAATTACGAGTTCTTTTGTTTTTCATTATGTAAAAGAATTTCCTCAATTGTTGTCTGCAATTTTTAATAAGTTGAAAGCAAATGGTGTGCTTGTTTTTTCTCAAGAACATCCTATCACGACCTGCCATAAGACGGGGGAACGTTGGGAAAAAAATGAGAATAAACAGCAAATTGCTTACCGTTTGAATCATTATCGAGATGAAGGAGAAAGAGAACGGAGTTGGTTTAAGCAGACTTTTAAGACTTATCATCGTACGACTGCAACGATTATTAATAATTTGATTAAAGTAGGTTTTCAAATTGAGCAAATGGAAGAACCTATGTTAGCAGATCAGGTTCAATGGCATCATGAATTTAAAGATTTACAGCATCGCCCCGTTTTGCTTTTTATACTTGCTAGGAAGGTTGTGTGATTTTGTGGCTAAAAAGATAAGAAATACCCGCATCTTGATGCGGGTATTATTTTTTAAAGATTGTTTAATTTCATTTTGGCCATTTGTTGTTCTAATTGGCTACCACTTTGTTGTGCTTGCTCAAAGCTGTTTTTAGCCGCAACTTTATCTCCTTTGGCGACTTGGATATCGCCAGTTAAAATCGCTTTACGAGCATTAAAACTTTCACCTTTCACTTGATTTAAGCTGGTTAACGCATTATCTAATTGACCTAATTGAAATTGCACCGCACTTAGACGTAATGCAACAATAGATGTTAATACTTCATCTTGAGATTGAGTTAATGCTTGATTTAAGTTTACTTCTGCTGCTACAAAATCTTGTTTTTCAGTCGCTTTTTTCGCTTCATCTAACAAAGCAAAGACAGCGTATGCAGTTTTGCTGTTAGCTTGCACAAATTGTTCTATATTTGCTTTTTTAGCTTGTTCATCTTGTTGTGCAGAATAGATTAACGCATCATACTGAGCTGAAGCTTGAGCGATTTGTTCTGCTTGGTGCGCTTGCCAATAACGCCATCCAAACATACCACCCACACCTAAGATAAAGGCGACAATAATTGTTTTGCCATTCTCTTTCCACCAGTCTTTCAACTGGTTAATCTCTTGTTCTTCTTCAATGGAATAAGCCATGTTTTTCCCCTTTTAAATTAAAATTGAGTTTGAATATAGTCGATTATATTCACTAAATCTAAGGTTTGCTGATCTGCACCACCTTGTAAGTGTTTAACAACGACTTGTTTATTTTGAACTTCGCTTTCGCCGATAACTAATGCCAATGTTGCACCAGATTTATCTGCACGTTTAAATTGTTTTTTGAAATTACCGCCAGAGCAGTGCAACATAGTATTTAAGTGCGGTAATTCTGAGCGTACTTTTTCTGCTAATTCAAAAGCGGCTAATGTTGTGCCTTCACCTTGATAAACAACATAAATATCCACCGCACTTTTAACCGGAACATTTGGATTAACTTCTTGTACCAACAAGATTAAACGCTCTAATCCCATCGCAAATCCGATGCTTGGCGTTGCATGTCCGCCAAGTTGTTCCACTAAACCGTCATAACGACCACCGCCACACACGGTACCTTGTGCACCAAGGGCTGAGGTTACCCATTCAAATACAGTTTTATTGTAATAATCTAAGCCACGAACGAGTTTAGGATTAATTTCATATTGAATACCAACAGCATTTAATAATGAACATAATTGTCCAAAATGCTCACGGCTTTCATCATCTAGATAATCAAGCAATTTTGGTGCGTTATCTAATACTTTTTGTAATTCTGGATTTTTTGTGTCCAAAATACGAAGCGGATTTTTTACCAATCGATCTTTTTCTTCATCGCTCATTAAATCTTGATGATTTTCTAAGAATCCAACCAAAGCTGAACGATAATTTGCTCGTGCTTCTAAAGAGCCAATTGAGTTAAGTTGAAGTGTCACATGTTGATCGATACCTAATGCTTTCCATAAACGATAGGTAAGCATGATTAATTCGGCATCGATTTCTGGATTCGCAATACCGAATACCTCAACACCTGCTTGATGGAATTGACGGTAACGACCTTTTTGTGGACGTTCATGACGGAACATTGGCCCCATATACCATAAACGTTGTTCATTGTTATAGATCCAACCATGTTCAATGGCGGCACGCACGCAACCTGCAGTGCCTTCAGGGCGTAAGGTTAATTGTTCGTCGTTATCCCAAAATGTGTACATTTCTTTTGAAACAACATCGGTTACTTCACCGATTGCACGCGCAAATAATGGTGTGCTTTCTACAACTGGCATACGCACTTCGGAATAACCATAATTGTTTAATACCTGGCGTACTTGCGCTTCAATCCATTGCCACAATGGAGATTCAGTAGGGGAGCAATCGTTCATTCCGCGAATTGCTTGAATAGTTTTAGCCACGAGCTTTCCTTAAATAATTCTGTTTTTTGGATCTTGTTGTGCGACTTTTGCACGAATTTTTGCTTCTAATTGGTTAACAATATCTTCGTTATCGAAGCGTTCTTTTTGACGTTCGCCATTAAGATAATAACCACTTTTTTTGTTACCACCAGTTACCCCGAGATCTGATACGAGCGCTTCGCCAGGACCATTCACTACGCAACCGATAATTGATACATCCATTGGTGTAATAATATCTTCAAGGCGTTGTTCTAACGCATTTACTGTACCGATCACATCAAATTCTTGGCGAGAGCAGGTTGGGCACGCAATAAAATTAATGCCACGAGAGCGAATTCGTAAAGATTTGAGAATATCAAAACCTACTTTAATTTCCTCTACGGGATCGGCTGCTAATGATACACGTAATGTGTCACCAATACCTTCGGCAAGTAACATACCTAAACCTATTGCAGATTTAACTGCACCTGCACGCGCGCCGCCTGCCTCAGTAATACCTAAATGCAATGGCTGTTTGATAGATTTGGCAAGTAAACGATAAGCTTCTACCGCTAAGAACACATCAGAGGCTTTTACACTCACCTTAAATTGATCGAAGTTAAGACGGTCTAGAATTTCTACATGACGCAATGCTGATTCTAATAATGCTTCTGGTGTTGGCTCGCCGTATTTTTCTTGCAGATCTTTTTCTAAAGAGCCTGCGTTTACGCCGATACGAATCGGAATATTTTTGTCACGAGCACAATCAACAACGGCACGGATACGATCTTCACGACCAATATTGCCTGGATTGATACGTAAACAATCTACTCCATATTCTGCGACTTTTAGCGCGATACGATAGTCGAAATGAATATCTGCTACGAGCGGGACATTCACTTGCTGTTTAATTTGTTTAAATGCTTCTGCGGCATCCATTGTTGGAACAGATACGCGAACGATATCTGCGCCAACACGTTCTAATGATTTAATTTGAGCAACAGTCGCCTCCACATCAGTGGTGCGAGTATTTGTCATTGATTGCACGGCAATTGGTGCATCACCACCAACGGGTACATTTCCCACATAAATTTTTGTCGATTCACGACGCTTAATGCTTGGTTGAAAAGCTGACATCTTTTTCCTTATTAAGGCTGTGAAAGTTTGAATTTTGCAATGCGGCCATCTACTTTTAATGGATAATTTTCACCTTTATAGGTGATACGTACATTACTTGGTGCTCCAACAATTAATGAAAACTCATTGCCATTAAAAGTTAATATTTCACCTTTTTTGTATTCTTTTTGTGCTAATACTCGGCGATTTTTATCTTTTACGCTGAGCCAGCTAGTATTATTTAAGATTTCTACAATCAAGTCTCCTTTCACAGTAGGGGCTGCAGGAGAAATTGATGGATTTTCTACCGCACTTTGAGTGTCTGAAATTGATTTTTCATCGTTTTTTGTTTGTGGAACGGTATTTTCTTGTGTTATTTCTGGTAATACATTATTTGTTATTTCTACTGGTTGTGAGACAGGTGCTGTTGTTTCTGGTGCAATTTTATTACTTTCTTCTGTCGTCACAAGAGCTGTAGCTGATTGATTATTTTCGGTAGAGGTAACATAGCTTTGTACTAAATCATCACGTTCTTGGTTATTTTGTTGGTAACTTTGCCACCACCAAAGTCCAGTCATGCCAAGGACTAAAATAAGTACAATGATAGATAAACGCCCGACCCAACGAGAGTGCGATGAATATTGATTTACTTCACGAGTTGAACGAGCATTTTTACTCAGATCGTTTTTATCATTTTCTGCAAATGTAATATTTTCCCATACAGAATCAGGTAAGCGTAAGAACTTGGCATAGCTACGCACATAGCCTTTTACAAAGATTGCAGGGGTAGATTTTTGAATAAATTCGTTGTTTTCAAGTTGTTGTAATATGGAGGGACGCAGCGAAATTTCTTTGGCCACGTCTTCGAGAGAAAGATTCAAGTTTTCACGTGCTTGGCGAAAAATCTCACCTGGTGAAAGTTCTTGCTCAGTTGTTGGATTCATAAATTCAATTAAATAATATGCGATAAATAAAGGCTAAATTTTAAAGTCCAACGCTTGATTTGGCAATGCTTTATTTAAAGGTATTAAATTTTTCCGCTCGTTTACTATCTGTTTGTCGCAATTTTTGTAATGCTTGTTGATAAATATCCATTTTTTGAGCGGAATAAGCACAAAGAGCCATATTTTCAAATGTATCTGCTTGATGATAATAATTAGGTGAATTCAGTGCGAGTTGAAATTGCTGCTGAGCTTGTTCAAATTGCTTTTGACGACATAAAAATGTGCCAAAATTATTATGTAAGTCTCCCTGTTGATTATTGAGTTTTAAAGCTATTTCATATTCACGATGTGCGTTCTCGATTTCCCCTTGTTGTTGATAATAATGCGCAAGCGCTGAATGCACGAGATAGTAATCTTTATCGTGTTGAAGCGCTTTATCTAAGTTGATTTTAGCGAGTTGAGGATTATTTTGTTGAAGGTAACCTAGTGCAAGTTCTACGCGAGCTTTAGCTGCTGATTGTTGATTGAAATCTTGAATGGTTGATTGAGAAACGCAAGCAGAAAAAATGAAAGGGAAAATCACCGCACTGAGTTGTTTACTTATTGTTTGCATTTTTTCTCCTTTTAACAGGGCAGGAAGAAATATTTAATATACTTTAATTTTTATGAAAACATAGGGCATGTGAATTTGATTAATTCACATGCCTAGAATATTAATTAATTTCTGTCACCCCAATATTTTGTCCAAATTGGCGTTTCATTGCCGTACGTTTAGTACGATCGATAACATCTCCGGCTAGCTGTCCGCAAGCTGCATCAATGTCATCTCCTCGAGTTTTACGGATAATCACGGTAAAGCCATATTCCATCAAGGTTTTTTGGAAGCGGTCAATACGCGTATTCGAGCTTTTTGCATAAGGTGCTTCTGGGAACGGATTCCACGGAATTAAATTAATTTTACAAGGCGTATTTTTTAATACTTCTGCAAGTTGATGAGCATGTTCTACAGCATCATTCACATGATCGAGCATGACATATTCAATCGTAACTTTGCCGTGGTTTGCATTTGATACGCTTAAATAACGATTTACCGAGTCAATCAACATTTTGATATTATATTTTTTGTTGATTGGCACAATTTCATCACGCAATTCATCGTTTGGGGCATGTAATGAAATAGCCAAAGCCACATCGATCATTTTGCTCAAATTATCTAGTGCTGGCACGACGCCAGAAGTTGATAAAGTGACACGACGTTTTGATAAACCATAGGCAAAATCATCTAACATAATTTCCATTGCGGGAACAACGTTAGCGACATTTAACAAGGGTTCACCCATTCCCATCATTACCACATTGGTAATTGGTCTAATGCCAGTCACCCCAAAGTTGCCAATAATTTTAGAGGCTCTCCAAACTTGGCCGATAATTTCTGAAACCGTTAAATTGCGATTAAATCCTTGTTGTGCGGTTGAACAGAATGTGCAAGCTAAGGCGCAGCCCACTTGGGAAGATACACAAAGCGTAGCGCGATCTGCTTCGGGAATATACACAGTTTCAACTTGTTGTTCACCCACTTGCATTGCCCATTTTATTGTGCCATCGGCTGAACGCTGTTCAACGGCAACTTCTGGGGCTTTAATTTCTGCAACAGCTTTAAGTTTTTCTCGTAATTTTTTATTAATGTTTGTCATATTGTCGAAGTTATCTTCGCCAAAATGATAAATCCATTTTACTAACTGATCTGCTCGGAATGGTTTTTCGCCGAGTTCTTTAAAAAATTCGCGCATTTGTTGGCGCGTTAAATCCATTAGATTAATTTTTTTAGCAGGTGCATCTGATTGCACAGACAATAATTCTGACATTTTAGCCTCGTTATTACACATTGTGGCGATAGCGTTGTGTTGGTGTTTTTATCAAAAGCTCACAACGAAAAATTCGCAATTAAAAAATGAACGGCGATTGTACAGATTTGTCACCGTATAATCTAGCGGAATTGAAAAACTATGGAAAATATCACCGAACTTTTTTGCGATCTAGATCGAAAATATTTCCAATTACAGCGTAAAAAGTGCGGTAAAATGTGAGCCTATTTTTTAAGGTGACCAATAATGTTTAAAAAAGCTTTATTTATTTTATCTTTGTGTCCTTCTTTTGCAGTGGCACAGTCTTATGTTGTGTATGATTTTACGCATAATCGAGTGTTGGAAAGCCATGCGCCTGATAGCGTTCAGCCTATTGCTTCTGTAACGAAATTAATGACGGCGAACGTTTTTCTAGAGAATAATACAAATCCTAATTGCACTATTGCGATAACCAGTGACGATCGTGATTACATTAAAGGTACAAGCACGAAATTACCGATGAATGTTCCGATGGCTTGCAGAGAATTATTAAAGGCGATGCTCGTGCATTCTGATAACTATGCCGCCCATGCGCTTTCTCGTGCAGCAGGAATGAGCAGAATACAATTCATTAATAAAATGAATGAAAAAGCTCGTCAATTAGGTATGTATTCTACTCGTTTTCATGATAGTTCTGGTTTATCGAGTAGCAATATCTCTAGTCCTATGGATTTAGTTAAACTTGCTAAACATTCTTTAAATAAACCTGAAATTCGACAATTATCCAATATCAGTGCTACAAATATTCAAGCTGGAAGACATAGCATATTAATGAAAAATACAAATAAATTAGTGCGTGATGAAATTTTTGATGCTGTAGTAAATAAGACAGGCTACATTCGAGAATCTGGTTATAACCTTGTTTTCATTAATAAACACCCATGTAAAAGTTCCACCATCGGTGTAATTAGTCTCAATAATTCTTCTTCGGCATATCGTTCTAGCTTTACTAAAAGCAAATTAGAGAAATATGGTTGTACGGCATTGAATGGACGAACCATTCATGATGTTGAAGGCGAGGCACAATATGAAGAGGGCTATGATGAAGAAGGATTAAATAATTTAATTAAAAGAATTTCAGGATAATAAGTGTTATAACCATAGAGAAAACCTATCATTATTTTTGTTATGCTCTTCATAAGTTATAAGAAAAAACTTTAACTTGATAATCATTTTTATTTGAGATTAAGTTAAAAGGTGATAGTATGATATTTGATGAATAATTGTTGAGCGATTATTCAGGCATCCAACCTCTATACTTTTTTTATAAGGACATCTTATGCGAAATTCATTAAAAATTATGACCGCACTTGCACTTGGTTTGTTTGCAATGCAGGCTAATGCAAAATTCAAAGTCGTCACCACCTTCACCGTGATTCAAGATATTGCACAAAATGTGGCAGGCAATGCAGCTACAGTAGAATCTATCACCAAACCAGGTGCTGAAATTCATGAATATGAACCTACTCCAAAAGACATTGTGAAAGCACAATCTGCTGATTTAATTTTATGGAATGGTTTAAATTTGGAACGTTGGTTTGAGCGTTTCTTCCAAAATATTAAAGATAAACCAGCTGTGGTGGTGACAGAAGGTATTCAACCATTGTCTATTTATGAAGGCCCGTATAAAGATGCGCCTAATCCACACGCTTGGATGTCGCCATCTAATGCATTAATTTATATTGAAAATATTAAAAATGCATTGGTGAAATACGATCCACAAAATGCAGCAGTGTATGAAAAAAATGCCGCTGACTACGCTCAAAAAATCAAACAACTTGATGAACCACTTCGTGCAAAATTGGCACAGATTCCAGAAGCGCAACGCTGGCTTGTGACAAGTGAAGGTGCTTTCAGTTATTTGGCGAAAGATTACAACTTAAAAGAAGGCTACTTATGGCCAATTAATGCTGAACAACAAGGCACACCACAACAAGTGCGTAAAGTGATTGATTTAGTTCGTAAAAACAATATTCCTGTTGTGTTTAGTGAAAGTACAATTTCAGCAAAACCAGCACAACAAGTAGCGAAAGAAAGTGGCGCAAAATACGGTGGTGTGTTGTACGTTGATTCACTTTCTGCGAAAAAAGGCCCTGTGCCAACTTATATTGATTTGCTTAACGTCACTGTATCAACCATTGTTAAAGGATTCGGAAAATAATGGACTCTTTCTCGACATCAATTTGGGTTAATGATGTAACTGTTCGTTACAACAATGGCCACACAGCTATTCACAATATGACGTTCTCATTAAACAGTGGAACTATTTGTGCATTAGTGGGTGTGAATGGCAGTGGTAAATCTACGTTATTTAAAAGCATAATGGGGCTTGTGAAGCCACAACAAGGTGAAATCAAACTTTGTGATCTGCCAATTTCCCAAGCACTGAAACGTAATTTAGTTGCTTATGTTCCACAATCTGAAGAAGTAGACTGGCAATTTCCGGTGTCAGTGTATGATGTCGTGATGATGGGGCGTTATGGGTATATGAATTTCCTTCGTATCCCCAAAGCGATTGATAAACAAAAAGTTCAAGAGGCGATGCAGCGAGTGAACATTGAACATCTCGCGCATCGTCAAATTGGTGAGTTATCTGGCGGGCAGAAAAAACGCGTGTTTTTAGCCCGCGCTTTAGCACAACAAAGTCCAATTATTTTATTGGATGAACCTTTCACTGGCGTTGATGTGAAAACTGAAAATGCCATTGTTGATCTTCTTCAACAGCTTCGAGAAGAAGGTCATCTTATTCTTGTCTCAACTCATAACTTAGGGTCTGTTCCTGATTTCTGTGATCAAGTGGTGATGATTAATCGTACGGTGATTGCCGCAGGGAAAACGGAAGATACCTTTAACCAACATAATTTGGAAATTGTGTTTGGTGGGGTATTACGCCATATTAAATTGTTGGGTGAGGATTTACATAACGATGAAGATAAACGTGCCGTTACCGTCTTAACGGATGATGAAAAAGCCGTTGTATTCTATGGCGAAACTAAGCAAGATCCTCCAGCGCCAACAACTCAGGATTGCCATTTTGAAGACTGTCCTTGCAAAAGTGCGGTCAAAAAAGAGAAGGAGTAAGGCATGTTAGCATTATTATTAGAACCTTTCTCCTATGATTATATGCTCAAGGCGATGATCTTGAGTACAGCAGTTGGTGGGATTTGTGCTTTTTTGTCTTCATATTTAATGCTTAAAGGCTGGTCTTTGATTGGCGATGCACTTTCTCATTCGGTTGTGCCTGGTGTCGCGATAGCTTATGCCTTTTCTTTGCCTTATGCCCTTGGTGCATTTTTTGCCGGAATTTTAGCCGCACTTTCCATTCTTTGGATTAAATCCATTTCTAAACTGAAAGAAGATGCCGTTATCGGGTTTATTTTCAGTACTTTCTTTGCATTAGGTCTATTGATCATTTCTTTAAATCCAACTGCAGTAAATGTGCAAAGTATCATTTTAGGCAATATTTTAGGTATTGCCGACGAAGATATTTACCAAGTGGCAATTATCATCGGTGTTTGTTTAGTATTACTTTTATTATTTTGGAAAGATTTACTGTTGATTTTTTTCGATGAAACACAAGCAAGAACGGTAGGGCTTTCGCCATTATTTTATAAAGTTTTGTTTTTTACTCTATTAAGTGCTTGTGTGGTGGCTGCCTTGCAAACTGTAGGCGCAATTTTAGTGATTGCGATGGTCATTACCCCGGGTGCGACAGCATATTTACTGACAGATAAATTCAAAACCTTGTCAATCATCGCTATTATTTTAGGGGCGGTGACAAGTTTTGTTGGGGTCTATATTAGCTATTATTTAGATGGTGCCACAGGCGGTGTGATTGTCACATTGCAAACATTATTATTCTTGGCCGCTTTCTTATTTTCACCAAAATATGGCTTATTAACTCGTAATAAAAAGGCGGTAGAAAATGTTTGATTGGATTTTAGAACCGCTACAATTTGAGTTTATGCAAAATGCCTTATTGACCGCATTGATTGTTTCGATTATCTGTGCATTACTTTCTTGTTATTTAGTCTTGAAAGGCTGGTCATTGATGGGTGATGCCATTTCTCACGCTGTATTACCCGGTATTGTGCTTGCTTATTTAGCGGGAATCCCTTTAGCTATTGGGGCATTTTTCTCAGGCATTTTTTGCTCGCTTGGCGTGGGATATTTGAAAGAAAATAGTCGTATAAAAGAAGATACAGCAATGGGCATTGTATTTTCTGGAATGTTTGCCATTGGTCTTGTTATGTTCACCAAAATTCAAACAGAACAGCATTTAACGCATATTTTGTTTGGTAATGTATTGGGCGTAAGTCATCAAGAGCTTATTCAAAGTGCGGTTATTTCTGCGGTAATTTTTTGTATGATTGTCTTTAAACGTAAAGACTTTTTGCTTTATTGTTTTGACCCAAGTCACGCCCGTGTTGCAGGGCTTTCTCCTAAAATTTTACATTATGGCTTATTAATGTTGCTTGCTTTAACCATTGTAAGCACGATGCAAGTGGTAGGTGTTATTTTGGTGGTGGCAATGTTAATTGCACCAGGAATTACCGCACTTACGCTCACAAAATCTTTTGATAAAATGTTATGGATTGCTATTGTCAGTTCCATTACATCAAGCCTAATTGGTGTAATATTGAGCTATCATTTTGATGCGTCAACTGGTGCTTGTATTATTTTATTACAAGCGATATTTTTCATAGGAGCATTATTTTTGAGTCGCATAAAGCAAAAAACGTACTAAGTTTTTATTACTTAACTTATTATTCAAAATGATTTTTGAAATTTATTTCTTATTTTGTTAGAATTCATACACTTTTTATCTCTTATATAGGGATGAAAAGTGAGTTCGGATGAAGGTAGCTGGAGAGCGGGGAATTGACCCCACACCGACGATGTAAAATCTTTCAGGTGCGATGGCAGGGACTGTTACTGGACGAACCCTTGGAGAGATCCATTTTAGAAATGGACGCCGAAGGCGCAAAAGAGCGGTTAATTTTTCAATCGTTTTTCAAACGCTCAGGCAAAAGGACAGGGGCAAAAGACAATCTATCGTAAGTGTGGAAATTATCTATCTTTTCACCGCACTTTCTTTTCCATTGTATCTTTTCGTCTTCTTGTCGTGTTTATTTTTGATTTAAACGACGAGGAATCACATGACAATTGAGTCAATTCTTTCAGCTATTGATAGCTTTATTTGGGGCGCACCGCTACTCATACTCTTATCGGGAACAGGGCTTTATTTAACGCTACGTTTAGGCTTTATTCAAATTCGCTATTTACCACGTGCGCTAGGTTATTTATTTAAAAAAGATAAAGGTGGAAAAGGTGATGTGTCATCTTTTGCCGCACTTTGTACCGCATTAGCAGCAACGATCGGAACAGGGAATATTGTGGGCGTTGCAACTGCTGTACAAGCTGGTGGACCTGGTGCCATTTTTTGGATGTGGCTAGTCGCCTTGTTAGGAATGGCAACAAAATATGCCGAATGTTTACTCGCAGTTAAATATCGTGTTCGCGATAAAAATGGCTTTATGGCTGGCGGTCCAATGTATTACATTGAAAGCGGTCTAGGTATCAAGTGGCTAGCAAAATTATTTGCATTATTTGGTGTAATGGTTGCCTTTTTCGGAATCGGTACATTCCCACAGGTCAATGCGATTACCTATGCAATGCAAGATACTTTTAATGTTCCGGTTTTAGTTACTGCAATTATTGTGACTCTTTTAGTCGGCTTAATCATTCTTGGTGGTGTAAAACGTATCGCAACCGCATCATCGGTAATTGTACCGTTTATGGCGATTTTATACGTCACTACTTCACTGGTTATTATCCTCTTAAATATAGAAAAAGTACCAGATGCGATCTCATTAATTATTTATAGCGCTTTTGAACCGCAAGCTGCGCTAGGCGGGGCTGTTGGCTTTACCGTAATGAAGGCTATTCAATCAGGCGTTGCTCGAGGCATTTTCTCCAATGAATCAGGTTTAGGAAGCGCACCAATTGCAGCCGCAGCGGCACAAACTCGTGAACCTGTTCGCCAAGGCTTAATTTCCATGACAGGTACATTCTTGGATACCATCATCGTTTGTACAATGACAGGTATTGTATTAGTGTTAACAGGCGCTTGGAATAACCCTGAGTTAGCGGGTGCAACAGTAACAAACTACGCCTTTGCACAAGGTTTAGGGACATCAATTGGCGCAACAATTGTAACTGTCGGTTTATTATTTTTTGCATTCACAACTATTTTAGGCTGGTGTTACTATGGTGAACGTTGTTTTGTTTATCTCGTTGGTATTCGTGGCGTAAAACTATATCGTTTAGCTTATATTGTGTTGGTAGGGTTAGGGTCATTCTTACACTTAAATTTAATATGGATTATCGCCGATATCGTAAATGGTTTAATGGCCTTTCCAAATCTCATCGCACTCATTGGATTGCGAAAAGTTGTGATTGAAGAAACAAAAGATTATTTCCAACGATTGAAAATAAATCATCACGATCAAGATGAAATCGTAGAATAATCAAATGAAAAAAGGTGTAGATACAGTCAATATCCACACCTTTTTCTTATCACAATTTCCCATCTTAACAACTTATCTTAGAAAGAAAAGCAGCTTTTTTCAGAAATTAGACATAGATCATATTTTTAAAAATTACTTTGACATTTTCTCTTAAAACCCTTGAAAACCCGAATTAAGAAAGCTATTTTGTAGTTAAAGAAAACTATAAATCACGCAACAAAGAGGTAAATGCTATGACACTTAATATCACCAGCAAACAAATGGAAATCACCCCTGCAATTCGTGAACACGTGGAGGAAAGACTCGCGAAATTAGGTAAATGGCAAACACAGTTAATTAACCCCCATTTTGTTTTAAACAAAGTACCGAATGGATTTACTGTAGAGGCATCTATTGGCACGCCACTGGGCAATTTATTGGCCAGTGCAACCTCAGATGATATGTATAAAGCAATTAATGAAGTTGAAGAAAAATTAGAGCGCCAGCTTAATAAACTTCAACATAAAAGTGAATCTCGCCGAGCAGATGAACGCTTAAAAGATTCGTTTGAAAGTTAATATTGAAAATAAACTAAAGAAAGAAAAGCAAAAGAGCGGTGAAATTTTACCGCTCTTTTTTCTTACTAGGATTAGATTTGTGTTAAATCTACATTTTTGGTTTCTTTTGATGCTAATAATGCCAATAGCGTCATGAGGGCATTGATTGCTAAATAAATACCTACGCCCATCACACCAAATGATGCATTAATTTTTAAAGAAATCATCGCTGCAATCGTTGCACCAATAATTGATGCTAAATTATAAGCAAGAGATGCACCAGAATAACGCACTTCTGTTGGGAATAATTCTGGTAATAGCGCAGCCATTGGACCAAATGTCATCCCCATGATCGCCATACCAATTACTAAAAATGCAAATACACTCATTGGAGTACCATTTTCTAAGAAGAATGGCATTGTTAAACCGAGCACACCAACAGCAACAGTCACCCAAATCAACCATTTACGGCGACCAATTTTATCGGCATAAACACCAGAAATACTGATAAAAATACCAAATACAATGGCACTAATTAATAACAGGCCAGTAAAAGTATTTGCTGGGATGCCTAAGCCCAGCGCATAACCTGCTTCAGAAATCTTTGGTGCGGTTCGAGAATATGCCTGAGCAAAAGCCGTCATAATGTAAAACAAAGAATAAGTTGCCACCATAATAAATGTGCCAATAATCATTGGTTTTAAGTGTTTAGTAAAAACAACACTCACTGGTGCATTCAATTTTTTGCCTTTTTGCTCCGCTTCCACAAATACATGGCTTTCATGCAAGGTCAAGCGAACATATAAGCCGACAGCGACTAATAAAACGGAAGATACAAACGGAATACGCCATGCCCATTCCACAAGAGCATCTTGCCCGAGGAAATAGCTAACTAAGAAGAATGTTGCATTCGCTACAAATAAGCCGATTGGCGCACCTAATTGAGGGAAAGTACCATACCATGCACGTTTACCTTCCGGCGCATTTTCTGTTGCAACTAAAGCTGCACCGCCCCATTCACCACCGAGTCCAATACCTTGACCAACACGGCATACGCAAAGCAAAATTGGCGCCCAGATACCGATTTGAGCATAGTTAGGAAGTAAACCAATAACCACTGTTGAACCGCCCATTAAAACAAGGGAGGCAACCAAGGTTTTTTTACGACCAATTTTATCGCCAAAATGACCAAATAATGCAGAACCAATAGGACGTGCAAAAAATGCAAGCGCAAGCGTAGAAAGAGAAAGTAAATCATTAGAAAGCGGATCATCGCTATGGAAGAATTGCGTATTGAAAACTAATACAGCGGCAGCCGCATAGATATAATAATCAAAAAATTCGATTGCCGTACCGACCATCGAGGCTAACGCCACTTTCATCGGATTATTACGAAGTTGTGTAGACATTGTGTTTCCTTAGTAGTTTCTTATAAAGATAAAGGATCGAATCCTAGCATTTTAACTAAGGTCTAGCAATTTTTAATACGCAACTTTCGATTCTTTTAGAGAAATATTTTGAATTTTCTAAATGTGAGTTATGCCCAGCGGAAGGAATGGTTACTAAATCTATTTGATTTTCTTTGGCTAGAACCTGGAACTTATGATCTCGTTCCCCACAAAAATAAAAAAATGGCAAAGAACTTAACCGCACTTTTTCACTAAAATCAGGTTGTTTAGATAGACTTGTCGCCATCAGCATCTTGCCAATATTTTCACTGCAATTTGATTTTCGTTTTTCAACTAACTGCAGTCGTTCTTTTGCAGTCAAATGAGAAAATACGGGCTGTTGATACCAATCATTTAATACATTTTCTGGTGATTCTTGCATAAAACGTTGCGCCCAAGCAAAATCTTGCTGAAAACGAGCCTGCTTTTCTTCGTCTGTTTTTAAACCTAGATTCGCCCCTTCTAAAATAACACCTTGCAAATTAGATCTTTCCACTTGAGCTTGCAGCGCATAATACAAAGTGATCCGTCCGCCTAAAGAATACCCAACAAGAAAATAAGGTTCATTTTTCACCGCACTTTTAATTTGCTGAGCCAAATACTCCGCCGTTTCTTCAAAATTTGTGACTTCAATATCTTTAGCTTGCCCGTGAAAAGGTAAATCTAGTGCAATACAATTAAAGTGCGGTAAATTTTCAATGACTTTTTGCCAGTCGTTTTTTGTACCAAGAAGTCCGTGAAGAAAAATGATGTTTATCATTGAAAGGATTATTGATAGAAAATAATAAAATATGGCGGACTAAAGCCCGCCTACAGAATACTTAAGCACCAATCACTGCGTGGCTAATTTGCTCGATTAAGCGTTTATACAAACTGCTACCATCACTCGGATTCGTTTTAATTTCAATTAACGTTGCCTTGCGACGACTATAAGCCTGTTTAACAACAGAATTAAGATCTGCCCAAGTATAAGGATGAGCGTATTTAAGATCGAACATTGCCGCGATTTGAGAAAAATCGCCATTATGCGGTAATCGATAGAACTGATCTTTGACTTCTTCATCCACAGGTAACATATCAAAAATAGCACCGCCATTATTATTGATCACAAAGATTACCGTTGGTTGCGTAACGTTTTTGAATAATGCGAAAGAATTCAAATCATATAAAGTGGACGTATCGCCAATCACCGCAACAACAGGTTTATTTGAACCAATACCAATTCCCGCAGCAGTAGCCAACAAACCATCAATTCCACTCGCGCCACGATTCGTATAAACAGGATAACTTTCTGGTAATTGCGTTAGCGCATCAACCAGACGAACAAGTAAACTATTACCTAAAAATAAAACACCGTTATAAGGTAAAAGTGTTGGTAAACGTAATGCAAGCGAGGCTTCCGTTAAATTTCCGCCTACTTGCTGTTCAATAAAGGTCGCACAGAACTTAGATAAAGCTAACGGCTCAAGCAACCAAGGCTTTTGGCGTAAAGGAGGATGCGCACGCAACCAATGATGTGCTTTAGCATTAAATCTTGTCAATGAATGATGGTAAGGATCCAATGCTTTACCGCTTTGTTCAACCAACCAAAACTCACCTTTAAACGCCTGTAAGAATTGATTAATTCGTTTACTAATAAAGCGTGCACCAAATTGAATAACAATATCAGCTTGCAGAAGTTTTTCACGAACAGTTTGGTTTGCTAGCCAAATATCTTCATAAGGCGTCGTTGGAACAACACCGGATTGAATATCCGTCAGTAATACCCAGCCCATAGCGCTTGCCCAAGAATTAATGCCCATTGCTTGTTCTGCAGGTAATTGACCAACCACAACGACACCACGTTTGGTACGCCAATGATCCCAGTTCTCATGTATTAATACTTCGTTCTGTTGCGCTTCCACATTCATCCAAGGCTTAGTTTGAATTAACCAGCGCTGTAACGTCTGAAGCCAAGGGTGAGAATCTACTTCCTCATCAGTTGCATCATAAAGTGGCTCGGCAAATGGCACATTAATATGAACAACGCCACCCTGTTGTTTTTGTTGAAAGGCAGCCTGTTCAAGTAGAGAAATCAACCATTGCGCAGAATAATCCTCGTTCGGTTTAGGTAAATTAACATTTGCAACTGGATACTGACCAAACATATTTTGCTGCAAAATAGCCTGATTTGCACCGCACTCCCAAAGTTCTGGTGGACGATCAGCAGTTAAAACAAATAGATTAACACCAGTTTGGCGTGCTTCAATAATTGCGGGATAAAGGTTTGCAGTCGCCGTGCCTGATGTAACAATAATTGCAACAGGTGATTGAGTTGCCTTAGCAATACCCAAGGCAAAAAAACCTAAACCACGTTCATCAAAATGCGTATGACAAGTGACTGAACCCGCATTTTGCAAACGTACGGCTTCAAGAGTTAAAGGTGTCGAACGCGAACCTGGCGCGATACAAACGTGAGAAATGCCTTGGCGTACCAAGGTTTCTAAAATCACTTTCGACCAACAACGATTAAACACGCTTACCGACATTTTTTTCTCCGTTATCATTTTCTTCTGCAAACAAGGAAATCAACCCTGCCGCTTTACGTTCAATTTCTTTCCATTCTTCCAATGGCTGCGAGCCCGCCACAATGCCAGCGCCAGCAAATACTCGAATACGATGACCTTCAATAAAGGCAGAACGAATCGCCACACAAAACTCTGAACATACATCACTCATCACCCCCAATGTTCCCGCATACCAGCCTCGATCAAAGGTTTCAATTTCTGACAAACTCATTTTGGCTTGTTGCTGTGGCAAACCAGATACCGCAGCTGTAGGATGAATCGCTTTTAATATATTTACATCTGCATAATGTGCGGACAAATTTGCACGAATTTTACGAATCAAATGTTGTACTTTACGTAACGGTTTCAATTCCACATTGCTTACATCAAAACTTTCTACTTGCTTACGTAAATTCTGCGAAATATCTTCTACGACCAACCAATTTTCTTTTAAATTTTTCTCGTCATTTAATAACCAATTAGCTTGAGATTGCGTTTCTTCCTCACTTTCAGAAACCGATGCTGTCCCCGCCAAAGCTTCGGTTAGCAACAAGTTATACTCACGAGCAAATAGGCGTTCTGGCGTAGAACCGACAAAAACTGAATGAGGATGTTCAGCCCACAAAAAATGATAACAACCTTGATTTTGTTGTTCGCTTTCAGCTAAAAAATCGTACGCATTAATCGCTTGCTTTAAATGAAAAGTAGTTTCATTGGCTAATACAATTTTTGTCAGTTCCCCACTTTTAATTTCTACCAAAGCCTGATTTACCCAATCACACCAAGTTCTTTCGTTAGCTCTAGGCTCTGTATGCAAAGGAATCTGTTTTGGCAAAGCAGAAAGTGCGGTGAGATTTTCAAAAGTTTTGAGGTGGGCTAAAGTATCATTCGCACTTTGCTCATCTTTCACAAAAAATGATACCAATGCACCTTTCTCACCCTGTTCAACAAGAATTTTGGGTAATACAAATTGTGCAGCACCTTGAAATTGCAAACCACCGACTAATGGAAAACCACTTTCTTTGATAAATTCTTGAGCTAAATTTAACTGTGAAAATGACCGCACTTCACCCATAGCAGCTAATGCCTTTGCTTCATCTCGAAAATGTAAATAAAATTGTGGATACGCAGATTGACCTTTCAGCCACGCCAACAAATCGACCTTGTCCAGTTTCACCTGAAAACGGACAAGTTCATTCGTTGATTGCTGTAAATATGCGTAAATTTGCGATTTTAACTCGCCTATTGCCTGCGCTAAATAACTCATTAGATTTTGTTTTAAATACACAAAAAATTAGCCGTATTCTACCGCAGATTGTTAATGACAAAAAATTTTTTTACAAAATCTTTTCAATATTGAAAATTCAGCGTAAATTAACCGCACTTTTCTCGAAAAATTTATTAGAAACAAAAGGATTTCACTATGCGATTATTCCCAAAATCCGACAAATTAGAACACGTATGTTATGACATTCGCGGGCCAGTACACAAAGAAGCACTACGCTTAGAAGAAGAAGGCAATAAAATTTTAAAACTTAATATCGGCAATCCCGCACCTTTCGGCTTTGAAGCACCCGATGAAATTTTGGTTGACGTATTACGTAATTTGCCGTCAGCGCAAGGCTACTGTGATTCAAAAGGTTTATATTCTGCTCGTAAAGCCATTGTTCAATATTATCAATCAAAAGGGATTCATGGCGCGACAGTCAATGATGTGTATATTGGTAACGGCGTCTCTGAGCTTATTACAATGGCCATGCAAGCATTACTCAATGATGGTGATGAAGTACTCGTGCCGATGCCTGATTATCCGCTTTGGACTGCTGCGGTAACACTTTCTGGCGGCAAGGCTGTTCATTACCTTTGTGATGAAGAAGCAAATTGGTTTCCCGCTATTGATGATATTAAAGACAAGGTGAATGCGAAGACTAAAGCGATTGTCATCATCAACCCTAATAACCCAACTGGCGCGGTGTACAGCAAAGAATTATTGCAAGAAATTGTGGAAATCGCTCGCCAAAATAATTTGATTATCTTCGCAGACGAAATCTACGACAAAATTTTATATGATGGCGCAGTACATCATCACATTGCCGCACTTGCTCCTGATTTATTAACCGTTACGCTGAATGGTTTATCAAAAGCTTATCGAGTTGCAGGCTTCCGCCAAGGCTGGATGATTTTGAACGGACCAAAACATAATGCGAAAGGTTATATTGAAGGCTTGGATATGCTGGCATCAATGCGTTTATGCGCTAACGTACCAATGCAACATGCAATTCAAACTGCACTTGGTGGCTATCAAAGTATTAATGAATTTATTTTACCGGGCGGCAGATTACTTGAGCAACGCAATAAAGCCTATGATCTCATCACTCAAATTCCAGGCATTACTTGCGTGAAACCAATGGGGGCGATGTATATGTTCCCGAAAATTGATGTGAAAAAATTCAATATTCACAGTGATGAAAAAATGGTACTAGATTTGCTCCGCCAAGAAAAAGTACTACTTGTGCACGGTAAAGGATTTAATTGGCATTCACCTGATCACTTCCGTGTTGTGACTCTTCCTTATGTAAATCAGCTTGAAGAAGCCATTACAAAATTAGGAAGATTTTTGGAAAGTTATCATCAGTAACAATGATGTTGAACGGGATTTAAAAAGGGGGAGGACTAGAATCATTCCCCTTTTTATATTATAAACCGTTGAGATATTCGGTACCTAAATTTCTCATTTGACGCAATATCCATGCTTGTTTTTTACGTATTAAAGCACTTGGTTTATTCGCATTATAAATAATCGGGTTAGGTAAAATAGCGGCAAGAAGCGCAGCTTCATTTGAGGTTAAATTTTTTGCGGACTTTTTGAAATAATAGTGACTTGCTGCTTCAATACCGAATATTCCATTACCAAACTCAGCAATATTTAAATAGACTTCTAAAATTCTTTTTTTAGACCAAGTGATTTCGAGTAGTAGGGTTGCAGGAACTTCTAATCCTTTACGTAACCAATTTTGCCCATGCCAAAGAATGAGATTTTTTGCAGTTTGCTGAGAGATTGTAGAGGCACCACGAACCCTTTTGGGAGATTTTTCGTTGTATTTTATGGCTCGTTGAATCGCCTCAAAATCAAAACCAAAGTGATCAGGAAAGCGTTGATCTTCAGATGCAATAACAGCGAGTTGAACAGAAGGGGATATGTTTTCTAAATTCACCCAATCATATTGCGTTTTATAACGAAAATCACCTTGTAGAATATGCCCAATTTTTTGTTGTACCATATAGGCTGAAAAGGGGATAGGCAGAAAACGAAAAATGAATAAAAAAATAAAAATGGTGAGGAAAAATAGAAAGGCAACGCGTTGCCAATTTTTTTGCCACCATTGGGGAAGAGATAAGTGAGACAGTGCGGTAAAAATCCGTTTACTTTTTTTCAATGTTATCAAGATGTTCTTTCACCCATTTCATAAAATCTGAGTCCATTATTTTTATCATATTAGAACCACGTGTAATAGTGGCGGCACTTGTATTCAAATTTTGTTGAATTTCACGTTGAGAAAGATTTTTATCCAATAATTGTGAAACAATTTGTAGGCGTAATCCCACTGCGTCGCGCTCGTCAGCAGTTAATAACAAGGTTAGCAATTCTTGAGCTTTGTTTTCTTTAAAAGCAGTCTGTAGCATGGACAAAAATGCATTCCATTGTTCTAAATTGCGACTAATATACATGTTATCACCTTACACTATTAAACTAGTGCGTTTAGTATAGCCGATCCCATTCTTCTTGGCTAAACATTTGTGGATTTTCTTTTTGTTGTAAAATTTGATAGTAAAAATCGTAGACAATAGTATTTTGAACATAATCACGAGTTTCATAAAACGGAATTGATGCGACAAATTCATCTAATGTTAGCTTATTATTGGCACGGTAGAGCCATTGATTTACTCGATTTGTACCTGCATTGTAAGATGCGGCAATTAATATTCTATTATTTGGATACAGGTTATTAAGGTCATTCAAATGTGCCGTTCCGAGCAAAATATTATTTAATGGCTTAAATAAATCTTGTTCATTTAAATATGGAATTTGATTATTTTCAGCAGTTAATTTAGCGGTTGCTGGTAAAAGTTGCATGAGTCCTTTGGCATTTGCTGATGATAGAGCCATTGGATTCCAAGCGCTTTCCTGACGAGCAATAGCCATAGAAAAGGTTTTACTGATGTTTAAGTTCTTTAACGCAATATCAAAATAATCAGAATAAGCGTTTGGCAGACGCAAATTAAGATAATCCCAAGCTTTAGCGACAATGGTACTATCAACTGACAATTCATACCATTGTTGTTCTTGTGCATATTTTGCAAGTTTTAGCTGTGTATTGAAATCAGTATTATCTAATAATACTCTCCAACGTTGTTTGGCTAATCCGTATCGCCCCAGCTCACGTAATTCAGAAATTATATTAAATGCGCTCTCAAATGATTTTTGTTCTTCTATGCTAAGATTAGGTGAGTGAGGGATGTCAAATTTATAAATTTTTTTTAATTGAGCAGCTGCCAACATAGGATAAAAACCACGTTCTTGAGAAAGCGCGGTAAGTTTTTCTGTTATATTTTGTTTATCATTTTTGGCTATCCAGTAACGCCATTCTTGTTTTTCTTTTGCTGTATCAGAAAGCAAAGAAAGCCAGGGGGTGAGGTCATTTTTTTGCCAGATAGCCATTCGTAAACGACGTTCAGTAAGATTATCGGTTTTTAATTGAGTTATTTGTGTATCCCGCCATGCTTGGAAATGAGTATTTTCGTTATCAAAAAAACGTGTCAAAAATGCGATTTTCCATTGTTTTAGCTCATCTTCTGAAAGTCGCCAAATTTCAGCCCATTGTTGATAAGGTACAAAACTTGGGTTCTGTATTTTTTCTGGACGTGTTTTTAGATACCGAGGGAAGGCCTCAAGTAAAACATCTTTTTTTAAGGTAGAGGGATCGCTATTTTCTATAATTTCAGGTAACTTAGCCGGATCCTCTATTTGAACCACTTTATCCTGTAAATCTTTATTTTGTATAGTTTGACCTGAAATATCCTTGGAATCACTGATAAGATTTTTCAATTTTTGTTTTAACTCTTTCAATGATTTGGTTATAAATAGGGGATTTTGAGCGATAAGTTTGTCGAGTTCATTGTTTGCCAGAGATATATTTTTTTCATCATTAGATTTCAAAAATCGAATTTTTGTTTCCCAAAAACGTAAAATAAGATCCATTTGTAAAGGATACTCTGGGATTGATCTAATTAAATTCTTCGTAAGTTCTTGGGTGTTTTCAGAAAATTGTTGATTTTTAACCGCACTTTTTAATAGGTTTTCAATTTGCAAGAAAGTCTCACGTTGCGCTAAGTGAGTCAAATACGATTGGTGTTGTGTTTGTTTCCAAATTTGCTTTTCTTGTTCTAGATTAATAACGGAGGGATTATTGGTTATAGGAGGCTCTTCAGCCAATGTGGAAAGTATAGTAAAAACAGTGAGGAAAATAAGAACTTGTTTTTTCATAGAATGAAATGTTTTTTATTCATGGAATCGTATATGAGTGTGTGAAATATACTGATTTCACACACATTTTTATTTTTGGATAAGCCTTTCGAATTCACATATCTAGAAATGCTAAAACACTTTTTTGAATGGTTTTATAATTACTTCACCGTATACGCCTGCTTCCACATAAGGATCTTGCGCAGCCCAATTTTTGGCTGCTTGCAGGTTTTCAAATTGTGCAATGACTGTTGAACCTGTAAAACCTGCTTCACCAGGATTTTCATCATCAATTGCTGGATTTGGGCCAGCAATGAGTAGACGATTTTCTTTTTGAAGTTGTTTTAAGCGGGCTAAATGTTGCTCACGCACGGCAAGACGTTTTTCTAACGTATTTGGAATATCTTGAGCAAAAATAACGTAGTACATAATGGCTCCCTTTATTGATTAGTTTGTTCAGATTCAAGTTCTGCAATCAAAGCTAGTGCTTTTTCTAATTCATGATTATTTTCACGCGGAATTGTACGTGATTTACCATTGCTATCGACAGCAACAAAAGTAAATACTGCATCTGTCACGCAATAGCGTTCACCAATAGGTTCACTAGCAACTTTTTTTACCCAAACTTCTACTTTTATTTTAATGGATGAACGGCCTATTTTTAGACATTGGCCGTAACAACAAACGACATCTCCAACTGAAATAGGCTTGATGAAATTCATACTTTCAACAGCAACGGTTACGACTCGACCATGAGCTATTTCTTTAGCTAAAATTGCTCCCCCCATATCCATTTGAGACATAATCCAACCGCCGAATATATCACCATTGGCGTTAGTGTTTGATGGCATTGCAAGTGTTCTTAATAAGAGAACACCTTTTGACTGTCGCCCGTTTTTATCAATAAGAAAATTAGAAGACATTATTTTTCTCCGTCTTTTGAATGCGTTTTATCTTTGGGTAAATAGCGATAAATATATGCACCTGAAATAAGAGTCGCGATCACAGTCATTCCAAGAATACCAAAAGATTTGAAATCTACCCATGCCTCTTCTGACATATTATGGCTAATATAAATATTTACCAACATACAAATAATAAAAAATAGTGCCCAGCCGAGATTTAGAGTATTCCATACTTTATCTGGTAATTGCACTTCTTTTCCTAGTAACTTTTTTACTAAGGGTATTTTAAATTGGAATTGTGCAATTAATAAAATAATAGCAAATAATGCATTAATAATTGTTACTTTCCATTGAAGATAGCGAATTTCATTGAAATATGCAGTTAATAAACCGAAGAAAATAACTGAACCAGCCATGATTTTTTGTTGTTTTTCAATTTTGCTATATTTCCATTTCAAAACAATTAGCTGAATAATGGTTGCGATCACAAGTACGATGGCTGCATCGCGTACGCCGGCAAGTTTGTATGTAACAAAAAATAGTACTAAAGGGATAAATTCAAGTAGTTGTTTCATCTTTATTCTTCCTTTATAAATAAACTATAAAAGCGATAAGTTATTACTAACATAAAAACATTTAATACGGCGCTAAGGATGCTGATTACCATATCAAATAATACATTATTTGAAAATGTAGTAAGTTGGAAAACTAGGATAGGAGCTAGGAAATAAACCAATAGTGTATAAATAAATAATACATTCTTACGAGAACTTCCTTTAATCCAAATTTTTTGGATTGTTTGTTTTATATCATCTTGGGTTGAAAGGTAGTGTACTGCAGTTAAATTTAAGCGTACAAAGAACCATATTCCTACGAGCATTGCGATAAGTGATATTATTGATGGAGAGGATTTTGTTAATAATGCAGCGAATGCCTCACTTAATCCAAGTAGCATTGGGGCTGTCATGAGTAAATTAAGTACAATAACACCAAGAAAACGACGTAATGCGAGAGTAAACGCTTTAGTTAAAGTTTGGTAGTTTTGCTGGCTAATACTATGGATTGAAATGAGTCCCCATGCAGAGATAAAACTTGTTAAAAGTTGTGTGATAACAATAGAAAAGGCTATGTTTTCAATATTTATATTGGCTAGTTCACTTAAATTACTATGGGATTCATTATTGAGTGGGGAGCTTAATAGTGCTCCTACATTTTGTGAAATAAATAAAATTAAGACAAATTGAAACATGACTTTTTGTTGGTTTCTAAAAAAATTCCAACTATCTTGTAATATGTGGGTAAAGTTGATTTGCATGGGGTGTTCTCTATAAAAATGTGTGGTGATTATACAGGGTTTGTTTGGGATTGTCTTAAATTGTAAAAATTACCATATTCGTTTATATTAAACTATAATCAAGCTTACAGGCGAAAAGATGGCTTACAAAATGTAAAAATCCCTAAGCCTTTCGACTTAGGGATTTTTCAATTCTGATGGCGGAGGAATAGGGATTCGAACCCTAGGAGGGCGTAAACCCTCGCCGGTTTTCAAGACCGGTGCCTTCAACCACTCGACCATTCCTCCGTGATTGATGGGCGTAGTATAATGAATATTTTATTGATGTAAACAGAAATCTCATGATTTAAGTTTAGGTGATGATAATTTATTCATTTTGATGAAATTAATTCTATCAATACCATTGACTTTTTTACCTCTAGCCCTTACTTTACAGGAGACTTTTTACTTATTTTACAAGGAGCTTTTATGCAATCACGTCTTATTGTGGATGCGCAGCAGGAATCGCTACTCAGCACACATAAAGTGTTGCGTAACACATATTTTTTATTGGGATTAACAATGGCATTTTCAGCGGTTGTTGCGTTTATTTCAATGAGTCTAAACTTGCCATATCCAAATATTATTGTGTTATTAGTGGGTTTTTATGGCTTACTTTTCTTAACAAATAAATTAGCTGATCGCCCTGCAGGTATTTTGGCGGCCTTTGCTTTCACTGGGTTTATGGGATACACCATCGGGCCAATTTTAAATATGTATGTGGCACGTGGAATGGAAGATTTGATTATGCTTGCATTCGCTGGAACTGCAATTGTGTTCTTCGCATGTTCAGCTTATGTGTTAACCACGAAAAAAGATATGTCATTCTTATCAAGCGCAATGTTTGCATTATTTATTGTGCTATTGCTTGGTATGGTGGCGAGTTTCTTCTTCCAAATTCCTGCGTTATCAGTCGCAATTAGTGCATTATTTGTTGTGTTCTCTACAATGACTATTTTGTATGAAACGAGTAATATCATCCATGGTGGTGAAACGAATTACATTCGCGCAACAGTGAATATTTATGTTTCAATCTACAATTTATTCTTGAGTTTATTAAGATTACTTTCTATCTTCTCAAGCGATGAATAATGATTGAATTTTGACGTTGTGACCCCACTTTTCAGTGGGGTTATTTTTTGGAATAGGCAATGGAAAAACAAATTTTTGAACATGCAGTCAACGTTGAGGAAGAACAATATCAGCCTAAGCAAGAGTTTCATTATGTAGAAACAAAGCTGGATGAACCCTTGGAAGGGGAATTACTTGATGCTCAACTTGAACAGGCATTGAAACCAAAATCAGGTTTTGGAAAAACTTTATTAAAATTTACCGCACTTTTATTTGGTGCTGCGACAGTTGCTCAATCCGTGCAGTGGATTTGGGATAGCTATCAACAGCATCAATGGATTTATCTTGCTTTTGCTTTAGTTAGTTTAATTGTCATTTTATTGGGTATTAAAGAGATTATTGGTGAGTGGCGACGTTTAGTTCGTTTAAAAAAACGTGAGCAATTGCAACAACAAAGTCAGCAAATTTGGTTAGAGAGTGCGGTAAAAAATGGTGATGTTTTTTCTGTTCATAACGCAGAAAAAAGTAAAGTGCTTTGCTTAGATATTGCAAAATCTCTACGTTTGGAAAATGATTCTCCAGAGGTAATTCAATGGCAACACCAATTAAATGAAGCTTATTCTGCGCAAGAAATTACTCATTTATTCAGTCGTAATGTTTTGTCTACTTTTGATTCACAAGCTAAAAAATTGATTAGTAAAATGGCCGCAGAATCAGCTGTGATTGTCGCGATTAGTCCGCTTGCTGTGGTGGATATGTTTTTTATTGCGTGGAGAAATCTTCGATTAATGAATAAGATTGCTGAGATTTATGGAATTGAATTAGGGTATTTTTCACGTATTCGATTGTTAAGAATGGTATTGGTCAATATTGCTTTTGCTGGAGCAACCGAAGTGGCACAAGATATTGGAATGGATTGGTTTTCTCAAGATGTAACAGCAAAACTTTCTGCGCGCATAGCTCAAGGAATCGGCGTGGGATTGCTCACTGCTAGATTAGGCGTGAAAGCAATGGAGCTTTGTCGCCCATTAGCATTTCAATTAAATGAAAAACCAAAGCTCTCACATATTCAACAGGAATTACTTAGCTCGGTGAAAGATATTGTTCTCGGTAAAAATAAAATTTACAAAAAGGAGCAAGTTTGATGAAAATCGAGGTTGTTTATCAACATAGCGATTTTATTATTATCAACAAGCCGGAAGGTATTAGCGTTCATAAAGATCAAGCAGAACAAGGTTTAACAGGACTTGTTGCAAAACAACTGAATGTGCCTCAAGTCTGGTTAGTTCATCGCTTGGATAAAGTTACATCGGGTTTATTGATTTTGGCATTGAATACTGAAAGTGCGGCTGAATTTTCACGACTTTTTTCTGAACATAAAATTCATAAAACGTATTTGGCATTAAGTAACCAAAAGCCTAAAAAGAAACAAGGTTTGATTATCGGGGATATGAAGAAAGCTCGAGATGGCGCTTGGAAACTTTGTCAAACAAAAGAAAATCCCGCAATTACGCGTTTTGCAAGTGTAAGCTGTGAACCTAATTTACGTTTATTTATTTTAAAACCACAAACGGGGAAAACGCATCAATTACGTGTTGCGATGAAAAGTTTAGGTAGTCCAATTTTAGGCGATGGACTTTATACTAAAAACATTGAAAAAACTGACCGCACTTATTTGCATGCTGCTCAATTGGAATTTGATTATTTGAATGATTTTATTTCGGTAACTTGTTTACCCTCTCAAGGTCAATTTTGGATTAAATCCAGTGTGTTTGAGCAAATTAAGGCTTATCTGGCAAAGCCGTTTTTATCAAAATAGAAATCTCTGTATAATAAAGACAATTTTACTCTTTAATAGGAACAAAAATGAAATTTATCTCTTTTAATATAAATGGTTTACGTGCTCGACCACATCAACTTGAAGCCATTATTGAAAGATATCAGCCGGATGTAATCGGCTTGCAAGAAATTAAAGTCGCTGATGAGGCTTTTCCTTATGAAATTACAGAAAACTTAGGTTATCACGTATTTCATCACGGGCAGAAAGGTCACTATGGCGTAGCATTATTGACTAAACAAGAACCTAAAGCGGTTCGTCGTGGTTTTTCAACAGACAATGAAGATGCGCAGAAACGCATTATTATGGCTGATCTTGAAACTGATTTTGGTTTGTTGACTGTCATTAATGGCTATTTTCCTCAGGGGGAGAGCCGTGTGCACGAGACTAAATTTCCAGCTAAAGAGAAATTTTATGCAGATCTTCAACAGTATTTAGAAAAAGAACACGACAAATCGAATCCTATTTTAATTATGGGCGATATGAATATTAGCCCAAGTGATTTAGATATTGGTATCGGAGATGAAAATCGTAAACGTTGGTTACGCACGGGTAAATGTTCTTTCTTACCAGAAGAAAGAGCGTGGTATCAACGTTTGTATGATTACGGATTAGAAGACAGTTTCCGTAAGCTGAACCCAACAGCAAATGATAAATTCTCGTGGTTTGATTACCGTTCTAAAGGGTTTGATGATAATCGAGGTTTACGAATTGATCATATTTTAGTAAGCCAAAAATTGGCTGAACGCTGTGTCGATGTGGGCATTGCACTAGATATTCGAGCAATGGAAAAACCTTCTGATCACGCACCGATTTGGGCTGAATTTAAATAGGAAAGCGAAATGGATATGGCTAATTGGCAGAATTATCGTTCTACCGTGAATGGTATGCCCGCCGTGTTTACCGCAAATATTGAAGATGTTGAAAAATATCACGGTAAAGATCTCGATAAAATAGTGCAATTCACTATCGCTTATAAGGCAGATGATGAAACCGGTTTGCCTTCAGAAGTTGAATACGATAAGTTAATTAATCGTGTATTTAAAATTCTGGCACAATTAACCGCACTTCCGAATGTATTTTTTGCGGGACATTTTATTTGTAATTCTCAAGCGAAAATGCATTTTTACTGTGAGCATGAAAATCTTATTGTAGAAACTTTACAACAAATTGATTTTGTTAAAGATATTAATGTGCAAAAGGATTTAAGTTGGGATACTTATTTTGACTTTTTGCTCGCTTCACCATTAGAGATTAAGTTAAATGCAACGGAAGAGTTGCTTGATTTATTGAAAAATAAAGGTCGTGATTTAAGTGATACGTATCTGGTGGAGCATAGTTTTCATTTTGATGAAGAAGAGAAAATGTTCCCTTTTATGGATGAGCTTAGTTTAGGGGATTATTCTTTCACGACATTACAATATTCTGCGCAAGCGATTCAGTTTAATGAAGATGATGAGCCTTATTTCTTGGTGAAATTAGAGCAAGAAATTTCATTAGATAATGGTGAAATTTTTGAACAAGTAGAACGGTTTGAAAAACTGGCTGGACAATTTGCGGGAGAGTATATCGGCTGGGAATGTGATTCTTTGATGGATTCTAATAAGCAGTTGAATTAGTTTTTTAGATACTCGTAAGTCATAAAAAAAGAGAGATATTTATCTCTCTTTTTTAATGTAATTTAACTTTTCGGCGCATTTTACGCATTAATAAAAATACCCATGGCCATAGTATTCCCGATGCTAAAGCCCCAAAAATTTCTTGCCAGTTAAAAAATGCGGTATGTAGGGAGAATTCGACTAAGAAAATAGCTAATCTGACAATAAACACAAACGCAATCACTAAAAGACTTTGAAACCAAAGTGATAAATTTCTGAGTACCAGATAGTTTTTTGCCACAAAATAAATTGTCACAGAAAGGACTAAAGCATGAATGCCTAATGTGGAACCTAGGATTAAATCCCATACAAGCCCTAACAAAAATGTCCATCCAATACTGACTTTATTTGGAATAGCTAGAACCCAGTAAAGTAAAACGAGAACTAACCAAGCAGGCTTAAATGCTTGAAAACCAAGTGGCCAGGGTGCGAGTTCTAGCACTAATGACACCACAAAGAAACTAAAAATAGTGAGCCATTGTAAAATAAAGCGAGTTTGCATTAGTCTTCTTCCCTATGTTCTTGTTGTTCTGACGGTACAGCTTCTTCATTTTGCGGTACATCGGTTGGAATTTCAGGTTCAACCGTTGATTTATCCTTATTTTCCTGAAGATTATCGTCTGTTAACGGGGCTTTTTTTACTTTGTAATCAGCTTCATTCGCTTGGCTTTCTAAACGTTTTTGCACTAAATTACGCACTTCTTCTGGAGACATAGATTTTACTTTAGACATATCTAAATTGCTTGGCCAAAGCAGTAGTACATAGCGCAAGCGTTCAAGGGCGGCGAGAGGTTTAGCTTTGACTGTCGCAAAGTAATTGGAACCATCGCGTGAAACGCTTTGTACAACCGCTACTGGATAGCCTTCAAGGAAACGACCACCAAGACCAGACGTTACAAGTAAGTCGCCTTTTTCAATATCCACAGAACGAGGTACATTATCAAGAGTTAGCTCATCGGTATGCCCTGTACCACTCGCAATGACACGAACATCGTTACGTAGAACTTGTACTGGAATAGAATGAGTGACATCAGTTAAGAGTAGTACTCGGCTGGTGTTCTCGCCCACCGAAATAATTTGACCAATAACGCCTTTTTCATCAATTACAGGCTGACCTACATAAGCACCGTCTTTTTCGCCTTGGTTAATAACAATTTGTTGACGATAAATATCTGTTTCTGCAGTTAAAATTTCAGCAATCTTTTTGTATTCATCGGTGCGTAAAGGGGAATTTAATAATAAACGTAAACGCTGATTCTCGACTTTGAGTTGATCTAGTAAGAGTAAATCGGCATTTTTTTCACGCAATTGTTCGCGTAATACTTTATTTTCGATTTGTAATTTATTGGTATCCACTAAATTATCTGATACCCCATCTAATACTGTACGAGGGCTATTGGCAAGATAATAGAGTCCACCCACTGCAGTTTCCATGGCACTACGAGCTTTAGTCATGGAATTAGTTTGACCATCAGCCAAGATTAAAGAAAGGGAAGCGGCTACAGCTAATAATAATCGAATGCCAAGCGGGGGGGCTTTACCGAAAATAGGCTTCATTAAGCGTCCTACGTTGAGATAAAAAGATTAAAAGGAAAAGTGCGGTCATTTTAACCGCACTTTTTATTTTTGTTCTACATTAAATTTCGTCACTAAAAATGTCGCCACCGTGCATATCGATCATTTCTAACGCTTCACCACCACCGCGAGCAACACAGGTTAATGGATCTTCAGCAATGATGACTGGCACTCCCGATTCTTTAGAAAGGAGAATATCGATATTGCGTAGTAGTGCACCACCACCAGTTAATACCATACCACGCTCAAAAATGTCTGCAGCATGTTCTGGCTGACATTCTTCAAGTGCGGTTCGAACAGCTGCAACAATACCATTTAAGGGCTGTTGAATAGCTTCTAACACATCACGTGAGGTTAAGGTGAATGAACGAGGCGCACCTTCAGCAAGATTATGACCATGCACTTCCATTTCTTTAATTTCATCATCTTCTTGAATGTAGGCTGTACCAATTTCTTGTTTAATGCGTTCAGCAGTAGGTTCACCGATAACAGAACCAAAAGTGCGGCGAACATAAGAAATAATTGCCTCATCAAAACGGTCACCACCGATACGAACTGAAGAAGAATATACGATACCGTTTAAGGAAATAACAGCAACTTCAGTTGTACCGCCACCGATATCAATTACCATAGAACCAACTGCAGTAGAAACAGGTAATTTAGCGCCGATTGCTGCTGCCATTGGTTCTTCAATTAAATATACTTCACGCGCACCAGCACCGATTGCGGATTCTTTAATTGCACGACGTTCTACTTGTGTTGCACCAGCAGGTACACAGACAAGTACACGAGGGCTTGGACGCATAAAATTACCGCTGTGAACTTGTTTGATAAAGTATTGCAACATTTTTTCTGTAACAAAGAAGTCTGCGATTACACCATCTTTCATTGGGCGAATGGCAGCGATGCTTTTTGGTGTACGTCCAAGCATTAATTTTGCTTCTTTACCTACAGCCGCGATGCTTTTTAGTGAACCAACGCGATCTTGTCGAATGGCAACAACCGAAGGCTCATCTAAGACAATACCTTGACCTTTCACATAAATTAATGTGTTTGCAGTACCTAAGTCGATAGAAAGATCATTTGAGAAAAGTCCACGAATTTTTTTAAATAACATAATTATCCTATTCTAAAATCAGAGTTAATTTTGCTTGGCTGAAAAAGTGAAATTATCTCATCGCCAAGCACGCAAAAAAATTGTGCTAAATGTACCAAAAAATGTGTTGAAATTACAGTTGTTTTTCGTGTTTTTTACGTTAGTTGCCACTGGCCTTTATCTTGTAGAGTCAGTTGTTGCTGATGTAAAGCTTTTAGCGTTGAACGGTGGCCAACACTGATTAGCGTGGTTTTTGGTAGCTCTTTTTTTAATAGTTGATACATCGCAAATTCTAAACCTTCATCCATGCTTGCTGTGGCTTCATCTAAGAAGGCTACGGCAGGTTTGTGTAGAATCAAACGAGCAAATGCTAAACGCTGTTGCTCACCAAGCGAAAGAATACGCGTCCAGTCTTGTTCTTTTTCTAATTGTTCAGCCAGATGTCCTAGTTGCACTTTATTTAATATTTCTACCGCTTGCGTATGTGAAATATTGTCTGGCTTATTGGGATAAGTTAATGCTGAAATCAAATTTCCTTGTGGCACATAGGGTTTTTGCGATAAGAAAAGTTGACTGTTTGTTGGGCAAATCACTTCACCTTCTGCGTAGCTCCAAAGTCCAGCAATTGTTCGTAAAAGTGTCGTTTTTCCTGCACCAGATTTTCCTTGAATGAGTAAACTCGTTCCTTGCGGTAGTGTAATATTGAGATTTTCTACCAGAGTGTGACCTAATGGATTTTTAACACTTAAGTTTTTGAAAATCACATCTGTAGGGTGATTGTGTATTTGTGTCTGCGATTCATGATTAACCATTTCAATGGCATAGCTGAAACCAGTTAAACGATCGAGTGTCGCTTTATACCCAGCAAAACTATCGTAAGTATTACGGAAAAATGAAAGATTGCTGTGCAATTTTCCAAATACTTGTAAAGTTTGCATTAAGTCACCGAGTTTTATTTGTTTTTCAAAGTAACGTCCAACTTGAATTAACAACGGAAAAACAACAGAAACTTGACTTACAACTAAGTTAAATCCTGAAAATTTTAGTGTTCTAAATACGATTACCCACATGTTATGGATGACAGAATTGAATTGTTGATAAAGCTGATTTTTTTCTACCTTTTCACCTGCATAAAAAGCAATGCTTTCGGCATATTCTTTTATGCGAATTAAAGAATAACGGTAGTTTGCGTTTAGGCGTTCATTAATAAAATTCAATGATATTAATGGACGACCGAGCCAAAATGCGATGAGGGTAGTGAAAATGACATAGCCAAACACTAAGAACACCATCATGTGTGGAATTTCCACGCCAAGTACCATCATAGGACCCGCTAATCCCCATAACAAAATTGTGTAAGAGATCATCGAAGTGACCGCATCAATCACTCCGGTGCTTAAAGAAAGCGTGGTTTTTACATAAGATTGGACATCTTGTTGAATACGTTGATCGGGGTTATCTAGATTTTCTGATAAATACTGTGTTTTGTAATAGGCTCGGTGTGCCATCCATTTATCAACAAGCTGTTCGTTAAGCCACTCAATCCAGTTGATGACGAAACGTTGCTCTAAATAATAGCTTACTAATGCTGCTGAAACAGAACTTGCGGCAATGACGCAGAACAAGCCCATTTGTTGCCAAAATACATGTTCATTAAATTCTTGCAATGATGTGTACATATTTTTGTACCACTCAGAATGTACAAGGCTGATACGCACACTGAGTAATGTCATCGCAACGATAAGCAGAAAGAATAGGATAGGTTTGATGCTGCGTTTAGGTGAAAGATAGCCACCTGCAAACATCCAAAATTGTTTTCCCCATTGGGTAAAACGCACCAAAAGAAAAATGCCAAAACTAAAGACGACAGAGGTGATGGCTAGCGTTTGCAAAATCCAAATAAGAGAAGTAATGGCTTCTTGGCCGTAATCCATAAATATTCCATCCGAGATAAAAGTGCGGTGAAAAATAACCGCACTTTTTGTAAAAGGGTCAAAAATTTTCGGTATTGTAGAGTCTATGCTCAATTTCGCAAGAAAAAATGTGACGAACGTAGCATTTTTTGAGTTTGGTTAAGGTTTTCAAAAAACAACTTGGATATAATCCGAAGGAGTTAAATTTCATTTTTAAGGGGTCAATATGAGTGATATTGCAATCACGATTAGCCTTCTTGCCCTTGTTGCCGTAATTGGTTTATGGATCGGGCATTGGAAGATCCGTGGGGTTGGGCTTGGTATCGGTGGTGTGCTGTTTGGCGGCATCATTGTGGCTCATTTCACTAATCAATATGGCTTGCAATTAGATGCACGTACGTTGCATTTTGTGCAGGAATTTGGCTTGATCCTGTTCGTTTATACGATTGGGATTCAAGTTGGGCCTGGCTTTTTTGCATCTTTAAGAAAATCAGGTTTAAAACTCAATGCTTTTGCCATTTTAATCGTTGTGCTCGGTTCTGTTGCTGCTGTGATCGTGCATAAGGTTGCTGATGTTCCGTTAGATATTGCACTTGGTATTTACGCAGGGGCAGTAACTAACACGCCAGCCCTTGGTGCAGGTCAGCAAATTTTGACTGAACTTGGCGTGCAACAAACTACAGTGACAATGGGGATGTCTTATGCGATGGCTTATCCATTCGGGATTTGTGGTATTTTACTTGCAATGTGGTTAATCCGCTTATTTTTTAAAGTCAGAGTGGACGATGAAGCCGCTCGTTTTAATGCAGAGAGCGGTCAAGAAAAAGAAAGTTTGCATAGCATTTCTGTGAAAGTAACGAACCAAAATTTAGATGGTTTAACCCTGATTGAAGTGCCTGGGTTTAGTGATGAGGAAGTGGTTTGCTCTCGCCTAAAACGTGAGGACATGGAAATTGTTCCAAAGGCTAGCACAGAAATTCGTACCAATGATATTTTGCAATTAGTCGGCGATGATGTTGCGCTTTCAAAAATGCGCTTGATTATTGGTCATGAGGTAGATGCACCGACATCCTCTTATAGTGGAGAGATTCGCGCCGAACGCGTAGTGGTTACTAATGAAAAAGTCTTAGGTAAAAAGATCCGCACTTTGGGGATTCATCAAAAATATGGCGTAGTGATTTCTCGCTTGAATCGAGCGGGTATTGAATTAGTGCCAACAGCGAATACAACCTTGCAATTTGGTGACGTACTTCATATGGTAGGGCATACCGATGTGCTAAACAAAGCTATTTCCGTAATTGGCAATGCACAACAAAAATTGCTTCAAGTGCAAATGTTACCTGTGTTTATCGGTATTGGTTTAGGGGTACTCGTTGGTTCGATTCCATTCTATATTCCCGGTTTCCCTGTCGCGTTAAAATTAGGACTTGCTGGTGGGCCATTGGTGGTTGCGTTGATCTTAGCGAGAATTGGCACGATTGGTAAACTTTACTGGTTTATGCCACCTAGTGCTAACTTGGCATTGCGCGAAATAGGGATTGTTCTTTTCTTGGCTGTGGTAGGTTTAAAATCAGGCGGAAGTTTCTTTGACACCTTATTGAATGGTTCAGGCCTTGAATGGATGGGATACGGTATTTTTATCACCTTTATTCCATTAATGATTACCGGTATTTTGGCTCGTCTATATGGCAAACTGAATTACCTTACAATCTGTGGTTTACTTGCAGGTTCCATGACAGATCCTCCAGCTTTAGCATTTGCTAATGAAATTAAAGAAGATAACGGTGCAGCAGCACTTTCTTATGCCACTGTGTATCCATTGGTGATGTTCTTGCGGATAATGTCGCCGCAGTTATTAGCAGTGCTATTGTGGGTAGCATAGTCAAAATAAGTTCAATTTATACAAACAAAAGCGCGGTTAATTTCGCGCTTATTTTTTGCGTGGATTTTGCGCGAGAGGGTATTCAATGATAGAATCTCACACTTTTATTTCGAAGCGAGAACAAAATGGCGTTAGTTGAATTTTTGATGAAAACCTTAGATGGCTTAAAGGGAACAGATATTGTACATTTTGATGTACGTGGAAAATCCTCGATTACGGATAATATGATTATTTGCACGGGTACATCGAGCCGCCAAGTTTCTGCAATGGCAGATAATTTAATTACAGAATGTAAAAAAGCAGGTTTTGAAACTTTTGGTGAAGAGGGTAAAAATACTGCAGATTGGATTGTGGTGGATCTTGGTCAAGCAATCGTACATATCATGCAACGTGATGCGCGTGAAATGTATCAATTAGAGAAACTTTGGGCGTAAACTTTAGTAAAGTGCGGTGTAAAATAACCGCACTTTTAGATAAGGATGACTTGTGAAAATCACGTTAATTGCTGTTGGAACAAAAATGCCTTCTTGGGTTACAACGGGTTTTGAGGAATATCAACGCCGTTTCCCAAAAGATATGCCTTTTGAACTGATTGAAATCCCAGCGGGCAAGCGTGGAAAGAATGCTGATATTAAACGTATTTTAGAACAAGAAGGTAAAGCGATGTTAGCGGCCTGTGGAAAAGGCAAAGTTGTGACGTTAGATATTCCAGGTAAACCTTGGACCACCCCGCAGTTAGCCGAGCAACTAGAAGCGTGGAAAAATGATGGTCGTGATGTATGTTTGTTGATTGGTGGTCCAGAGGGACTTTCACCTGAATGTAAAGCTGCTGCAGAGCAAAGCTGGTCGCTTTCACCCTTGACATTACCTCACCCACTTGTTCGTGTTGTGGTGGCTGAAAGTTTGTATCGTGCGTGGTCGCTCACGACTAATCATCCTTATCACCGAGAATAGTAAATCCTCATTTTTAGTCAGATGAATTTAAAAAGATTCTTCAATACGCCAACTCATGAGCCGTTCCGCGATAAAAAAGCGGAGCGTAACCTTTTTGCACGCCGAACCTTAGTGGCTTTTTTGGGGATTTTGCTACTAACAGGGGTGTTATTCACTAATATTTATCAGCTACAGATTGTTAATTTCGATACTTACCAAACGCGTTCTAATGGTAACCGAATTAAATTATTACCTTTACCTCCAACACGTGGCTTGATCTATGATCGTTACGGCAAATTATTAGCCGAAAATCTTACTTTTTTTGGTTTATACATTGTGCCAGAAAAAACTGAAAATTTAGACCGCACTTTAGATGAATTACGCTACATTGTGGGATTGACGGATAACGATATTGAAAATTTTAAAAAGGAACGTCGCCGCGGAACGCGTTACACGCCTATTTTATTGAAACCGAATTTAACAGAAGAACAAATCGCACGTTTTGCGGTGAGTGGCTATCAATATCCGAGTTTAGATGTACGTCCTTATTTCAAACGCTATTACTTATATGGCGAGATTATGACGCATATTTTAGGTTATGTGGGAAAAATTAATGATAAAGATGTAGAGCGCCTGAAAAAAGAGGAAAAATTTGCTAATTACTCGGGAACGAGTGATATGGGAAAATTAGGTATTGAGCGTTATTATGAAGATAGTTTACATGGTGTAACGGGATTTGAAGAGGTTGAAATTAATAACCGTGGAAAGGTAATTCGTAAATTACGAGAACAACCTGCTATAGCAGGAAAAAGTATTCATCTCACCATTGATTTAGAATTACAACGCTATATTACGGAGCTTTTATCTGGGCAAAAAGGTGCAATTATTGTTCTAGATCCAAAAGATAGTGGCGTGTTAGCAATGGTCTCGACACCGAGTTATGATAATAATCTTTTTGTGGATGGCATTTCATCTGAAGATTATAAACGTTTATTAAATGATCCAGCCCGTCCATTGTATAGCCGGGCTACACAGGGGGTATATCCTCCCGCTTCTACAGTGAAACCTTTTATTTCCGTAGCCGCACAAACTGAAAATGTGATTACGCAAAATACAACCATTTTTGACCCAGGCTATTGGATTTTACCGAATACCTCAAAACGTTTTCGCGATTGGAAAAAATCAGGTCATGGATATACGGATTTAAATAAGGCGATTACAGAATCATCCGATACTTATTTTTATCAAGTTGCTCATAATATGGGGATAGACCGTCTTTCGGAATGGATGAAACGCTTTGGTTTCGGCATGCCAACAGGAATTGAAATTCAGGAAGAAGCGGCTGCCAATATGCCAAGTCGTGAATGGAAACAAAAACGATATAAACGTCCTTGGGTATTGGGTGATACGATTTCAGTTGGTATTGGGCAAGGTTATTGGACTGCTACGCCGTTACAAGTAGCAAAAGCAACAGCAATATTAGTAAATAACGGTAAAGTAAATACACCACATTTAATGAAAGCTATTGAAGGTGCGGAATTATCACCTTATAAAGATCCATTGATTTATCCTGATATTAGTGAGCCAAAACAAAATTATTGGGATGCAGCAAAACGTGGAATGTATAATGTTGTTAATTCTGCTGCAGGCACTGGACGAAAGGCATTTGCCGGTGCTAATTATAGAGTTGCGGGTAAGTCTGGTACGGCACAAGTTTTTAGTCTCAAAGAAAATGAAAAATACAATGCGGCTGGATTGAAAAAAGAATTGCACGATCACGCATGGTTTACCGCATATGCACCTTATGAAAACCCTAGATTGGTTGTGACAGTTATTTTAGAGAATGCGGGTGGTGGTTCAAGTAATGCCGCACCGTTAGCGCGTAAAGTGATGGATTACTATTTAAATCAGCGTTTACCACAAGTTGAAAAATATAATGCAAATATTCAGCAAAAAGAAGATTTACCACAAGAGGGCGAGCAGATAAATGGAAGATAAAATCCCTTTCTGGTTGCGCGCATGGCAACGTTTGCATATTGATTTTTGGCTTTTTATTGGCTTAGTTGCAATAACAGCCTATGGCATGCTTGTGCTTTATAGCGCTACTGGTGCGAGTGAAACCATGTTCCAAAACCGTATTATACAGGTGATGCTTGGATTTATGGTCATGCTGATTATCGCGCAATTTCCACCTAAGTTTTATCAACGTATTGCGCCATATTTATATCTAATTGGATTTGCAATGTTAGTTTTAGTGGATGCGATTGGTACGACAAGTAAAGGAGCTCAACGTTGGCTCGATCTTGGTTTTATTCGTTTCCAACCCTCTGAAATTGTGAAGCTTGCAGTGCCTTTAATGGTTGCCGTTTATTTAGGAAATCGTCCGATTCCTCCTAAATTAAGTGAAACATTTATAGCGATAGCGATGATTATGGTACCAACATTGTTGGTCGCGATTCAACCTGATCTGGGGACTTCAATATTAGTGAGCGCCTCAGGTTTATTTGTAGTATTTTTAGCTGGGATGAGTTGGTGGATAATTTTAGCTGCAGTTGTTGGATTGGCGGGATTTATACCAATTATGTGGCTTTATTTGATGCATGATTATCAACGAACGCGAGTTCTGACATTGCTTGATCCAGAAAAAGATCCCTTAGGAGCAGGCTATCATATTTTACAATCAAAAATTGCGATTGGTTCAGGAGGGCTTTGGGGAAAAGGCTGGATGCAAGGAACGCAATCTCAACTTGAGTTTCTACCAGAGCCTCATACCGATTTTATTTTTGCGGTAATGGGTGAAGAACATGGGATGATCGGTTTCCTCATTTTAATGGTAATCTATATGTTTATTATAGTGAGAGGTTTAATGATTGCTGTAAATGCGCAAACTTCTTTTGGTCGTATTTTAGCGGGCGCAACGACGCTAATTTTCTTTGTATATGTGTTTGTGAATATTGGAATGGTAAGTGGTATTTTGCCTGTGGTAGGTGTCCCCTTGCCATTATTTAGTTATGGCGGGACGTCATATGTCGCGATTATGGCAAGTTTTGGATTGCTTATGTCAATTCACACACATAAGAGCAAATTTATGAAAGGGAACTAATTTCATTTTTGCTTTTCTTATATAAATATGAAATAAAAGAATGAGAGACGTATGAAATTAAAAATGTTATTAAATTTAACCGCACTTGCATTTTTTGTATTAGTGACGACTTTCCCATCACAAGCGGATCCTCAGAAAATGTATGGTATTCAAGGCGATAAATTATCTATTGCGACGACTGTTCCCGCTCCCAATACGTATTCTGTGAAAGGAAAAATATATACAACAAAAGATGCTGATGAAGCAAAAAATTACAGTAAAGAGGGCTTAGCCAGTTATTATCATTTAAAGTTTAACGGAAACAAAACTGCAAGCGGAGATATTTATAATTCATCTCTATTTACTGCAGCACATAAAACGCTTCCAATCAATTCTTATGCCTTGGTGACGAATTTACATAATAATCGAAAAGTGATTGTACGTATTAATGATCGAGGACCTTTTAGTGATAAACGTTTAATTGATCTTTCTCATGCGGCGGCTAAGGAATTAGGGTTAATTGCTCAAGGAACAGGACAAGTAAGAATTGAGGCTTTACATGTAGCGAAAAATGGACAATTGTCAGGGGCTGCAACCAAAACTTTAGCAATGCATGCTAAAACAAAAGAGGCTGCAGAACGTTTGAGATTAAATAAAAATATATTAGTCAGCCAGACAGCCGCAAAAAATATCTCTGAAAAAGATAGTTATAGATTAAAAATGCTTGAGCTAACTTCACGTAGTCAGGCTGATAAGTTGATCACACAATTATCTTTGGAAAATGTGAAAACTGAAGTCAATCGTGCTGGAAGTAAGTATGAAATTCATATTGGACCTTTTGATAATAAGGAACAACTGACTCAGGTTAGAAGCCAATTACAAAAAATGGTGAGCAATAAGCCATTAATTGTTTATACATATAAAAACTAAGTTATTGTAGGAATGCATTATGTTAACGAAAACAACAAGAATTTTAATTTTATCAGGATTAGTGGCAAGTGTAACTTTTTCTGCTTCTGCAGAAGATATCCAATATGGCATAACACCACCACAGATTACAGCGCAAACTTATGTATTGATGGATTATAATTCAGGTGCGATTCTAACCGCACTTAATCCGGATCAGCGTCAATATCCTGCATCATTAACAAAAATGATGACAAGTTATGTGGTAGGGAGCGCTTTAAAACAGGGTAAAATTCACAATACCGATATGGTAACTATTGGTCAGAGTGCGTGGGGGCGTAATTTCCCTGACTCATCAAAAATGTTTTTAGATTTAAATACACAAGTATCTGTAGCAGATTTGAATCGTGGTGTGATTGTTGTATCCGGTAATGATGCAACAGTGGCATTGGCTGAACATATTTCTGGCAATGTACCGAACTTTGTAGAAACAATGAACAAATATGTTCAACAATTTGGTTTGAAAAATACAAATTTCACTACGCCGCATGGTTTAGACGATCCTAATCAATATTCTTCTGCTCGTGATATGGCGCTTATTGGAGCACATATTATTCGTGATTTACCTGAAGAATATAAAATTTACTCAGAAAAAGATTTTACATTTAATAAAATCAAACAACCTAACCGTAATGGCCTATTATGGGATAAAACCATCAATGTTGATGGAATGAAAACAGGCCATACTAGCCAAGCAGGATATAACTTAGTTGCCTCAGCGACTACACCAAACAATATGCGTTTAATTTCTGTAGTAATGGGTGTTCCAACTTACAAAGGTCGTGAAGTAGAAAGTAAAAAACTTTTACAATGGGGCTTTGCTAATTTCGAAACATTTAAAACTTTAGAGGCAGGCAAAGAAGTTTCAGAACAACCTGTTTATTATGGTAATAAAGGTAGTGTGAAATTAGGAACCTTACAAGATAGTTTTATCACTGTTCCGAAAGGTAAACAAAATGAGCTTAAAGCTCGATATGAGTTAGAAAGTAAAAACTTACAAGCGCCTTTAGCAAAAGGACAAGTCGTTGGTAAAGTCATTTATCAATTAGAAGGTAAAGATATTGCAGCGGTAAACTTACAAGTGATGGATGAAGTGGGCGAAGCTAGTATTTTCGGAAAAGCTTGGGATTGGCTCGTGCTCACTGTAAAAGGCTTATTTGCATAAAATATGCCAGAAACTTACCGCACTTTTTTCATTTTTAACTGAGGCATTCGTAATGTGTGGGTAGTGTACCATCCACACATCATTTTTATTATTGGGAAATGATATGACAACAGAAAACGATTACGCAAAACTTAAAGAATTAATGGAATTTCCAGCAAAAATGACATTTAAAGTTGCTGGAATTAATCGCGAGGGGTTAGCGCAAGATCTAATTCAGGTCGTCCAAAAATATGTTAAAGGCGATTATATTCCTAAGGAAAAACGGAGTAGTAAAGGTACCTATAATTCGGTTTCAATCGACATTATTGCTGAAAACTTTGAGCAGGTAGAAACACTTTATAAAGAACTTGCTAAAGTTGAAGGCGTAAAAATGGTTATCTAGCATGAATAATTCCCTTATCGTTCGTCAGTTAGGGTTGCAAGATTATCAAGAAATTTGGCATAAAATGCAGAATTTTACAGATAGCCGCACCGTGGAAACGCAAGACGAAATTTGGTTGGTGCAACATCCCCCTGTATTTACTCAAGGGCAAGCAGGTAAACCTGAACATCTTTTACAACGTAGTGAAATACCTGTGGTGCAGTCCGATCGTGGTGGGCAGATAACCTATCATGCACCCGGTCAGCAAGTGATGTATGTGCTCATTGATATTAGGCGTCATGAGAATTTAAATGTACGTCAATTAGTTACCGCACTTGAACAAACGGTGGTAAAAACTTTAGCTGAATATAGCATTGAAAGTTATCCAAAACCTGATGCACCAGGCGTGTATGTGGATGGAAAAAAGATTTGTTCTCTTGGACTGCGTATTCGTCGTGGTTGCTCTTTTCACGGGTTAGCATTGAATATCAATATGGATCTGAATCCATTTCATTATATTAATCCATGCGGCTATGCTGGTCTTGAAATGTGTCAATTGGCAGATTTTGTTAATCAGGATGAAGCTAATTGCGATAAGGTTTCACCAAAATTAATTAAACACTTTGCTGAGCTTTTAGGCTATAATGTAACAAATTTGTAATATTTAATGATCAAAAATGCCCGGTTTGGGCATTTTTATTTAGGAACGCTTATGTCAACGCCTTTCAAAATGGAACGCGGTGTAAAATATCGCGATGCGGCAAAAACGTCGATTATTCCAGTTAAAAATATTGATCCAAACCAAGAGCTATTAAAAAAGCCAGAATGGATGAAAATTAAACTTCCAGCAAATTCACTTAAAATTGAAAGCATCAAAAATGGAATGCGTCGTCATGGTTTACATTCCGTGTGTGAAGAAGCATCTTGTCCAAATTTACACGAATGTTTTAATCATGGAACAGCAACTTTTATGATTTTAGGCGCAATTTGCACGCGCCGTTGTCCGTTCTGTGATGTTGCGCATGGGAAACCATTACCGCCAGATCCTGAAGAGCCACAAAAATTAGCTGAAACTATCCAAGATATGAAACTTAAATATGTGGTGATTACATCGGTGGATCGCGATGATTTGCCTGATCGTGGTGCAGGTCATTTTGCAGAATGTGTAAAAGCGGTGCGCGAACTTAATCCTAACATTAAGATTGAAATTTTAGTGCCTGATTTCCGTGGTCGCATTACACAGGCATTGGAAAAATTAAAAGATAATCCGCCAGATGTCTTTAACCATAATTTAGAAAACGTCCCGCGCCTATATAAAGAGATTCGTCCTGGAGCAGATTACGAATGGTCACTTAAATTATTGCGTGAATTTAAAGAAATGTTCCCGAATATCCCAACTAAATCTGGTTTAATGGTGGGATTAGGAGAAACCAACGAGGAAATTTTACAAGTCATGCAAGATTTACGTGATAACGGTGTGACAATGCTCACGTTGGGGCAATATCTTCAACCTAGCCGCCATCATTTGCCAGTGGCCCGTTATGTACCGCCAGCTGAATTTGATGAATTCCGTGAAAAAGCCAATGAAATGGGCTTTGAACATGCGGCTTGTGGGCCATTTGTTCGCTCTTCTTATCATGCTGATTTACAAGCCAGTGGCGGATTGGTGAAGTAATTAAAAATTGCGCTGAATTAAACCGCACTTTTGGCATGTCACAAAAGTGCGGTTTATTTTTGATATTTTTTTCACCGAATATTTACTAGCCAGAATTATTGCAAGCCTGTAAAATAGCCGACCGTTTTATTCGACTAATTATTTATAACACCTGACGATATTGTAGAAAATGACTCAAAAATTACATATTAAAACTTGGGGCTGCCAGATGAATGAATACGATTCATCTAAAATGGCAGATCTTTTATTAAGTACTCATGGATTAGAACTTACCGAAATTCCTGAAGAAGCAGACGTATTATTATTGAATACCTGCTCTATTCGTGAAAAAGCACAAGAAAAAGTGTTCCACCAACTTGGTCGTTGGAAAGAATTAAAGAAAAATAATCCAAATTTAGTGATTGGCGTAGGCGGCTGTGTGGCTTCTCAAGAAGGTGAACATATTCGTCATCGTGCGCCTTATGTAGATATTATTTTTGGTCCGCAAACTTTGCACCGCCTGCCTGAAATGATTAATCAAATTCGTGGTGGTAAGAGTTCTGTTGTAGATGTAAGTTTCCCTGAAATTGAGAAATTTGACCGCTTACCTGAACCTCGCGCAGAAGGTCCAACGGCATTTGTTTCGATTATGGAAGGCTGTAATAAATACTGTACTTTCTGTGTTGTACCTTATACACGCGGTGAAGAAGTCAGCCGTCCTGTGGATGATGTCTTATTTGAAATTGCGCAGCTTGCGGATCAAGGTGTGCGTGAGGTTAACCTACTTGGACAAAACGTGAATGCTTATCGTGGTCCGACACATGATGGTCAAATTTGTAGCTTTGCTGAGTTGCTTCGTCTTGTAGCGTCTATCGATGGTATTGACCGTTTACGTTTTACAACCAGTCATCCAATAGAATTTACAGATGATATTATTGATGTATATCGTGATACGCCTGAATTGGTGAGTTTCTTACATCTTCCAGTCCAAGCTGGTTCTGATCGTGTATTAACAATGATGAAACGTGGTCATACAGCATTAGAATATAAATCTATTATTCGTAAACTTCGTGCTGTACGTCCTGATATTCAAATCAGCTCTGACTTTATTGTTGGTTTCCCTGGTGAAACTGCGGAAGATTTTGAGCAAACTATGAATTTGATTGCACAAGTGAACTTTGATATGAGTTTCAGTTTTGTGTACTCAGCCCGACCAGGTACGCCAGCTGCAGATATGCCAGATGATGTAACAGAAGATGAAAAGAAACAGCGCCTTTATGTGTTACAAGAGCGTATTAATCAACAAGCTGCACAGTTTAGCCGTCGCATGCTTGGCACAGAACAACGTGTGCTGGTTGAAGGGCCATCGAAGAAAGACATCATGGAATTAACGGGACGTACTGAAACGAATCGTATTGTCAATTTCCAAGGTTCTCCAGAAATGATTGGAAAATTTGTGGACGTGAAAATCACTGATGTTTATACCAATTCTCTACGTGGAGAAGTGGTGCGTACTGAAGATGAAATGGGGTTACGTATTGCACAGTCTCCACAAGAAGTGATGAATCGTACACGTAAAGAAGATGAATTAGGTGTAGGGCGTTATCACGGCTAATTGAAATCTTGAAATATTTAACCGCACTTTGAGAAATTAAAGTGCGGTTATTTTTTGTTGAATATTCAGGGCTTCAATTATTTAGAGAGAAATGTATGACGATATTTTAAATGTGATCCAATAAAAAGAATAAGGCTACATAATCCTAACATTGCGCCAATATAGCCAATTTTGTCTAGCCCTATATGGGTTGCCACAAGATTTCCAAATAATGCCCCAGTACCGATACCTGCATTATAAATACCAGAGTAAATAGCCGTAGCCACATCTGTTGCATCAGGTGCAAGTCTTAATACGCGTATTTGTAAAGCAAGACCAATACAACCAACACCAATTCCCCAAAGAAAAGAAAGAGCAAGCATTGTGATGATATATTCTGTTGAAAGGAGTAATAGTAAGAGAGAAAGGCTTTGCAAAGCCATTGCGACAACAACAAATTTAGTAGGGCCAAAACGGTGTAATCGATTGAATAAAAGGCTAGCTAAAATGCCAGATATACCAAAAATAAGAAGTACAAAAGTTGCAAAATTTGGATCCAAATGGCCTATTTCAATCATAAAAGGCTCAATATAAGTATAAGCCGTAAAATGTGCGGCAACAATCAGCATTGTGGCGATATAAAGCCCAATGAGTAACGGACGCTTAGCAAGTATTGGTAAGCTTGCAATAGAACCTGCGTTTTTACTTGGTAGTTTTGGTAAGAGTTGAATTATTAGTAGCATAACGAAGAATGCTAAAAGCGCAATAATTCCGAAAGTAACACGCCAGCCTACGAGTTGTCCTATAATTCTTCCAATAGGCAACCCTAAAATTGTTGCAAGGGATGTTCCTATAGCAAGCATTCCTAGCGCTTGTGTCTTTTTATCTTTCGGTGCGATTCGCATCACAAGCGAAGCCGTAATAGACCAGAAGACAGAATGGGCAATAGCAATACAAACCCGAGCAATAAGTAGAATCCAGAAATTCCATGCTATAACAGATAAAATATGCCCTATGATGAAAATAATAAAGAGCTTGGTAAGTAAATTTTTCCGCTCCATTTCACCTGTTAGAAGCATTGCTGGAAGAGATACAATAAGTACTGTCCAGGCATATACTGTCATCATTAGTCCTGTATCGGCAGTTTGCATATCAAAACTGGTTGCTATATCACTTAACATTGCAACAGGGACGAATTCAGTTGTATTAAAAATAAACCCTGCGAATGCCATTAATAGGACTCGCCATGATTGAATTTTTCTTATATTTAGTGGTGACATTAATGTAGCTTCTCTTTTATGATGTCTATGAGTTGATGACGAAATTCTCTTGTAAAATTAAATTTATATTGAGGTGAATAACAATCCCCAAAGAATCGGATTGGTAAGATAAGATTTTGATAATTTTTATTTGTAGAACGTATTGTAAGATTTATATCACATTGCATTTGATTTAATGAGACAACACCAGTACCACTTCCCAAAAGTGTGGGGGTTTTTAATTCAAATTTTTCAGCATTTAATTGATCTTTTAACAGTGAGAGTTGTATTTGAAATTGTTCATACGGCGTATTTAATTCTTTATTCGCTAATAAATCATTGCTGTAATTAATCGGGAAATATTGTGAGACAATATCTAATAAATTTACACCGATAATTTCGCCATTTTTTGCCTGAAAATTGAATTTTCCTTGTGTTATTTCAGAATTCTTAAAACCTAAATTGATTTTAAAATCAGTGTAACCACTCAAGGATTCAGGAAAGCTCAATAAGCTAAGCAATGGCTTGACAGGAAACTCCTTACCAGAAAAATTGATCATGCTTTGATCACCCACACTCTGATAATTAACTATAGCTAAACAATTATTATCACATTGTGGTTTGATATAGGTAACAAGCCGTTTTAATGGCTTGTTAAAATCACCATGAGCTTCAATATAACCAAGTGATTGATTATTTAATTTGGCATTGACAAACTGAATGAGCGATGATTTTTCATTAGAGAGGTCAATATTAGCTTTAGTAAAAGTAAAATCAAAGGTTTTATTTTTCCCATAAAATGGTTTTTCTAACTTAATAGATATTTGATTATTACCATTTAAAATTATTTTTTTTGCCAATAATTGCGTTAAAGAAAGCGCTGAAAAATGCATTTTTATATCGGCTAGATTTTGTGCTTTATTGCCTAATTTGAGCTGTTTAAGTTGAAGTGAGGAAAGGTTAATATTACCGTAAAAAAGTGGCAAAAGGTTGAATTGACTTTCAATCTTTTGCACAGAAAATTGTTCAGACTGAACTTTCTCGAGAGAAAGTGCGGGTGGAAATAGAGATAGATTGACTGATTGAACCGCAATATTTTGTTGTGCTAGTTGTGCAGAGATGGAACTTTGTGCTCGATAAAGCTGGATATACAAAAAAGAAAAGATCGTCAAAGCGACGATCCCTACGCCAAGCGCGAACTTTTTCATCGATTATTCCTTGTCTTCGTCAATACGACTCGCAACCGCACTTTGTTGATTTTTATATTTTGCATCTTTGCGGCTACTGTATGGTCGTTTCGCTTCGCCACTTAATATTTCAAAGCTTAATGCACCAATCACCATATTTGGGCGTAATGCTAATGGTAATTTCCCTGAATTATAAAATTCCAACACGATTTTTCCTTCCCAACCTGGATCAATACGGTGTGCCGTGACGTGTACCATTAAGCCTAAACGCGCTAAAGAAGAGCGACCATCTAACCAACCGATAATATTGGCGGGTAATTTCACGGATTCAAGTGTGGTTGCTAACGCTAAAGTACCTGGATGTAGGAAAAATGCTTCTCCGTCTGGAATAATAATCTCATCGCTCATTACAGATTCAAGCTGGGCGGATACTTCTTCTTTCGGGCCGCTTAAATCAATGAAAGGCGCGGAATGCTCACGAAATACGCGGAAAGAATTACCCAAGCGAACATCAATTGTCGCGCCGTTGATTTTGTCATTATTTGGACGAGGCGTTAAAGAAATAATGCCATCATCGAGATAGCGTTCAATATCAGTATCGCAAAGACGCATAAGATTTCCTATTTTTGATTCAATAAATGAAGGATTTGAGCTTTTAACATATTGATTGCAATACGGTTTTTACCACCGCGAGGAATGACAATATCCGCATATTGTTTAGAAGGCTCAATAAATTGTAAGAACATTGGGCGCACGGTTGCACGATATTGATCAATAACCGATTGTAGGGAGCGACCACGTTCTTCCATATCGCGTTGTAAACGACGAATAAAACAAATGTCTAATGGTGTGTCCACGAATACGGAAATATCCGCAAGTTGACGAACGCGTTCATCAGTAAGCAGTAAAATCCCTTCTAAAATCACAATACGTTTTGGTGTAAATGTTGTGGTTTCACCTGTACGAGTATGCTCAACATAGCTATAAACAGGCACATCAACCGTTTTGCCTGATTTTAAATCTTTTAAATGTTGAATGAGCAAATCGCGATCCATTGAGCTCGGATGGTCGTAATTTGTTTTTATGCGTTCGCTCATTTCTAAATGGCTTTGATCTTTGTAATAACTGTCTTCGGCAATAATTCCAATTTCCTGGCAGCCTAATTCATTACAGAGTTCTTTGTGAACGGTAGAGGCGATAGAACTTTTTCCTGATGCGGATGCGCCAGTGATGGCGATGATGATACAAGAATCTGACATAATTGTGTTTTGATGTAAGGGAAATTTCGGCAATTATAAGTAAAAGTGCGGTGAATTTCACGTTTATTTTTTTCTGATAATTTCTAAAACTGTGAACTTCATCACGGTATTATTTTGGGGTTTAACGTAAGATTTTGATGTTTTTATCCAATAAGGAGTATTTATTATGAAGTTCAACAAGATTTCTCTTTCTGTTTCTGCCACACTTTTAGCGGCTGGCTTAGCAATTTCTGGTTCGGCTAGTGCAAAGGGTAGATTGGTAGTGTATTGTAGTGCAACGAATGCGCTATGCGAAGCAACAACGAAGGCGTTTGGCGAAAAATATGATGTGAAAACATCCTTTATTCGTAATGGTTCAGGCAGTACTTTTGCCAAAGTTGAAGCTGAAAAAAATAACCCTCAAGCGGATGTTTGGTTCGGTGGTACTTTTGACCCTCAAGCTCAAGCTGCAGAATTAGGCTTAATTGAGCCTTATAAATCCAAACACATTGATGAAATCGTAGAACGTTTCCGTGATCCAGCGAAAACGAAAGGTCACTATGTTTCCTCAATTTATATGGGGATCTTAGGTTTTGGTGTGAATACTGAACGTTTGGCTAAATTAGGCATTAAAGAAGTGCCGAAATGTTGGAAAGACCTAACAGATCCACGCTTAAAAGGCGAAGTTCAAATTGCAGACCCTCAAAGTGCGGGGACAGCTTACACAGCATTGGCAACTTTTGTCCAATTATGGGGTGAAAAAGAGGCGTTTGAATACTTAAAAGCCTTGCATCCTAACGTTTCTCAATATACCAAATCGGGTATTACGCCATCACGTAACTCTGCGCGTGGCGAAGCGACAATTGGGGTAGGTTTCTTACATGATTATGCATTAGAAAAACGCAACGGTGCACCGTTAGAATTAGTCGTGCCTTGTGAAGGAACTGGTTATGAGTTAGGTGGCGTGAGTATTTTAAAAGGTGCGCGTAATATTGATAATGCAAAATTATTTGTCGATTGGGCTTTATCAAAAGAAGGCCAAGAATTAGCTTGGAAACAAGGGGATTCTTTACAAATCTTAACTAACACGACCGCAGAACAATCACCAACTGCATTTGATCCAAATAAACTTAAATTGATCAATTATGACTTTGAAAAATACGGTGCAACAGAACAACGTAAAGCCTTAATTGAAAAATGGGTACAAGAAGTTAAATTGGCGAAATAGCGGTGAATAAGTGCGGTAAAAAAACTGAATTTTTTGACCGCACTTTTTCGTATTTTTAATGTGATTTCGTTTTCTCTCTAAGAGATTGCAAAATTTTCATTCATAAGGGAGTTATAATCAGATGAAACTATCAAAAATCGCAGTAACCTTGTCTGGTGTGATGCTAAGTGGATTAGTGTTAAGTAATTCATCTTTTGCAAAAGGACGCTTAGTCATTTATTGCAGTGCGCAAAATACGATGTGCGAGCAAGAAGCGATGGCATTTGAGAAAAAATTTGATGTTAAAACAAGTTTTATTCGTGGTGGAACAGGTACTATTCTAGCGAAAATTGATGCTGAGAAAGATAATCCACAAGGTGATGTTTGGTATGGTGGAACGATGGATCCTCATTCTCAAGCAGGGGAAATGGGGTTATTAGAACCTTATAAATCATCCAATCTTCCTCAGATCGTAGAAAAATTCCGTGATCCAGCCAAAATGAAAGGGAATTATTCTTCGGCGATTTATTTAGGCGTGTTAGGTTTTGGCGTGAATCCAGAACGTTTGAAAAAATTGAATTTACCTATTCCAAAATGCTGGAAGGATTTAGCTAACCCAATTTACAAAAATGAAATTCAAGCCGCAGATCCACAAAGTTCTGGTACGGGTTACACTCAGCTAGCCACTTATATGCAACTTTGGGGAGAAGACGAGGCGTTTAAATTTTTAAAAGAGTTGAATAAAAACGTATCGCAATATACCAAATCTGGTAATACGGCAACACGTAATACAGCGCGAGGAGAAACGGCAATTGGCATTGGTTTCTTACATGAATATTCTTTAGAAAAAGCGAAAGGCGCGCCAGTAGAATTAGTTGTACCTTGTGAAGGTACTGGCTATGAAATTGGTGGTGTGAGTGTCATTAAAGGGGCGCGTAATTTAGATAATGCGAAACTTTTTGTTGATTGGGCGTTATCCAAAGAGGCGCAAGAATTAACTTGGCAAAAAGGTGAGGCGTATTCCATTTTAACGAACACCACTGCACAACAATCGCCTTATGCGTTAGATTTTAAATCTATTAATTTAATTAACTATGATTTTGATAAATACGGTGCGACTGATTTACGTAAACGCTTAATCACAAAATGGGTTGATGAAGTAAAATTAGCCAAATAATGATGTCACTAACGAAGTGATATGTCGCATATCGCTTCGTTTTTTTACCTTATGCGAGGTTGTATGAACGCAAAAAAACTTTCCATAATGCATTCTGCTTATTTTTGGATTATTTTATCCTTGTTAGCGTTTGCGCTTCTGCCTTCCAATGCACTTGATTACGGTTTGTTTGAAAGTACTTCAGATGAATATTTAGATGCAATGGGCTGGGCTTCTTTCAATTTAACTTGGGCTTGGTTCCTGCCTGTTATTGTGTATGGTGCTTTGCCGTTATTGAGATTGCCACAGCAAACTCAAGCAAAAACAGAGCTATTTTTGACCGCACTTTCTGTACTGTTTATGTTTATCAGTGCGACGCTGTACAAAATTAGTATGGGCTATTCTGTGATCGTGTTGCTTGTAGGATATACAGCATTGGCGACGCTTTCATTGGCCAAACTTAAAGTAATGCAAGGGGATAAGTTTATTATCGCTTCTTTACTTTGCATTATTTTGCTTATTTTCTTCTTTATCGTTTATCCAACATTGGCGATTTTCGTTTCAATGTTTTATGACGGTGATACGTTTGCGCCACAACAAGTGATGCGTATTTTAACGCAGAGCTATATTGTTCGCGTAATTACCAATTCTCTTTTCTTATCGGGCTTTGTGGGCATCGTTTCTACTGTATTTGGTTTAGCCTTTGCGCTTTATACTACGCGTATCGCTCGTAGAACGGCATTTATCGGAAAAATTTTCTCTATTTTGCCAATTGTTACGCCACCATTTGTTGTGGGATTAGGGGTAACTTTAATGCTTGGCCGTTCTGGTTATGTAACCGAATTTTTAAGTACGAATTTTGGTTTCACCAATCATAACTGGTTGTATGGTTTTAATGGGATTGCAATTGCTCAAATTCTCGCATTTGCTCCTATTTCTTTTATGATTTTAGATGGCGCATTGAAATCGGTACACCCGTCTATTGAAGAGGCCTCTTATACGTTACGAGCCAATCGCTATCAAACTTTTTATAACATCATTTTCCCATTGTTACGCCCAGCATTGGCGAACTCATTTTTAATTGTATTTATCCAATCGCTTGCAGATTTTAGTAACCCATTGGTATTGGGTGGTAGCTTTGATGTGATTGCAACACAGATTTATTTCTATATTGCGGGTTCACAATTAGATTACGCATCAGCAAGTACCTTAGGTTCAATATTATTAATTTTCTCTCTAGCGATTTTTATCATTCAATACATTTGGATTGGTAACCGCTCTTATGTCACCGTTTCAGGTAAATCTTATCGTGGTGATGTGCAAGATCTTCCAACTGGTTTGAAATATACCATCATCGGTATGCTTGGATTCTGGGTAATCTTTAATATGGCGCTTTACGGAAGTATTTTCTACGGAAGCTTCACTGTAAACTGGGGCGTAGATTACACTTTAACCTTGAAAAACTATGCCATGTTATTCGGGCAAGGATTGAGCGATGGCGCGTGGCCGTCACTGATCAATACCTTAATCTATGCAGGTATTGCCGCACCATTAACCGCATTCTTTGGATTATTAATTGCGTACATTGTTGTGCGTAAAGATTTCCAAGGTAAAAAATCCCTTGAGTTCTTAACCATGCTTTGTTTTGCCGTACCGGGTACAGTGGCTGGGGTGTCTTACATTTTAGCCTTCAACAATGCACCGCTTTATATTACGGGCACCAGCATTATCGTGATTATTTCAATGGTTATGCGTGATTTACCAATTGGTATGCGAGCAGCGATTGCAGGGTTAGGGCAGCTTGATAAATCTCTTGATGAAGCATCGCTTTCTTTAAAAGGAAGTTCGTGGAAAACCTTATGGTATATCGTCTTGCCATTATTAAAACCAGCATTGCTTTCAGCGCTTGTTACCAGCTTCGTTCGTGCAATGACGACAGTGAGCGCAATTATATTCTTAGTGACAGCAGATACTCGGGTTGCAACAGCTTATATCCTAAATCGCGTTGAAGATGGCGAATACGGTATTGCTATTGCGTACGGCTCAATCTTAATTGTTGTCATGATGGCAATTATTTTATTCTTCGACTGGATTGTAGGTGATACACGTATCTCTCGTTCTAAAGCGAAAAAAATGAATTAACTCGTTAAGTTGTAGGTAAATATTATGAGTAATAATGATTTCTTAGTATTAAAAAATATCACCAAAGCATTTGGTAAAGCAGTCGTCATTGATAATTTAGATTTAACGATCAAACGTGGCACGATGGTGACATTGTTGGGGCCGTCAGGTTGCGGCAAAACAACTGTATTGCGTTTGGTTGCGGGGTTAGAAAATCCAACATCTGGTCAAATATTTATTGATGGTGAAGATGTAACAAAATCTTCTATTCAGAATCGAGATATTTGTATCGTCTTCCAATCTTATGCACTATTCCCGCATATGAGCATTGGCGATAACGTAGGCTACGGCTTAAAAATGCAAGGCATTGGCAAAGAAGAACGTGCTCAACGTGTAAAAGAAGCTTTAGAATTGGTGGACTTAGAAGGCTTTGAAGACCGCTTTGTAGATCAAATTTCTGGCGGTCAACAACAACGTGTTGCATTGGCTCGTGCTTTGGTATTGAAACCAAAAGTCCTATTGTTTGATGAGCCATTAAGTAATTTGGATGCAAACTTACGTCGTTCAATGCGTGAAAAAATCCGTGAATTGCAACAACGTTTAGGCATTACCTCGCTTTATGTGACACACGACCAAACAGAAGCTTTTGCTGTATCTGATGAAGTTATTGTTATGCATAAAGGTAAAATTATGCAAAAAGCGCCAGCGAAAGAGCTTTATCTCCGACCAAATTCTTTGTTCTTAGCAAACTTTATGGGTGAATCCAGTATTTTCGATGGAAAATTAGAAAATAGCGTGGTGGATATTAATGGCTATAATGTATCTTTAAAAGACGCTGCACAGTTTAATTTACCCGATGGTGAATGCTTAGTAGGTATTCGTCCAGAAGCAATTTATCTTGCTGCAGAGGGCAGTGATGCACAACGTTGTGAGATTAAAAGTGCGGTTTATATGGGTAATCATTGGGAAGTTGTCGCAAATTGGGCAGGAAAAGATTTATTGGTGAATTGTAAGCCAGAAGATTTTAATGCCGATTTAAAACAAGCTTATGTAAATTTATCTGATCACGGTATTTTCTTATTGAAGAAAGAGTAGTATAGCGCATAAAAGTGCGGTGAATAATAGCCATACTTTTTTATCATCGTGCGAATTGACTAAGACGTAATATGATGAAGTACTTCAGGATATGTTAGTTGAATAACAATGCGTTCTTATATCGCCTATCCTAACAATCGGATAGGCGAGAGTAAGATTATTTTGAAAGGAATAAGGCGGCCGCACCACGTACACCACCAGAATCGCCGTGTTTCGCTTTTTTAATTGGCGGAACTTTTGCTGTCCGCATCAAGTGAGGCGGTAATGCTTTTGGTAAAGCCTCATAAAGGTAATCAAAATTAGATAATCCACCACCTAGCACAATCATATGCGGATCAAATGCCGTAATGATATTGCCAATAGAAATCGCCGCTAATTCAACAAAAAGATTCACAAAATCTACCGCACTTTCATTGCCTTGATAGAACAAATCAATAATTTCACGAGCAGATAATGTTTTGCCTTTCAAATCTCGATAAAGCATTTCAAAACCACGACCAGACAGATAATTATCCAAACAAGCTTTGTTGCCACAACCGCATTGATAAATTGGGGCTTTATCCCATCCCAATAATTTCAAGGCATGATAATTTAGTTGTAAATGACCAAGCTCTCCCGCCATTCCCACTTGACCTGAATGAACTTTACCATTTAAGACAAAGCCGCCACCAAAACCGGTCCCAAGAATTAAACCAAGTACAGTCGGATATTGCTGATTTTCCGTATCCCATGCTTCAGATAACGCAAAACAATTTGCATCATTTTCTGCCCGCACTTCACGCCCTAAACGCGCAGACAGATCGCGTAAAATTGGTTTATTATCTGCCACACGAATATTGGTAATTTCGGCTAATCCAGTTTGTTGATTTACAAAACCTGGTATGCCCAAACCTACTGTGCCCACTTCACCAAACTTTTCATCAGCACGATTGACTAAATCTACAATCGTGTTAAGCCATTCTTCATAGTCGGTTTTAGGTGTTAGCACCCGTTCAGAATATAATTTTTCTAATTTTTCATTGAATACGGCAAGCTCTATTTTTGTACCGCCAATATCTAAACCATAATACATAGTCTGCTCCTTTATAAAGAAGTGCGGTTAAAATTAGGAAAAATTTTAACCGCACTTAAATCATGATTTAGTGGCAAAAATTGCCTTTTTCTTTAAAAAAGCAAAAATAATGCTATTAATCAACCATGCCAGCAATGTCGCCACCAATAAATCTATTGGGTAATGCATGCCTAATCGCACGCGACTAATCAACATTAACAAGCCCCACACAGCAATACCTGCTACCAGTAATTTTGCTTTAAAAGAACGGTTACCCAATAATTGGGTGAAGCCAACAGCAAGCATTAGCCAAGTTGCTGCAAAAATCGTATGTCCAGAAGGGAATGAATACCCTGTTTCATTTTCATAATGATGGACTAACCAAGCTGGAGTGATAGCATCCATCGAATAAAAATTCTTAGCCATTTCTGCACGCAAAGTGCGGTCATTTTTATAAAAGTTTTCAGGTGTTGAATGAGTTTGCTCAGCTAGATAAACGGTGAACGGACGAGGCTCTTCAAACAATGCTTTTGCCCCCGTTTTTGCGGCTTGAGTGGCAATAACTGAAATCCCCATCACAATTACACCTAATATCCACTGTTTTGGATTTTTGAATAAAAACGCAAACAAAAGCGCAAATAACACACAGGTGATCAACGCATAAGGTACACTTCCTGTTTCAGTGAGTAAATAAAGCCAATAATCAGCTTCAGTTAATTGGCTATTGCCATGCCACTGATAGGAAATACCCCAGATAAAAAATGGTACAAGACAAAGTAATAACGTATATAATGACAGCCTTTTAAACATGCTCGCCCCTTGAGAATAAAAAATAACGCGCGCATTTTAGCAGAAATGATGACGAATAAGGATCACTTTATGGCAAAAATTCAGTTAGTTACGCAAGCCAATTTACCCACTGAATACGGTCTTTTCAGAATGGTGGGGTTTGAATTTCCAGATACTAAAAAAGAGCACGTAGCCTTAGTGATGGGCGATATTTCTAATGTGGATGAACCTGTATTAGCGCGCATCCATTCTGAATGTTTAACTGGTGATGCGCTCCACAGCTTAAAATGCGATTGTGGTTTCCAACTAGCGACAGCATTGAAACAAATTCAAGAAGAAGGTCGCGGTGTCTTAATTTATCATCGTGAAGAAGGCCGCGGAATTGGTTTGATTAATAAAATCCGCGCGTATTCTTTACAAGATAAAGGAATGGATACCATTGAAGCCAATCTCGCTTTAGGTTTCAAAGCAGATGAACGTAACTTTGAGGTCTGTGCCGATATGTTCGAGCAACTTGGTGTCAAAAAAGTTCGCTTGATGACCAACAACCCAGAAAAAGTAGAAACCATGAAAAAAGCAGGTATCAACGTGGTTGAACGAGTACCGCTTAATGTGGGCGAAAACCGCTACAACACAAAATATCTTGATACCAAAGCGAAAAAAATGGGGCATTACATTGTGCATAACAATGATGAGCAACATTTAATGACCTGCCCGCATTGCCAGGAAGAGATTATTTAATAAAATAATACATGTTAAAAAAGCCATACTGTTGTATTGAACAGTGTGGCTTTTTTATTTAAACTTTATGCCATGGAATAATCAAAAGATTTTTTAGCATATAGCTAAAAACGAGAAACCCCGTCTCGTATTCCAAAGATCGGGGCTTATCAGGAGTAAGTAAAATGAAAAAAACGCTCTTTTTCATTTTCTTGATTATCTGTTGTTTAGTTAGCTGTTCCGGAACAGTTATCTAAGATAATCGCTACGGGGACGATGTCGGAGTTGTCCCCAATGCCTCCAATCTTAAAGAATTCTTTCCTTGATTGCAAGCGAGATTACTAATTTTTAACCTTTCGCCATAAATCTTTACTATAAATGGTTCCCACAGAATTTACTTGCGCGCCCATTATACTTGGTGCGAGATAAACTGGTGTACTATATTGAAAAATGGGTAATACTAAATATTCTTGTTGAACTATCCCTTTTAATTTTGCGTAATTTTCTAACCGCACTTTTTCGGATGTCGTCGTCATTGCACTTTCAAATAAACGATCAAATTCTGCATTTTTATAGCCATTTTTGTTATCAGGGCTTTTGGAATAGAACAAATTTAAGAAAGCGACGGGATCATTAAAATCAGCACACCAGCCAGAACGAATTAATTGAAAATCGCCTTTTGTGCGAGCTGTTTGCAATTCTTGCCAGCTCATCCCTTGATTTTCAACTCGTAATAAATCTGATTGCGATAATTGGCGATTTAATCGCATTGCAATGGTTTGATTCAGAGAAGAATCATCATAACGAATGCGTAATTTCAACGGATGAGTTTCACTAATTTGATTTTGGGAAAGAAGCTGTTCTGCAACAACAGGCTCCCAAACAGATTCTTGTTCACCTAGCATAGATTTTGGTAAAAAAGTATTACTAGGATGAAGATGAGCAATATCGGCAACCAAATTTTTTGTGGAAACCATCGAAGTAATCGCTTTTCTTACCGCACTTTTTTGCAACATAGGATCGGCAAGATTAAACTCATAAAAGTAAGTACAAAGTTGAGGATAATCTTGGATATTTTGAACGGTTTTTTGTGGATTTAATACAATATCAAAATCAGACAAATCTGTATCTGCTACAATTTTTTGATACTTCACTTGCTGAAATATCACTTTTTCTTTCGCCCAATAATAAGGATTGGCAGTTAAAATGTGCTGATTTTCAGCCTGACTTTGTAATTGATAGGCGCCATTGCTGATAAGCATTTTAGTCGATTTTGTATAGTGAGGTAAAAGGCTGACGTGCGCCAGCATAGAAGGTAAATATGGTGATGCTTTATCTAATTCAATGCGTAAAGTGCGGTCATTTTCGGCAAATAATCCAAGCGATTTCACAGCTTGTGTTTTTTCCAATACTGCCTTCGCATTTTTCACATTCATGAAAGCCAAATAATTTTTAAGTGGGCTTTCAGATTGAGAAAGTGCTTGCCAAGATTGCACAAAATCAGATGCGGTTACGGCTTCACCATTTGACCATTTGGCATTTTCACGCAAAGTAAAAATCCACGTTTTATTATCTTTAGTTTGCCAGCTTTCTGCTACGGCAGGAACAAGATTACCTTGCACATCATAAGCCGTTAAGCCTTCAAAAAGATCGCGTAATAATTGGGTTTGTTCTTCGTTTTTTGCTTGCCAAGGTTGCAAAGTCAAATCGCCATAAACGCCACGTTTTAATTCAACACGGTTAGATTCCAATTGAGGATTTTTCGGTGCCTCAACTTGTGGCGAAACAGGCTTGGGATTATCCAATTTATCACAAGCCACCACCGTAAAAATAATGGAAAAAATAACCGCACTTCGCTGGCACAAAGTTAGAAAATTATTCATTCTCGGTTTTAACCCAAAATAAAAAGAACCAAAATTTAATGCAAATTAATACCGCAATAATACTTTTCCCCACCACGCTTGGCGTAAAGTAAAAGCCAATGAGTAGCATGGTTGTCGCAAAACTCAAAATGCAAATTTTGGTATTTTTCTTTAATGATCGATTTTCATTAAAAGACTTAAGATGTTTTTGATAAATACTTGTGCCTAAAAACCATTGTTCTAAGCGTTTTGAACCTTTTGCAAAGAAAAATAAAGTAAGTAATAAAAAAGGCGTGGTAGGTAAAATAGGAAGGAAAATTCCAATAATGCCAAGTGCAAGAGAAAGAAAACCTAAAACAATGTAAATAAACTTCATAATGTTCCTAATAAAAAGAAAATGCGAACCATTATTACTGATTTTTTAGATTTTTCAACCTTGATATTATAGAATTTGCCGTCACATAAAAAGTAGTTTTCAAAAAAGGAACATTTATGTCTATGTCAAATCCATTACTTAACATTCAAGGCTTACCGCCATTTTCACAAATCAAGCCAGAACATATTCAACCGGCTATTGAAAAATTAATTCAAGATTGTCGCGATACGATAGAACAAGTGTTAAAACAACCGCACTTTACTTGGGAAAATTTCATTTTACCTTTAACGGAAACCAATGATCGCTTAAATCGTGCTTGGTCACCCGTTTCTCATCTCAACTCAGTAAAAAACAGTGCTGAATTACGTGAAGCCTATCAAGCGTGCTTACCGTTACTTTCTGAATACAGCACTTGGGTTGGTCAGCATAAAGGGCTTTATAATGCCTATTTAGCTTTAAAAAATAGTGCTGAATTTGCGGACTATTCTATTGCGCAAAAGAAAGCCATTGAAAATTCACTGCGTGATTTTGAACTTTCAGGTATCGGGCTTTCAGAAGAGAAACAACAACGTTATGGCGAAATTGTGGCGCGCTTATCCGAATTAAATTCACAATTTAGTAATAACGTATTAGATGCAACAATGGGCTGGGAAAAACTCATTGAAAACGAAGCAGAACTTACTGGTTTACCTGAATCTGCACTGCAAGCAGCACAACAATCTGCCGAAAGTAAAGGATTGAAAGGTTATCGTTTTACGTTAGAAATCCCAAGTTATTTGCCTGTAATGACTTACTGCGAAAATCGTGCATTGCGTGAAGAAATGTACCGTGCTTATGCAACACGCGCCTCTGAACAAGGCCCTAACGCAGGCAAATGGGATAACAGTAAAGTCATGGAAGAAATTCTTACATTACGCGTGGAATTGGCGAAATTACTCGGTTTTAATACTTACACCGAACTTTCACTTGCCACCAAAATGGCAGAAAACCCACAACAAGTGCTTGATTTCTTAGATAATCTTGCCGAACGTGCCAAACCACAAGGCGAAAAAGAGTTACAAGAATTGAAAGATTACTGCGAAAAAGAATTTGGTGTCACTGAACTTGCACCTTGGGATATTGGTTTTTACAGCGAAAAACAAAAACAACATTTATACGCCATTAATGATGAAGAACTTCGCCCATATTTCCCTGAAAATCGCGTAATTTCAGGGTTGTTTGAATTAATTAAACGCATTTTCAATATTCGTGCAGTTGAACGCAAAGGCGTGGATACTTGGCATAAAGATGTGCGCTTCTTTGATTTAATTGATGAAAATGATCAACTCCGTGGCAGTTTCTATCTTGATTTATATGCACGCGAACACAAACGTGGTGGTGCGTGGATGGATGATTGTATTGGGCGCAAGCGTAAACTCGATGGCAGTATTCAAACTCCTGTGGCTTATTTAACTTGCAACTTCAACGCACCGATAGGGAATAAGCCAGCGTTATTTACGCACGATGAAGTTACTACGCTATTCCACGAATTTGGTCATGGCATTCATCATATGCTTACGCAAGTTAATGTCTCTGATGTGGCGGGGATTAACGGTGTGCCTTGGGATGCCGTGGAATTACCAAGTCAATTTATGGAAAACTGGTGCTGGGAAGAAGAGGCTTTGGCGTTTATTTCAGGGCATTACGAAACAGGCGAGCCGTTGCCAAAAGAAAAACTCACGCAATTGTTAAAAGCGAAAAATTTCCAAGCCGCGATGTTTATCTTACGCCAGCTTGAATTTGGGATTTTTGATTTCCGTTTGCATCACACCTTTGATGCGGAAAAAACCAATCAAATTCTAGAAACACTTAAAGCGGTAAAATCACAAGTAGCCGTCATAAAAGGTGTAGATTGGGCAAGAACCCCGCACAGCTTCAGCCATATTTTTGCAGGGGGCTACGCTGCAGGTTATTACAGCTATTTATGGGCTGAAGTCTTATCGGCTGATGCTTATTCACGCTTTGAAGAAGAAGGTATTTTCAACCCAATCACCGGCAAATCATTCTTAGATGAAATTCTCACTCGTGGTGGCTCAGAAGAACCAATGGAACTCTTCAAACGCTTCCGAGGCCGTGAACCGCAATTAGATGCGTTGTTAAGACATAAAGGCATTGCCAATCATTAATCATTAGGCGGACTTAAGTCCGCCTTTTTGTTCCACTTATATTTGCTATAAAAATAATCAATATTGTTTAAATATTTTACAGTCTTTGTCATTTAATTTAGGTGCTTAATAATGTTGATAATGTCAGTTAGGAAAAGGGATTTTATGCTGAATTGTGAGTGCCGGTGAAAAGCGGAATGTAAATATAATGTAAAGAATTGTAAATTTACTTTATTCCCTTAAGAAAAACACTATAATTCACGCGTCTTTAGATTAATCGGGAATAATGTATGGTTATTGGGTTATCTAAAGAACTTTTAGAACCATATTTAACCATTATCGGTTTAACTATTTTAGGATAAAACAATGAATCGAATTTATAAAACTATCTGGAATGCTGCTACTCAATCATGGACTGTGGCAGGAGAATTAGCATCTGCAAAAGGCAAAAGTGCATCAAAAACAGTTTCAACATTAGCCACACTTTCTGTGGTATCCATATTAGGCGTATCAAGTGCAATGGCGGCAGACAATGCAGTGCCAAAATTAACATCTGTCGAACAGACACCTGCTACTAATATCGTTACTAAAGATGGAAAAACGATTATTATAATTAATAACGATAGTAAAAATAGTGTTACGACTGAAACAAATAGTAAGGATGGTAATCCTAAGCATATTATTGTAGTTGGTTCACAAAATAAGCAAGTTTATGATGGGCAAATTTTAATTGGTTATGAAATCAATAGCCCTGCTCAAGTTTATAGTGAAAACGGGAAATCAGCAGGCAAGGCTGGGGACGTTGCTATCGGTCATCACATTACCTTAGGTGGTTCTGATGGTACAACTGCTGGTGATACAGCTAAAAATGTTCAAGATTCATTTAGTACTGCGGTAGGTTATGGTTCTCAAGCTGTAGGCCCTGTTGTAGCAATGGGGGTTGGTGCTCGTTCAGATATGCGAGCATACCAAGGTTGGGATTCAGTTAAAGAAGGTATTGTTGCAGTCGGACCTTTCGCTTTGGCCGCAGATAATAAAAATGGCACTACTGCTATTGGTGCACTTTCGGCTGCAAACTATGATAATTCTGTTGCTATAGGCGCGCTTTCTGGTGCAGCAGCGGATTGGGAAGATCGCGGTATTGGTGAACAATTTAATCCTGGAATTGATCAAGCAGGTAAAGATAAAGCTAAATATCAAATTTTAGAAAGTTATGGTCCAAGTAATGTCCGTCAAGGTCTCACTTCGGTTGGTTATAAAGCTGGTGCACGTGGTGGTGCTTCAACAGCTTTAGGTTTTGAAGCGGTAACTGGTGTTGCAAATACGAAGTTTGGTGAAAACTCAACGGCTGTTGGTGTACGTGCACACGCTGTAAAAGATAACTCCCTTGCGATAGGTGATAATGCTCTTGCGGGTGGTTTAACTAAGGCTGAAGTAGAGCAAATGAAAAAGGAAAATGATGGTGAAATTGCTCGTTTACAAGCATTGTGGGGCAGAGCTAAAGACGTATTAGATAAGGCTCAAGATCGTCTAAAAGATGATGGCTCTGCTGAAAATAAATTCAAAGTAGCTTCTGCGACAGCTACATTGGAAAGAATCAATCTAGCAATCGAACGAGCGAAGAAAGATGCAACTCGTCTTTCCAATAAAGATAGTAATACTCAATTTTCTATAGCGATTGGTTCTAGCGCTCATGCTAACAACTATCAAACAACGGCAATTGGTCGCTTAGCAAGAGCTTACGGAGCAGGTTCAAATGCTGTTGGTTATGAGGCTAGAGCTGAAGGTGATCGCTCAAATGCTATAGGTTATAAAACAATTGTTGGTAAAACATTCGGTAACACACGTACAGACAGCACTGCTATCGGTACAAATAATATTGTAGATACCAAAGAAGTGATGGTTTTAGGTAACAATGTTGAAATTGATAATAACGGTAAAACACGTAACGGAGCAGTAGTATTAGGTCATAATAGTACAGGTAAAGAACATACTGTTAAAGCTGTGAATTCAGCAACAGTTGGTAAAACTACTTACTCAGGGTTTAAGGGTAATTTAGGTGGTGAAGATAAAGATGGTAAACCTGCTGATGCCGCTGGAGATAAACAAGGTCGCTTTGTTTCTATTGGTAAAAAAGGTGAGGAACGTCAAATCAAACACGTTGCAGCTGGTTGGATTGATGCAGACTCAACCGATGCAATCAATGGTTCGCAGCTTTATGGTATGACATCTGCGCTTGACACTCGTGTGACTAAAAATGAGGACGATATTAAAAATCTTGATGGTCGTGTAACTAAAAATGAAGGTGATATTGCAAATATTAATACTAAGTTAGGTGATATCAATACAAACGTCACGGCTCTTGGCAACCGTGCATGGACTATCTCTGATGGTAAAAATGAAAACCCAATTAAAGATGATAAAGTCACATTTAAAGGTGAAAATGGTGTAACAGTAAGCTTAGGTAAAGATAACACTGTAACTATTAAAGGTGGTTTAACTGATGCCGATAAGCAAAATATTGCAAATGATATCAGCAATAATATTGAGAATGTATTGAATAATAAGGATGTTGGTTTTGCAATTAAACAAAATGGCAAAAACACCTTAGATGCTAACGGCAATCCATTAACCAAAACAGAAAAAGTCACCCCGAAAGATACCGTTAACTTCAAAAATGGTAACGGCACAACGGTGAAAGCGGTAACGAAAAAAGGTGCAACACCAACTGCATCTGATGAAACCTCAATTTCTGTTGATGTAGATGGCATTAAATTCACGGATAAAAATGGTAACAATGTTGTTCGTGATGATAATGGCAATTACGTAAAAGCGGATGCTAACGGCAACCCAACAGGCGAAAAAGTGGATAACAAAGATGTTATAATGAACATTAATAACCCTGCTGGTGGAAATACTGTGATCAATAACCTTCAAGTAAATGGCGGTAAAGTTGAAGCAGGATCGAAAGATGCAGTAAATGGTGATCAATTACATAAAGTTGCTCAGCAAGTAAATAAAAATACTCAAGCAATCGATCATATTAACAATCGTTTAGGTGATATTGATGGTAAAATGGGTAAATTGAACAACAAAATTGATGGTGTGGATAAACGCGCAAGCCGTGGTATCGCGACTGCTGGTGCAATGGGTATGTTACCGCAGCCACATATTTCAGGTCGTTCAATGGTTTCTGCGGCAACGACAAGCTATCGTGGTCAGCAATCTTTAGCGGTGGGTTATTCTCGCTTATCTGATAATGGTAAACACATTATCAAATTCAGCGGTGCATCTAACCTTTCTGGTAAAAAAGATGCGATGGTTGGTGCCGCATACGGATACCAATGGTAATCTAATAACAATAATAAATCTCTAAAGTAAGTGAAGCGCCCGGCAAATGCTGGGCGCTTTTTTATCTACAATATGTTAAAGAAATGATGGTTCATGATAAAATCTGGGAATAAGGTTTAGATGAAACTTGGAGTAATATAAATGAGCAAAATTCTAGCCGTGAAAGCCGCCAAAGCGAGCGTGCTCACATTATCTGATGGTAAACAAATTACAACGGCTATTCGTAAACATTCGGTATCGCACATTCGGGTTGAACGTTTGGGCCCTGTTGGGGATGAAGTGGCGAACATTAAACATCATGGTGGGGTTGATAAAGCTATTTTTTTCAATGGACAAAAAAGTTTAGAAAAACTGACCGCACTTTTGGCTTTGTCGTATGATTATTTACAAGATTCACGTTTTGGCGAAAATTTTGTGGTGTCTGATTTGGATGAAAATAATGTTTGTATTGGCGATCAGTTTCGTATTGGCGAAGCGTTAATTGAAGTTTGCCAACCCCGCAAGCCGTGTAATACGTTATCTCAAAATACGAATGTACCAGAAACACGAAAAGTGGTGGTAGAAATGGGGTTGGTGGGATGGTATGCGCGTGTATTAGAGGCAGGTGAAATTCATCAAGATGATGAACTGGTCTTGGTTAAACGTCCTTATCCAGCATTAACTGTGATGGCAGTGCATGAACTGCTTTCAAAACCAGCCAATACTTTAAATAAAGCCTTTTTAGAACAAACCTTACAGTGTGATGTGTTAGCGGAGGGTTATAAAACCACTTTGCGTAAGCAAGCAGATAGACTGGCTCAAGATTCTTCACTAAGTGCCTTTTTTAATACACCTGAATTTTAATGAGGGTAGAAAGTCAGGCAAAGTTTAAATCTATATGCTATAATTTTTCCATCATTCAATTTTCAATAAAGGATAAATCATGAAAAAATGGTTGTTAGTGGTCGCTGCTGCATTAGTTGTTTCAGCTTGTGCGAATAAAGATGTGTATTTTAATGGGGCGGAAGGTTCGCATTCTGGAATCAAATTTGATAAAAATACACGTCATTGGGGAATGAACCCATAAAGCGCGGTAGGTTTTAGCCCTATTTTCATTCATAAAAAAGCGCTGGTTTCCCAGCGCTTATTTTTATTTGCATTTATTATTTATATTGAACCGCAATATCGCTTTCGCTGACGCTATCACCATAAACTGGCAATAATGTTTTTTCATAGGCTTGTTTTAATACGCCTTCTTTAGAAAGTTTCACAATTTCAGTATTTAACCAATTGAGTAAATCTGGCGCATCTTTGCGTACTGCAGGGGCAATAACATCTTGATCGCCAAAACTTTTTACGCCTACTGTGTAGCCTGGGTTTTGTTTTGCCCAAGCAAATAAGAAGGTGTTGTCATTAGAAAGTGCATCACCACGTCCGTCACGTAATGCTTCAAAGGTTTCGGTATTTTGTTCAAATTTAAGTAATTTGATGTTGGGATAATTTTTGGTAAAGAAAATATCCGCGGTAGTCCCTTTATCCACAATCAGGGTTTTATCTTTTAATTGTTCAAGGTTTGTGATGACTTCACCATTTTTAGACACCACGCCAAGTGCAACTTTCATATAAGGGTTAGCAAAATCGACCACTTCTTTACGTGCTGCGGTGACAGTAAAATTCGCTAGAATAATATCTACTTTCTTGGAAAGTAAATATTCAGCGCGGTTTGCCGCATCTACAAGCACAAATTCCACTTTATTTTCATCGCCTAATAGATCCTTCGTAATCGCTTTACCGATTTCCACATCAAAACCTTGGCTTTTTCCTTGGGTATCTACATAGCCAAATGGCGGTTTATCACTGAATACGCCAATGCGTACTTTGCCTGCTTGTTTGATTTGTTCAATTGCAGAAGCTTGTTTCGTTTCTTTGACCTGTTCTTTATCGTTACAGGCCGATAATCCAAAAGCAAGTGCTGCCGTGGCAAAAAGTGCGGTTAATTTTTTAAATGTTTTCTTCATAGTTTGTCCCTCTTGGTTCATAGTTTAAGATGTTTAAGAATGTTTTCGCCCGATCCGTGGTCGGATTCGTGAAGAAATCTTCAGGCTTGGCTTGTTCGATAATTTGACCTTTATCCATAAATACAATGCGATGTGCGACTTGACGTGCAAAATTCATTTCATGTGTCACAATCAACATTGTCATGCCATCTTTGGCTAGACCTAAAATAACATCGAGTACTTCGCGTACCATTTCTGGATCCAATGCAGCGGTCACTTCATCAAATAGAATAATTTCAGGATTCATACATAGGGTACGCACAATGGCTATGCGTTGCTTTTGCCCACCTGAAAGCTCGCGTGGATAGGCATTTTTACGCTCATATAATCCCACTCGTTTGAGTAATTCATCTGCTTGTTTTTCTGCTTCAGCACGATCGCGTTTTTGTACTTTTAATGGTCCAAGTAGAATGTTGTCGATCACCGATAAATGAGCAAATAATTCATAACTTTGAAACACCATACCAATACGTTGGCGCGCTTTTACCCAACTGATGTCTTTGCCAAGTAGGCCTGCATTTTGCAGTAATAATTGACCACTCTTTATTGGTTCTAAGCCATTTAGTGTGCGTAAAAAAGTGCTTTTCCCACAGCCAGATGGTCCTAAAATTACGACAACTTCCCCTTTTTCAACAGAAAGACTTATTCCTTTTAATGCTTCTACATCGCCATAATTTTTAACAAGATTTTTGATTTCTAATAATGCCATTTTGGTTCCTTAATTTTCCCAACGCGCTTCTAAATAACGAGAAAATAATGAAAGTGGATAACAAATTAAAAAATATAAACAGAAAATTACACCGTATATCCAAAGGGCAGCGGATTGATTAGTGAAAAGAGAATGTTCAATAATTTGTTGGCTAACTTTGATAACTTCAACCACACCAATTAACATGGCAAGTGAACTGGTTTTTATCATACGTGTGAATAAGTTAATCATACTTGGTGTCACTCGTTTTAGGCTTTGAGGAAGTAAAATATAAATGAACGTTTGCAAGGGCGTTAAGCCTAGGGCGTAAGCCGATTCAATTTGGTGCTTTTCAATGGAGGTGAGCGCACCACGCACGAGATCTCCCATTTCTGCTGTTCCCCAAAAAATAAAGACAAGAATACAGACGGTGACACTATCTAAATGGATATCAAACCATTTTGCTAATCCAAAATAGGCAAGAAACAACAACACTAATAATGGGATAAGGCGTACAAATTCAAGATAAAAGCCTGTAATTGCTTTGATAATATTATTTTTACTTGTCATCAGTACGCCTAAAATAATCCCGAAGAAGCAAGCAAAAAATACTGAAATAAATGCAATTTCAGCGGTAATCCAAAGCCCATGGAGTAAGCGGTTTAATTGGTTACCTTGGAATAATAATTCAAGCCCCATATTTTGCTCTCCGAGTACGTTTTTCTAAATAGCGAATCAAAATTGACATCGGTAATAAAATAATTAGATAAAATACAACCAATAAAAATAAGGACTCATTTGTTTTGTAATCCATACCAATGATTTCTTTTGCAATAAACATTAATTCTGCGACAGCAACTGCGCTAATAACGGAGGTTTCTTTCATTAAAAATAAACAGTTTGCTCCAATAGCTGGCATAGAAATAGCAAAGGCTTGAGGTAAAATCACATAGCGGAAAGCTTGAAAAGGTGTTAAACCGATGCTAAGTGCAGATTCTATTTGCCCTTTTGATACTGCTTCTAATCCCCCGCGAATGGCCTCAGCCATATAGCTCCCACCTAAAAAAGCTAATCCAATTACACCACAAGTGAATCCATCTAATTTAATGCCAACTTTAGATAAGCCGAAATAAAGGAAAAACACTTGAATTAAAAGTGGGGTATTACGAGAAAGTTCAATGTAGCTTTTAACTAGCCAGCTTAATGATTTCACTTGGTAAGTACTTATCACTGCACAAATAGTGCCGATAATCAGCGAAAGTAAGATTCCCCAAAAGGAGAGAGCAAGTGTCATTAATGTTGCATCTACAAATCGCGGAAAAACGTTAATGATATAATCCCAGTTCATTTTCTTTTTATGAAAGCATTGTTTGTAAAAAGATAATAAAAGAGATTTTTTATGTTGAGAAAGAATTGAAATGAATGATTTATAGCGAAATGGAATAAGATGAGATAAAGAAAATGCGGTGAAAAGTCACCGCACTTATTTATTATTCTACTTTCACAATCCAGCCTTCAGGCGCTTCGACATCACCGAACTGGATGCCTGTGAGCTCTTCATAAAGGCGACGTGTTATTGGGCCAACTTCAGTTTCAGAATAGAACACATGGAATTTGCCTTTATGTTGGATTCCTCCAACGGGTGAAATGACTGCTGCAGTACCACAAGCGCCAGCTTCAGCAAATTGATCTAGCTCATCGATATAAACATCGCCTTCAATTGCTTCCATACCTAAACGCTCTTTTGCGATATGTAAAAGAGAGTATTTGGTGATACTTGGTAAAATAGATTCTGATTTTGGTGTGATGAATTTATTATCTTTTGTGATTCCAAAGAAGTTTGCCGCACCGACTTCTTCAATTTTAGTGTGTGTTTTTGGATCTAAATAAATGGCATCAGCGAATTTACGTTCTGGCGTACCTTGTTCTGCTGCTAATACGTGTGGCAGAAGGCTTGCTGCGTAGTTACCACCCACTTTTACGCCACCGGTTCCCATAGGCGCTGCACGATCGTATTCGGTGGTAATAAAGTTAGATGGTGTTAAACCACCTTTGAAATAGGCACCAACAGGGCAGCAGAATACAGAGAAAATAAATTCTGGCGCAGCTTTCACACCGATATTTTCACCTACACCAATTAAGAATGGGCGTAAGTATAAGGTTGCGCCAGAGCCGTAAGGTCCGACCCATTCTTCGTTTGCTTTCACTACTTCTTTACATGCACGGATAAATAATTCTGTTGGCACCTGTGGCATGAGTAAACGATCTGATGTATGTTGCATGCGTTTTGCATTTTCTTGTGGACGGAATAAGTTGATTGAGCCGTCTTTGCAACGATAAGCTTTTAAGCCCTCAAAGCATTGTTGACCGTAGTGAAGTGCGGTAGAACCTTCGTGAATATGTAAGGTATTGTCTGTGGTGAGTTTGCCTTTGTCCCATTTGCCATCTTTCCAGTGAGCGATGAAACGGTAATCTGTTTTAATATAACTAAAACCAAGGTTATTCCAGTCTAAGTCTTTCATTTTGCTTCCTTAATTTATTTTTATGAATGAAATAGGGGTTAATCTACATCATTATTATGGGAATTTGAATCTTAAATTTTCAAAATTGGTTAATTTTTAGAAAATTAACTAATAATTGTGAAATTTGTGAAGTCGATCAGAAAATCAAGATGCAACTGTGATAGAATCAGGAAGAAAAAAACGCCACTCAAGAAGAGTAGCGTTTAACCAATAAGGTTTAAATATACAGGAAGTAAATGAGTAACTTGATTTTGTTACTCAAGTTCGGTTACCCGAACTATATGCAAACACAACATCATACTTAAGTCCGAAACTCATTAACTAGTAAGGAATTACCAATCATTAAGTATGTTTGTATTGTAAGGAAAAAGGGTAGAAAAGGACAAATGACGTTTTTTTATTTGAAGTATTAGAAAAACTAATCCGAATTAAATCTTGTCTATTATAGACAAAAATTTTATGAATGGAAATACTTATGTATAAACGTTTGCCACCGTTGAATTCGCTAAAAGCTTTTGAGTCAGCTGCTCGTTATTTAAGTTTTACTAAAGCGGCAGATGAGCTTTGTGTGACACAAGCGGCAGTTAGTCATCAAATTAAATTATTAGAAGAGTTCTTAGGAATTGAATTATTTAAGCGAAAGAATCGTTCTTTAGAATTAACAGAGCTTGGAAAAGCTTATTTTGTTGATATTAATAAAATTCTACGTCGTTTAAATGAAGCAACAGAGCGATTGTTAACGTTAAAAACGGATCCTCATTTAAATATTAGTGTGCCACAAACTTTTGGTATCCAATGGCTCGTGCCACATTTAAGTGAATTTAATCAGCTTTATCCGCAAATTGAGGTTCGTTTAACTGGTGTGGATCAAGATGAAGGCTTGTTAAATAAAGAAATTGATCTTGCTATTTATTATGGTTTGGGTAATTGGCAGAATCTCCAAGTGGATCGTCTTGGCGGAGAAAATTTATTGATTTTAGCGTCGCCTGAATTGTTAGCAGAAAATCCAATTATTCAGCCTGAAGATTTAAAAAAACACACATTAATTCACATTCATACGCGTGATAATTGGCAAGCGATGGCAAATCATTTACAGTTAGATGATTTAAATATTCAGCAAGGGCCGTTATTTAGTCATACATTTATGGCGTTACAGGCGGCTATTCATGGGCAAGGCATTGTATTAGCTAATCGCTTATTAGCCTTGCAAGAAATTGAAAATGGCTCCTTAAAAGTGGTATTGCCAACCAATTTACCTGATCCAAAATCATTTTATGTGGTCAATCATCTTGATCGCCTTGATGACCAAAAAATTCAAGCATTTCGTCAGTGGATTATTAACTCAATTAAACAAGAAGAAAATGAATAAACTCGCATTATATTGTCGCCCAGGTTTTGAGAAAGAAGTCGCCGCAGAGATCACCGATCAAGCAAGTAATTTAGGTGTATTTGGTTTTGCACGAGTACAAGATAATTCGGGCTATGTCATTTTTGAATGTTATCAACCTGATGAGGCTGATCGCCTTGCTCGAGATATTCCTTTTAATCGTTTGATTTTTGCTCGTCAGATGATGGTTATTTCCGACTTATTGGAAGATTTAGATCCCGCTGATCGTATTAGTCCCATCGTCGCGGCGTTTGAAGAATTATCACAACAAATTAATTTTGCTCAATCTAGCGAGCTTTTTGTAGAAACTGCAGATACAAATGAAGCGAAGGAGCTTTCCACTTTTTGTCGTAAATTTACCGTGCCTTTACGTCAGGCATTGAAAAAACAAGGTTGGCTTTCGGCAAAGGCGAGTCAAAAGAGCGGTCAATTTTTACATTGTTTTTTTGTGAAACCGAATTGCTGTTATGTGGGATATTCTTATGTAGATAATCATTCTCCTCATTTTATGGGAATCCCTCGTTTAAAATTTCCGGCAGATGCGCCGAGTCGATCTACGTTAAAACTGGAAGAAGCTATTTTGACTTTTATTCCGCGTAAAGAAGAGAATAAACGTTTAAATGAAAATATGATTGGCGTTGATTTAGGGGCTTGCCCTGGCGGTTGGACGTATCAATTAGTCAAACGCGGTTTATTTGTTTATGCAGTTGATCACGGAAAAATGGCGGCGAGTTTGCATGATACGGGGCGCATTGAACATTGTGCGGAAGATGGTTTTAAATTTCAGCCCCCAAAAAGGAAAAAAGTGGATTGGTTAGTCTGTGATATGGTGGAACAACCAAGTCGTATTTCTTTATTGATTGGCAAATGGTTGTTGAATGGTTGGTGCCGAGAAACGATCTTCAATTTAAAATTACCCATGAAAAAACGTTATCAAGAAGTGATATTATGCTTAGAAAATTTGGCTGTGATGTTGGCTGAGCAGAATTTAAATTTTGATATTCAAGCAAAACATTTATATCACGATCGTGAAGAAATCACGGTACATATAGCATTAAAACCTTGAGTGAATTGTTTTCATAACCAAAAAGGACGTCGCGAATGAATTTACACGAATACCAAGCAAAACAACTATTTGAGCATTATGGATTACCCGTAAAAAATGGGGCGGTCTGTCAATCTGTTGATGAAGTAGATTTGGTACTGGCTCAACTTTCAGGCGATAAGTGGGCAGCGAAATGTCAAGTTCATGCTGGTGGACGTGGTAAAGCGGGTGGCGTTAAATTGGTACATGATGTAGAGGAAGCAAGATCTTTTGCAGAAAAATGGTTAGGACAACGTTTAGTCACTTTTCAAACGGATAAATCAGGTCAGCCAGTAAACCAGATTTATTTTGAAGAAACTTGCGATATTGATAAAGAATTTTACTTAAGTGCGGTTGTTGATCGCGCTTCTCAAAAAGTGGTGTTTATTGCTTCTCCTGCTGGTGGAATGAATATTGAAGAAGTCGCGCAAAATTCACCGCACTTACTCCACAAAGTCACTATTGATCCTTTATTTGGAGGATTGCCTTATCAAGGCCGTGAATTGGCATTTAAATTAGGGTTAAGTGGTGCTCAAAACAAACAGTTTACCGATATCTTTATGGGATTATCTCGTTTGTTTTTAGAAAAAGATTTATCTTTAGTGGAAGTCAATCCGCTTGTTCTAACTAAACAAGGCAATTTGGTTTGTCTCGACGCCAAAATATCTGTTGATGATAACGCTTTATTTCGTCATAAAGATCTCCTTGCATTGCAAGATTTAACTCAAAACGATGCCCGTGAAGCAGAAGCTGAAAAATTCCAGTTAAACTATGTGGCTTTAGAGGGCGATATTGGTTGTATGGTAAACGGAGCAGGGCTTGCAATGGGAACAATGGATATTGTGAAACTCTATGGTGGAAAGCCTGCAAATTTTCTTGATGTCGGTGGTGGTGCAACGAAAGAGCGGGTTTCTGAAGCGTTCAAAATTATTTTAACCGATCCTTCCGTGAAGGTGATTTTAGTGAATATTTTTGGTGGCATTGTTCGTTGTGATTTGATTGCTGAAGGCGTGATTGCTGCAGTAAATGAAGTGGGCGTGAGAGTGCCTGTGGTTGTGCGATTAGAAGGAACGAATGCTGAAATCGGTCGCCAAATTTTAGCGGAAAGCGACGTTAATATTCTTACCGCGCACAGTTTACAACAAGCCGCAGAATTAGCCGTGAATGCAGCAAAAGGGGAACACTAATGGCGATTTTAATTGATAAAAATACCAAAGTGATTTGCCAAGGTTTTACTGGTGGACAAGGGACTTTTCATTCTGAACAAGCATTAGCCTATGGAACGCAATTAGTCGGTGGCGTATCACCAAATAAAGGTGGAACTACCCATCTTGGTTTGCCTGTATTTAATACTGTTCATGAAGCTGTCGAAAATACGGGGGCAACAGCGACAGTCATTTATGTACCAGCACCATTTTGTAAAGATGCCATAATTGAAGCCATTGATGCAGGGATTAAGTTAATTGTCTGCATTACTGAGGGCATTCCTACATTGGATATGCTTAAGGTAAAACAAAAATTAAATGAAACTGGCGTTGTAATGATTGGGCCAAATTGCCCAGGTGTGATTACGCCTGATGAGTGTAAAATCGGCATCATGCCCGGACACATACATAAAAAAGGCAAAGTGGGTATTGTTTCTCGTTCTGGTACTTTAACGTATGAAGCGGTAAAACAAACTACAGATGAAGGTTTTGGGCAATCGACTTGTGTGGGTATCGGTGGCGATCCTATTCCAGGTTCTAGTTTTATTGATATTCTCGAAAGATTTCAACAAGATCCTGAAACAGAAGCTATTGTGATGATTGGCGAGATCGGCGGTTCCGCAGAGGAAGAAGCGGCAACCTTCATTAAAGATAATATCACTAAACCCGTGGTAGCCTATATTGCGGGTATCACTGCGCCAAAAGGTAAACGGATGGGACATGCTGGTGCCATTATTAGTGGTGGAAAAGGCACTGCCGCAGAAAAAATAGCAGCGCTTGAGGCCGCAGGTGTGACCTGTGTAAAAAGTCTCGCTGAAATTGGTGCAGCCTTGAGAAAGGTATTAAAATAATTTCAGAAAATTAACTGCACTTTGGTTTGACAAGGCGTAGATTGACTCTCTACGCCTTTATTTTTATATGCTCGCCATTATAAAGTGCGCGCAAAACTGCTATAATCAGCGCATACTTTTTAAGGAAGAAACAGATGAGCCAATTTTTTTATATCCACCCTGAAAATCCACAAGCGCGCTTGATTAATCAAGCCGTAGAGATTTTACAAAAAGGCGGTGTGATTGTGTATCCGACGGACTCGGGATATGCCTTAGGCTGTATGATGGGCGATAAACATGCAATGGATCGCATTGTGGCGATTCGTAAATTGCCTGAAGGACATAATTTTACGTTGGTGTGTAGTGATTTGTCGGAACTTTCAACTTACGCAACGGTGAGCAATACTGCGTATCGTTTGATTAAAAATAATACGCCAGGGCGTTATACTTTTATTCTTACAGCAACGAAAGAATTACCGCGTCGTTTAATGACATCAAAACGTAAAACTATTGGTTTACGCGTACCAGATAATAAAATCGCTTTAGATTTACTTTCAGCTTTAGGTGAGCCGATTTTATCTTGTTCGTTAATGTTGCCAGATGAAGAACATACTACGCAATCTGATCCTGAGGAAATTCGAGATCGTTTAGAGCACCAAGTCGATTTAATTATTCATGGTGGATATTTAGGGCAAGAGCCTACAACAGTGGTGGATTTAACGGAAGAATCGCCAGTGATTTTGCGCGAAGGAAGTGGAAGCACTGATCCTTTTATTTAATTTATAGACGCTTGTGAAAGCGACCTTTCCATTATTTAAGGAAAACAATGAAACCTAGTCAAAAACAAACTCAAAAACAACCGCACTTTTCCAAAGATTCAGCAAAGAAAAGTGATTTTTCAGCTAAAAATGATAGACGTTCAGTGTCTCATACTGCTCGCGTAGAAACAGCAAATACGAAAAAAAGTGCGGTTAATTATGACAACAAATTTTTATCTAAGCCAAAAGCGAAACCTGTTGTAAAAGCCTCGAATCAATCTAAAGTAGAGGGCGAAAAATTACAGAAAGTTTTAGCGCGTGCTGGGCAAGGCTCTCGTCGTGAAATTGAAACGATGATTGCCGCAGGCCGAGTGAGCGTAGAGGGTAAAATTGCGACTTTAGGTGATCGTATTGACGTACATTCTGGCGTGAAAGTGCGTATTGATGGCCAAATCATTAATCTTAGCCACGCACAAAAAGAAATTTGCCGCGTGTTAATGTATTACAAACCTGAAGGTGAACTTTGTACTCGTAGTGACCCAGAAGGGCGCGCGACCGTGTTTGATCGTTTGCCTCGTTTAACGGGATCTCGTTGGATTGCGGTGGGGCGTTTAGATATTAATACATCAGGTTTGTTGCTTTTCACTACTGATGGTGAATTAGCAAATCGCCTAATGCATCCAAGCCGTGAAGTGGAACGTGAATATTCGGTTCGTGTATTTGGTCAAGTAGATGATGCAATGTTGGCACGTTTACGCAAAGGCGTTCAGCTTGAAGATGGCCCTGCTAACTTTAAAGAAATTAAATTTACAGGCGGTGTGGGTATTAACCAATGGTATGACGTAACCTTGATGGAAGGACGTAACCGTGAAGTTCGCCGTTTATGGGAATCTCAAGGGATTCAAGTCAGCCGCTTGATTCGTATTCGTTACGGAAATATCAAACTGATGAAAGGTTTGCCTCGTGGTGGCTGGGAAGAAATGGATCTTGAAAACGTCAATTACTTGCGTGAACTTGTAGGATTACCAGCTGAAACCGAAACGAAATTAGATGTTACACAACCACGTCGTCGTCCAAAATCTGGACAAATTCGTAAAGCGGTAAAACGTTATTCTGAACTGAGCAAACGTTATAAAAAATAAGGACTTTTTTTATGAAAATGCAGCAACTGCGCTATATTGTTGAGATTGTAAATCAACATTTGAGTGTCACAGAAGCCGCGAATGCGCTTTATACCTCTCAGCCCGGTATAAGTAAGCAAGTGCGTCTGTTAGAGGATGAACTTGGACTTGAGATTTTTGAGCGAAATGGCAAACATATTAAGGCAGTAACACCTGCTGGTAAGAAAATTGTTGCGATTGCGCGTGAATTATTAGTGAAAGCACAGGGGATTCGTGCGGTAGCAGATGAATATACGCAACCTAACCATGGGGTACTACGTATTGCGACAACGAATACGCAGGCTCGTTATATGCTACCTGCAGTTGTTGAACGTTTTTCTAAACAATATCCAGATGTGAGTTTACATATTCATCAAGGTTCACCAACACAAATTCACGATGCGTTAATGTCCGGTGAAGTGGATCTGGCGATTACAACTGAAGCCCCACATTTGTATGATGATTTAATTCAATTACCTTGTTATTGGTGGAACCGTTCCGTCATTGTAAAACCAGATCACCCTTTAGTTAATGCAGAAAAACTAACGATTGAAGCACTAGGAAAATATCCTCTTGTTACTTACACCTTTGGTTTTACAGGCGTATCCGATCTAGATTATGCTTTTAATAGCGCAGGAATATTGCCTAATATTGTATTCACCGCTACTGATGCGGATGTCATTAAGACTTATGTGCGCTTAGGATTAGGTGTGGGTATTATGGCATCAATGGCGCATACTGAGCTTGACAAGGATCTTGTTGCAATTGATGCGAGTCATTTATTCCGTGCCAGTATGACAAATATTGCTTTTAAACATAGTACGTTTTTACGTAATTATATGTATGATTTTATGGAATATTTTTCGCCACACTTAACGCGTCCTGTTGTTGAAAAGGCGGAACATTTGCGTGATAACAATGCCGTGAAGCGATTATTTGAAGGCATTGAATTAGAAGTGAAATAATTTTATTTATATGGTGTAAAGTGCGGTTGAAATTTAATAAGAATTTCAACCGCACTCTTTTATACTAAAAATAGAACTGGAACAAGGTTCATCACACCAACTGTCGCGATGGAAAGCAATAATCTTGATGCGCCAAAAATAAAACCACGATTAGTGCCATTATCAAATTTTACTAATAAGTTTGCCATCGCTGTGAGGGCATACACTTCAATGACGGTAAAAATGACAAGATAGGTATAGGCTGAAAATACAGAAAGATAACGTAAGGTGATAAACCAAGGTACGATAATTCCAATAGCCAATATAGGGGCAACCCATGCGGCTTGTTTGATTGTTAAATTAATTTTTCGGGAAAAATAGCTTTGTAATAGTACGGTAAGTAAGCCATTGCCAAATAATGCTATCGGCGAATGTTCAGGCATGCCAAGTTTATTGTTAAATAAAAATGGGAAAATGACAAAGAAAGAGCTCGCAATGGCAAGAGGTAAAAAGAGCATTAAATGCACCATAAGAAATTCTTTTGTAATAATTTCTTTAATTTGAGTAAAACGAAATTTCACCAACGTTTGTAAGGTTTGAATTTGATAGAAAGGCTTCACCATTAAGGTGAATAATATGGCTTCCATTGAAAAACAGACCCAAATGAGCAAGTCGATATGTTCGTATTTAATAAATGGAATGACTAAAAGCGGCGCAAACATGGATGACATGGAGGTCACTTTTAGATATTTCCCTTGCAAGCGCGTTTTTTCTTTGTATTCATCCCCAGCCAGCACAAGCAAACACGCTTTGGCATTGGTTCCAAATAAGCAACTGCCTAAACCAAAACAAGTGGTCGCAATAAGAAGTAATAAATAATTATCTGCTGCGAGAAAGAAAATATAAGCGATTACATCTAAAAAACAGCCGAGCAACATCATTTTGGCTAAACCATAACGATCGCCCCAAATACCAGCAAGAATGGAAAGGGCTTGGTTTGAGAAAAAGAGTAGTGATAAGGAAAAGGCGATTTCGCTGTTGCTCAATCCTTTACTTTGTAGATAAATCAGAAATACCGTTTGCACAGAAAAAAATGCAAGGGTGGAAAAGAAACGCCGAGTAAGTAAAAGTTTTTGTAAATTCATAGAGTCAAATGATAAAAAAGAAAAGCACGCGTTGAATAACGCGCGCCATAAGTTTTATAAGTGCGGTTGAAATTGATATTAAAATTTCACCACACTTGAAAGATTAAAATAGATCGTGATATTTCACTAAATCTTTACGCTGAATAGCAAATACGCCTAGTCCGCCATTTTTAAGTTCTACCCATTCAAATGGTACATCTGGATATTGCTCAATTAAGCTTACCATGCTATTGCCCACTTCACACACCAATACGCCATTTTCGGTTAAGTAATCTGGCGCTTGTTTTAAAATTTGTTTGGTAATGTTTAAGCCATCATGGCCAGAACCTAAGGCTAACTCTGGTTCAAAATGGAATTCTTCCGGCATATCGGCAAGATCTTCTTCATCCACATAAGGTGGATTGGTCACGATAAGATCGTATTTTTGACCCAAAATATTTTCAAATAAGTTTGATTGAATCGGGTATACGCGATGTTCTAATTGATGACGTGAAATATTGATCTCCGCGACATTAAGTGCATCAACTGATAAATCTACCGCATCTACTTCCGCATTCGGGAAAGCATAAGCACAAGCAATGGCAATACAACCGCTACCTGTGCATAGATCGAGAATATGATTCGGCTCTTGTGAAATTAAATCTTCAAAGCGATCTTGAATTAACGCACTAATTGGAGAACGTGGAATAATGGTTCGTTCATCTACATAAAATTCGTGACCGCAGAACCAAGCGCTATTTGTTAAATATGCCACTGGTACACGTTGTTCGATTCGGGTTAATACAAGTTGAACTAGGGTTTCTTTTTCAGATGGGGTTAATCGACTGTTAAATAATTCGGTAGGTAAATCAATGGGTAAATGTAAGCCACTTAAAACGAGTTGCAGGCTTTCATCCCAAGGATTATCGTGCCCTTGCCCGAAGTAAATATCAGATCGATTGAGAATGCTATACGTCCAACGCAGAAAATCTTGGATGGTTTGCAGTTCGTTTGCAACATTATCTTCCAAGATAGTTGCAACTAATTCTTGGTTATGTGAGGTTTCCATCGCATTTCTCCATAAAAGTGAGTAGAAAAGTTAGCATAAAATTCGGTATGAAAATTTGGCGTAGTTATACCACAGATGAGAATGTAGAACTATGATATGATACGCAAAATTTGAAATTAATGAGAAAAAATGCAAGACGAATTTGATTTATTCCGAGCGGAAACCAAAGGTATTAAGCCAATTAAACAAGATACTTTTGTTGCCCCCCGCCAAAAACGTGATCAGAAAAAAATAGAATTGAAAGAATTACGAGCGAAAGAAGATACATTGTTCTATTTTTCTGATGAATATGAACCGTTACTGAATGAGCATGATGGTGTTGTGAAATATTTACGTGATGGGGAAGATTCCCATTTATTAAAACAACTTCGTCGTGGAGATTTTTCACCAGAATTGTTTTTAGATTTACACGGTTTAACCCGTGAACAAGCTAAGCAAGAATTAGCCGCACTTTTACTAGCTTGTGAAAATGAGCATGTTGATTGTGCCAGTATCATGACGGGCTATGGCACCTTTACATTGAAAAAACAAATTCCAAGTTGGCTAGTACAACATCCCAAAGTGCGGGCATTACATCAAGCGCCAAGAGAATGGGGCGGTGAGGCGGCAATTTTGATTTTAGTGGATGTGTAAAATATTAAGAAAATTGACCGCACTTTTATCATATCCCCTAGTTTTTGCAAATAGGGGATATTTTAATTAGCTAATGTAAGTTATAGCACAGCCAAAGCCGCATCATAATTCGGCTCATTTTTAATTTCAGAGACTAATTCGCTGTGTATGACATTATTATTTTCATCAAGAATAATGACTGCACGCGCAGTTAATCCTGCAATTGGACCTGTAGTGATATTAACGCCTAACGTATCATGTACGGATTTATGGCGGAAGGTTGATAATGTTTGTACATTTTCAATTCCTTCGGCACCGCAAAAGCGTGCTTGTGCAAAAGGGAGATCCGCTGAAATACAGAGTACGACAGTATTTTCTAATGTGGCTGCTCTTTGATTAAATACTCGTACAGACGTTGCACATACACCAGTATCAATACTTGGGAAAATATTAAGGACTTTACGTTTACCAGAAAAATCCCCTAAGCTTACATCAGCTAGATCTTTATTTGTAAAGTGTACATTTTCTACTTTTTCGCCTTTTTGTGGGAAATGGCCTTTTACTTCAATGGGATTACCCATCATTGTTACTTTTGTCATAAAAGCTCCTATTTTATGAGAGGGAGATGTAGCACCTTAGAAAGTGCGGTGAAAAATCGATCATTTTCTTCTGGTAAACCAATACTTATACGAAGATGATTTGGCATTCCATAGCCTGCTATTGGACGAACAATCACACCTTCATGCAATAAGGCATCATAAATTGGTGCGGCAGGTTGTTTAAAATTAATCGTAATAAAATTTCCTTTTGAAGGAATATATTCTAAGTTGTGCTTTTGGCAGAATGTTTCATAGCGAATCATTTCTGAGCGGTTATTTTCCGCCACTTTTTCAACAAAATGATCATCATTCATCACGGCAACTGCTGCCGTTAATGCTAATGCATTACAGTTAAAAGGTTGACGAACACGATTTAATAAATCGGCAATTTCGGGATTAGATACTGCGTAACCGATACGTAATCCTGCCAATCCGTAAGCTTTAGAAAGTGAGCGAGAAACAATAAGATTAGGGTATTTTTTTAAAAGACTAAAAGAATCTATGCGCTCTTCTTTTTGGGTAAATTCTGTGTAAGCCTCATCTAACACAACAATGACAGTTTCAGGAATCTGCGCTAAAAAAGCATCGATTTCTTGCTCAGTTAAAAAGTTACCTGTTGGATTGTTTGGATTCGCAATATAAATAAGCTTCGTTTTATCAGAAAGAGCGGCTAAAAATCCGTTTAAATCATGTCCCCAATTTTTAGCAGGAATTTCTTTTGCTACTGCATTAATTGCTTTAGTGACTAGTGGATACACAATAAAGGCATATTGTGAATAAATGACTTCATCATGTTCACTAGCAAAAGTATGGGCAAAGAGTTCCAATAAATCATTTGATCCGTTTCCAAGTGTAATTTGGTTAGGTTGAACACCAAATTTTTGAGCAATAGTTTGTTTGAGTTCAAAACCATTGGCATCGGGATAACGTGTGAGTTGATTTAGTTGTGCATTTATAGCGCGTTTAGCACTTTCGGGAAAGTCAAATGGATTTTCATTTGAGGCGAGTTTAATAATATTTGAAATGCCGAGCTCACGTTCGAGTTCTTCTATTGGCTTTCCTGCTTGGTAAGGTGAAAGGAATTTAACCCCTTGATTGGCGATGTTAATGTACTGCATTGTTTTTATACGTTTTTTTATTCATATTGTGGATATTATAGAAAAAGGCGTTAAGCCTGTTCTGATTAGCTATTTTCTGCTTCAAATTTTTTCATAAATTTAATCAGCGCTTCTACCCCTTCTAATGGCATGGCGTTGTAAATAGATGCACGCATTCCTCCAAGGACTTTGTGTCCTTTTAATGCTTGTAAGCCTGCTGCCGTTGATTCAGCTACAAATTTTGCATCGAGTTCAGCATTACCAGTGATAAAAGTCACATTCATAGTTGAGCGATTTTCTTTTGCAATAACATTTCTATATAGTTTGCTTGAATCAATGTAATTATAAAGCGTTTGCGCTTTTAATGTATTGCGTTTAGCAATAATGTCTAAGCCACCTATTGATTGAATATGTTTAAATACTAGAGAACATAGATACCATGCAAAGGTTGGTGGCGTATTTATCATTGAATCGGCATCACGCTGTACCGCATAGTTCCAAATAGAGGGCGTGTCTTTGCGGGCATGACCAATTAAATCGTCACGAATAATGACTAATGTAATCCCTGCTGGGCCAAGATTTTTTTGTGCACCGGCATAAATCACTCCAAATTTGCTGATATCAATTTGGCGAGAGAGGATATTTGATGACATATCTGCAACTAATACGGCATCTCCCACTTTAGGAATATCAAAAATTTCAACTCCGCTAATAGTTTCATTCGGACAATAGTGAACATAGTCATATTGTTCCGCAATATCACTAAAATCGAGTTGAGCAATACGCGTTTTGTCTCCGTTTTCTACAATTGTAATTTCATCAATTTCTCCGAAATTACGCGCTTCTTTTGCTGCTGTGGCAGACCAATGCCCACTATTTAAATAAAGTGCTTTCCCTTTTTTCCCAATTAAATTCATTGGGATTGCAGCAAATTGACCACGCGCACCACCTTGTAAGAAAAGGACACGGTAGTTATCAGGAATATGATAAATATTACGCAAATCTTTTTCAGCTTGAGTGATAAGCTCCATAAAGTATTTGCCACGATGACTGACTTCCATGACAGATACCCCTTGATCAAGCCAATTTGTGAGCTCACTTTGTGCTTTATGAAGAACTTCTGGGAAAATCATTGCAGGACCTGCACTAAAATTAAAGACTTGTGACATTGTGTTTCCTTATTTTTATGAATGATATTGGTCTCTTTTTATCACTACAAAAGCGGATAATCAACGCTTTTTAAATAAATCCATCAATTTGGGGGAATGTTGTTAAAAGTTATTGGTAAGGTTTTGACGAATAGATGAAAAAAAGCTAAATTAGTGAAGTTCACTTTGTCTATTTAAAAGAGAGTAATTATGGAAAATGTAAATAAGCAATCTTTCCAGGATGTGTTGGAGTATGTCCGAATGTATCGTTTAAAGAATAAGATTAAACGTGATATGGAAGACAACAACCGTAAAATTCGTGATAACCAAAAACGAGTATTATTGTTAGATAATTTGAATCAATATATTCGTGACGATATGAGCATTGAAGAAGTGCGCGGAATTATTGAAAGTATGCGAGATGATTATGAAGGACGAGTGGATGATTACACTATTCGTAATGCAGAGCTTTCAAAGCAGCGTCGAGAAACAAGTGCTAAGATGAAAGAGCAGAAAAAAGCACATGCTGAATTGATGAAATCAGGTGGAATTGCCTAAATGATAAACCGATTCTGAATAAGAATCGGTTTATTTTTTATTAAGCTTTTTTCAAAAACTCAGATTTAAGCATAATTTTGCCGCAATCTACGTTGTGATCACCATTAACTAGGCGAATATTTTTGAATTTTGTTCCTTTTTTCAATACTTCTGATGAGCCTTTTAATTTTAGATCTTTAATGAGTAGCACATCATCACCATCGGCAAGTAAATTACCATTACTATCTTTGACGATGAGTTGATCATCATCAGTTTCAATTTGTTCATTACTATTCCATTCATTACCACAATCAGGGCATACAAAATTAACCGTGTCGTGATAAACATATTCACTTTGGCATTTTGGACAAGCAGGCATTTGATCCATTGGGTTTTCCTTCTTGGTTAGCATATAATAGGCGCGCGAGTATAGCAAAAAATGTCAAGTTCGCCAAAATAAACTAAGGTGGGCTTTTTTTCGATAAAGTTTTGGAGAAATTACGTGAAAAAAAAATTTTTAGTGCTGGGATTGGGGTTAGCGATGTTGAGCAGTTCTACGTTTGCACATAATTTACAAATAGATCAATTATTACCTGCTGTGAAAGTATCTGATTATGGGGAAATTGTGTTAAATGGAAAGGATATTGCATTCCAATCTTGGACATCTTCTACGCTACCTGGAAAAGTGAGAATCGTGCATCATTTAGCGGGAAGAACTTCAGCAAAAGAGAAAAATCAAGCAATGATTGATGCAATTAAGGCGTCACATTTTAATCCTGCAAAATATCAAACAACAACAATTATTAATGCTGATGATGCTATTGTTGGTACAGGAATGTTTGTGAAAAGTAGTGCGGAAAAAGGCAAGGTAGAGAATCCACATAGCCAAGTCGTGTTAGATGATAAAAGTGCGGTAAAAAATGCATGGGCTTTAAATGCCAAAGAAAGTGCGATTATCGTATTAGATAAAAATGGTAAAGTAAAATTTGTAAAGGAAGGCCAGTTGTCTGCCTCTGATATTCAGACAGTGCTTTCATTAGTAAGAGAATTTACTCATTAATGATAAAGGCGGAAAAATCCGCCTTTATTGTAGTTAATTTCTAACTGAATACACTTTAAATTTTCCTGTTTGAGCAACAACTTCGTAATCACCGAAATGTTGTCTAAGTAATTCGGGATAAGGCAAGAATGCATTGGCGACAATGCGTAATTCTCCACCTTGATTGAGATGCCATTTTGATTGCGTGATGAGTTCTGTCACTGCTCGATAGGCGGTATCAATACCATCATGGAATGGAGGATTCGAAATAATCAAATCAAATTTTCCTTCTATATCAGAAAAGACATCACTGGCGTAAACCTCTCCTTGTAATTGATTTTCAGAAAGAGTTTTACGCGCTGATTCTAATGCCATCGCATGAATATCAGTCATGGTAATTTGTGCGTTAGGCGCGCGTTTTTTGATCATAGATCCAATTACTCCCGCCCCACAGCCAAGATCGAGCACTTTTCCTTTTATTTTATTATCAATGGTTGAAAGTAATAGTTCCGTGCCCGTATCTAATTCTGCTGCACTAAATACCCCAGGTAAACTATATATAGTTAAGTCTTCAAGTGTTGAATGTTGATAGGCTTTCCAGAAATTTTTAAGTTCAAAGCGCGGTTTGTTTTGTAGTGAAAAATGATATAAACCGCAACGGCGAGCAGAGTCAATTTTCGCTATTTCACCATAAGGTTCTAATGTTTTTTCTACTGAACGCACGCCACAACGGTTTTCTCCAATAATTAATATTTCTTGGCCAATAGGTGCTTGAGCTAATAGTTGAAGCAGTTGGAAATTGACTTCCTGTTTGTTTTTAGTCCAATAATAAACGATTAAATCAGCTTGACCTTGAAATTCAACGGAAAAATTGACCGCACTTTGCGTTCTTGCATAGTCAAAATAGCAACTCCAAATTTGGATTGATTGGCATTTAGAGGTTAATGTTTGAGGAAAATTATCAGAAATACCTCCAGCAAATAATACTGATTTACCATCAAAAAATGAAAGATGTCGTTCTAAAACTTGGCTCTCTAGAGAAATCACGCTTTGAATCCTGTGGGTTATTAGTTAAAATTACGCGCTATTTTAGCAAAATTATTAATAAAAATTGATTAAAACTATTTTAGGAAAATCCTTTATGAAAAAAATTCTCTCTGCAGCCTTAATGGCGACGTTACTATCTGGATGTCAAGTTCTCGATCTTGTTCAAGGTACGCCTCAAAAGGCATCTAAAGTATCAAAGCCGATATTAACTCCTGCTCAAACTGAAGTATTACAAAAGTTAGATGCGCAGTTTCAGCGTATTTCAGCTAAAGGTATCGAAATTGAATTCAATGGCGAGAAATATGTGAAACAAACACAAGCGGTAAAAGGTGACGATCCTCGTTTTGTGAGTCTAGCATTAAGTAAAAATAGTGAGTCACGTAAAGCCGTGTTAAGTGATACATTCTATTTAACTGATGTTTCTCATGAGAAAGCTATTACGGAACGTTATTTTGCAAAAAATAAAGAAACCTGTCAGTTACAGGCTGTGAAATCAGATATTCATGATTATTATGCTTGTGCCAGTGATAAATTTAAACGTTATGTTGCTTTAGTGCATAAAGATAAAAATATTATTGCTTATCGTAGTTATACCTCATATCAAGTAGAACCTACACAGGCTGAAGAACGTGCGATTATTAAGGCATTAGTCGATTATCCATTTGATAGTATTGCTCGTTAATATGAATAGACGCGATCTTCTTTTACAAGAAATGGGCATTTCCCAGTGGACGTTATATCGTCCAGAGGTGCTACAAGGTTCGGTAGGAATTAGTGTTGCTGAGAATATCCGCTTTATCACTGTTTCTGATAAAAATATAAGTGGCTCGCCTTTGTTGGCTGATGTGCTACTCAGCCTTGATCTTAAAAAAGAAGATTGCTTATGTTTGAATTACGATCAAATCCAGCATATCGAATGTAAGCAGCCTATTCGTTATTGGTTATTATCAGAAAATAGCGACCAAATTGACCGCACTTTATCATTTTGTATGCAGGCTGAGCGCGTTTATCGTTCGCCAAGTTGGCAACAATTTCAATTTAATCACCAAGCCAAACGAGAGTTATGGCAACAAATTCAGCAGCCTTAATTATGTCTATTATTTCCCAAATTGAAGCCAGTGATTTCGACCGATTGTATGAAATCGAGCAGCAAGCACATCTGGTTCCTTGGTCATTTGGTACATTAAAAAATAATCAAGGGGATCGTTATCTCAATTTAAAATTAATTGAGAATAATCAGATTATCGGTTTTGCTATTTGCCAAACAGTATTGGATGAAGCGACGTTGTTTAATATTGCTATTGTACCGTCTCATCAAGGTAATGGATTGGGGAAATTATTGTTGAATGAGTTAATCGCTCAGTTGAAAGAAAAAGGTGTACAGACCTTATGGCTAGAAGTCAGAGAGTCTAATCCAGCTCGTTTCTTGTATGAAAAAATTGGTTTTAATGAAGCCGATATTCGAAAAAATTATTATCCAAACCCCAGTGGTGGACGAGAAAATGCCGTAGTAATGGCCTGTTATTTATAGATACAAATGATATAGCCTAGAATGTTTATCCTAGGCTATATTTTTTTATGCTTCTTCTGCAGGAAAAACAAAGGGATTTAATCCACTGCGTGCGAGACCTTTTTCTTCCATTTCAATATCTAAGAAAATAGAAGCCAAATCGTCGGCTACTGGCTCTACATGAGGATCTTTTTCTTGGAACATGATTTTCAAGTAACTTTCACAGCTACCACAAGTTTCAGCACGAACAAGTGCAAGTTCTTCATCTAATGACCACATTTCAAGTTTGTCATGACTATTACAGTTGGTGCATTGTGCGCGTACTAAATTCCATTCACTTTCACATAAATTACAATGTAAGTAGCGTAAACCTTGTGATGTACCAATTTGTACAATACTCGCGACAGGTAATGAGCCACAAACTGGGCAGTGATGGAGATTTTCAGTATTTTCCAGTTGGCTATTATGTGGAATTTGTTGAGTGAGTTGTAACCAATAGAGGGACAGGGCTGCCCAAATGAAAACAGACTTATCGCTACTTACTAAGTTAAATTTTTGAGTAAGAAGTTTAGTTGCCATATCTTCTAATTCTGAAGATGATGCTTTTTCAAGCTGTTCAATGGTTGCTAATACTTGTTCATTAGCTTTAGGTTTTATTTCGTGAATAATTTCTGTGAGATATTCTCTCCAAATATTATTTCGTTGAAAAGTTTTTGCATTTAAGGGCTCAATTTCATTTAACTGTTTAAATGGATGAGCAGGTAAAGGATTTTTTTCTAATGTAGAAAGTTGGCTTTCTACAATATCTGCAGCAAAATTTAAGTAATCGCTTAGTGGATGATCTTTCGCTAAATCACGCAGACGTTTTGCACGACGCTGGTAAAGGTTTTTAGGATTCGCAAATAAAACAGGTGGAACATCATAAGCGTTCTTTTTTTGTTTAATTTCATCCTCTGAAAGAATTTTAATACTCATAAGATACTCTTGATTGTCACTAATAAAAAGTGCGGTTATTTAACCGCACTTTTTCATACTAGGGGGTTATTTTCCAAAGCCTTTAAATAATACTTTGGTTTTCCCACCTTTGTCATTTTTTTCGTTAATAAGGTCATTCTCTAGTGCTTCTAACACCTCTTCACGATACCATTTTGGATGGTGTTTTTTCGCCCAGCGAACAGTTACCCATCCTTCAACAATACCACGAATAGAGCCCTTGATCCAAAATGCCATATACATATGTACTAGGATGCCAGTGAATAGCATGAAAGCACTTAATGAGTGAAGCAAAATTGCAATACGCAATACTGGAATTGAGAAGTAATGTGAGAAGTATTGGCGCCACATAATGATGCCTGTTACTAATAATGTCACCATAGCTAAATTTAATGTCCAAAATAACATTTTTTGGCCAAAGTTATATTTACCATTATCAGCTACAGCATGCTCGTTACCTTTTAATACTTCTAATATGCCTTTTGCCCAGCGAATATCATTTTTTTCTGGAATATTGTGATCCCAGTATAATAAAGCTAAGTAAATAAAAGCAAAGAACATTAATATCCCCGTGAACGGGTGAACTGCACGTGCAATTTGTGGTGTTCCCAAAATTTCTGTTAACCACGCAAAATCTGGGAAGAAAAAGGCAACCCCAGTGAACATTGTCATAAAAAAGCAAATTACCAACATCCAGTGGCTGATACGCGCAGGCGTTCTATGGCGGATAACGCGAGTATCGTTGCTAATTTCAATTTTACTCATGGTTTTCCCCCTTAGTTGATTTTTCTTCTTCAAATTCGTGGTGATGATCTTCCACATCTTCTTCTACATTTGGACCAACAGTTAAGTAGTGTGCGATTTCTGCAAGGGCTAAACCACCCATTGCCACTGCCGCAACTGGTTTTAACACATCTTTCCATAAAGTAACGCTTGGATCAATGCTTGGGTTTTTAGGAAGACCTGAATAAAGTTCAGGTTTATCCGCATGATGTAATACATACATTACATGCGTACCACCAACACCTTCAGGATCGTAAAGTCCCGCATTTTCATAACCACGTGCTTTTAATTCAGCAATGCGTTGTTCTGCGTATACTTTCATTTCTTCCTTAGAACCGAAACGAATTGCACCAGTTGGACAGGTTTTCACGCAAGCAGGCTCTTGACCTACAGATACGCGATCCACGCAAAGGGTACATTTGTATACTCGATTATCTTCAGGATTCATTCGAGGAATATTGAATGGACATCCTGCGATACAATAGCCACAACCAATACATTTATCAGATTGGAAATCTACAATACCATTGGCGTATTGGATGATTGCGCCTGGTGATGGACAAGCTTTCAAACAGCCTGGTTCAGCACAGTGCATACAACCATCTTTACGAATTAACCATTCTAAACGATCGTTTTCTTCTACTTCGTTAAAACGCATTACTGTCCATGCTTTTGCATTGAGATCAACAGGGTTATCATAGATCCCTACACATTGAGCATTGACATCAGAGCGGATATCATTCCACTCTGAACAGCCTACCTGACAAGCTTTACAGCCAATACAGGTAGTAACATCGATTAATTTTGCGACTTCAACTTTATGATCTCGCGCGTGTGGTGCAGGTGTTAAGCCTGAAGTTGCGGAGATTTTAATAACGTCTTGCGTTTGAACGCCTTGAGCAGTTCCTGCCATATTATGCCTCCCCAACTTTTTCAATATTCACCAAGAATGTTTTATATTCTGGTGTTTGCGTGTTTGCCTCGCCCCAAGATGGTGTTAAGGTATTAGTAGCAAATCCACGATTACCTTTACCATTTAAGGCTTTCATATTCCAGTGAATTGGAAGACCTACATGGTGTACGGTACGTCCATCAATTTCTAGATCTTTAAGACGTTTTGTAACCACGGCAACAGCTTTAATATAGCCACGACGAGAAGTAATTTTTACCATATCGCCTTTTTGGATGCCTTTTTCTGCCGCTAATTTTTCACCGATTTCCACAAATTGTTGTGGTTGTGCGATGATATTTAATGCAGATTGTGCTGTCCAACTATGGAAGTGTTCCGTTAATCGGTAAGTTGTTGCCACGAATGGGAACTCTTTATTTGAACCGATAAATTCTTTATCTTCAGGATAAATACGTACTGTAGGATCACTTACCACTGCAGCGTGCAATGGGTTAGTATCTATTGGGCTTTCAACTGGCTCGTAGTGTTCAGGCATTGGACCATTTGCAATTTTATCAACTGCAAATAAACGACCTACACCTTCCGCAGACATAATAAATGGTCCTGTATCAGAACCTGGTGGTTGTGTACCATAGTCTGCTACATCATGCCAGTTCCAGTTTTTACCATTCCATTTGATTAATTGGCGGTTTTTATCCCAAGGATTACCATTGATATCTAATGATGCACGGCTATAAAGTACACGACGGTTTGCAGGCCATGCAAAGCCCCAACCAATGGTGCAACCTAGACCTGATGGGTCTGAATTATCACGATTTGCGGTTTGGTTACCTTTTTCAGTCCATTGACCAACGTACAACCAGTTACCTGATGTTGTTGTACCATCATCACGTAAATGTGCAAATCCATTGAGTAATTGGCCTTTTTTGTACATCAAGTTACCGTTTGGATCATAAAGATCTTCAAGCGCATAACCATTTAATTCTTTGGCTAATTCTACCGCACTTGGTGAGTGTGGTTGAGCATAGTCCCAAGTCATTGCTTCAAAGGATTCAATACCGCGACCACCTTCTTTTTGATAAAGATGATGCATTTCTTCACGAATCATAGAAAGAATTTCAACATCTGGTAATGCTTCACCTGGCTGATCGCAACCTTTCCAGTGCCATTGCGCCCAACGTCCTGAGTTTACAATTGAACCATCTTCTTCTGCGAAACAGGTTGTTGGTAGGCGGAAGACTTCAGTTTGAATTTCTGAAGAATTCACGTTGTTTGATTCACCAAAGTTTTTCCAGAATTCAGAGGATTCAGTTTGAAGCGGATCCATCACGATTAAGAATTTTAACTTACTCATTCCTGCAACAGTTTTGTTTTTGTTCGGTAATGAGTTTAATACGTTAAAGCCTTGTAAAATCCAACCGTGTAATTTGCCGTCATTCATCAATTTAACGTGAGTAATCGGGTCATATAAGCGATCTGCTTTTGGTAAGAAATCAAAACCCCAACCATTTTCTTTAGTTGCTTTATCACCATAGAAGGTTTTCATCATACTAACAAAGAATTTTGAAGTATGACGATAATAGTTCACTTGGTTTGGAACAATATCTTTTGGTGTAATCGCGTTAATGTATTGCTCATAAGAGGTATCTTTATCGTTTGGTAAACGCATGTAACCTGGTAAAGACATTGGCAATAGGCCCATATCTGTTGTACCTTGCACATTGGAGTGACCACGTAATGCATTAATACCACCACCAGGCATACCCATATTACCTAAAAGTAATTGGATCATCGCCATTGAGCGAATGTTTTGTGTACCGATTGAATGCTCAGTAAAACCTAACGCATATAGATGCGTCATCGTTTTATTTGGGGCAGAGGTTTTACCAATTTCTTCACAGATTTGTAGGAAGAGTTTTTGTTTTACACCCGTGATACGTTCAACCATTTCAGGGGTATAACGTGAAACATGATCTTTTAAGATATTAATGACACAACGAGGGTGTTGTAATGTCATATCACGTTTAGCCTGTCCGTTCTCATCAAACTGATAGTTCCATTTAGATTTATCGTAGTTACGTTTTTCTTCGTTATAACCTACAAATAAACCATCTTCAAATTTGAAACCTTCGTCAACTAAGAATGAAGCATTAGTATAGTGTTTAACGTATTCATGTTGAATTTGGTTTGTTTCCAATAAGTAACGGATGACACCCATTAAAAATGCGATATCTGAACCAGAACGAATTGGCGCATGTAAATCTGCAACAGAGGCTGTACGGTTAAAGCGTGGATCGATGACAATAAGTTTCGCACCGTTTTTCTTCGCTTCAATTGCCCAACGGAAGCCAACAGGGTGAGCTTCAGCAGGGTTACCGCCTTGAACAATGATAAGGTTGGCATTTTTAATATCAACCCAGTTATTTGTCATCGCACCGCGACCAAATGATGGAGCAAGACTTGCTACCGTTGGTCCGTGTCAAGTATTCGCTTGGTTACACATCGGTACCATACCCAACATCCGCACCCATTTATGAGTTAGTAGTGCGGCTTCGTTGCTTATGGCTGATGCAGTCATAATACCTGTAGTTGTCCAACGGTTCACGGTTTTGCCACTTGCATCTTTTTCAACAAAGTTAGCATCACGGTCATCCTTCATTAAACGGGCAATACGCTTAATAGCATCTTGCCAAGAAATTCGTTCCCATTTATCAGAACCAGGTGCACGATATTGAGGATATAAAGAACGGCTTTCACTATTTACATAGTCTAATGCACCAGCACCTTTAGGGCAAAGTGCACCACGACTTACTGGATGATCTGGATCACCTTCAAGGTGAAATAATTTAGAACGAGTATTTGTGCTGGTGTGGCCACTTAATGTATCAGCAGGTTTTCCAGTGCTATATAACAACATACCGCAGCTTACGGCACAATATGTACAGGTGTTACGAGATTCGAATGCGCGTAATAATTTATATTCACGCGGTGCAGCCAATGCACTTGTAGGCGCAAAGCCCAACATTGCGGCTGAAGTTCCCGCCATACCACCTGCACAGACCTTAAAGAATTTTCTTCTTGAGATCTGCATAATCACTCCTTTACATTAACAGTGAGCGTTAATGTGTTTTAGATTTTTAGATAGTAAAAAATTCGCTTAGATAATTTGATTGATTTCGATAAAATAGCCTTATCGAAAGGTCACATAAAAAGGCGATAGCAAAAAACACCAATTTAAGTGGGCCTAAGGATAACGATTTTTTAACCATAAATCTATAATCAAATTACATTAGATTGCTAAAAATAAGTGATCTAGATCATAAAAATGAAACAAATTTAACAAAATTATTACATGTATGTAATGGATATAACAAGAAATGAACTGGCTTTTACGACACTCAATCTATTTGTTTAGAACAAATAAAAAAGAAGAAAAAATTACCGCACTTTTAACCGAGAAAGAGGATGATCTTGCTGTTGAAATCCCCGTTTCTCTTGTTTATAACGGTATTTCTCATGCCGTGATGATGTGCTCACCAAAGAATTTAGAAGATTTTGCATTGGGTTTTTCTCTAACAGAGGGAATTATTGATAAACCTTCGGATATTTATGGTATTGACGTGATAGAAGCTTGTAATGGTATAGAAGTTCAAATTGAACTTTCTAGTCGAAAATTTATGACATTAAAAGAACATCGTCGAAACCTGACTGGGAGAACTGGCTGTGGTATTTGTGGTACAGAGCAGCTTAATCAAGTTTATAAACACTTCCCAAAATTAGAGCAAACCTTTCAGCTTGATATTAATCGGTTAGATAGTTGCTTAACTACATTACAAATTCATCAACAACTTGCTCAACAAACAGGAGCGACACACGCTTGTGCTTTTTTTGATTTACAAGGCAATATGCTTGCAATTCGTGAGGATGTAGGGCGACATGTTGCACTAGATAAGCTACTTGGTTGGTGTGCAAAAACTGATAAACCTCAGGGATTTATTTTAGCCTCTAGTCGCGCGAGTTATGAAATGGTTCAAAAAACAATAGCTTGCGGTATAGAGATGTTAGTGACAATTTCTGCGGCTACAGATTTGGCGGTGAAAATGGCGAATGAGCATAATTTAACCCTAATTGGGTTTGCGAGAGAAGGGCGGGGGAATGTGTACTGTGGTAAAGAGCGGTTGAAATTTTAGTGAATATAAAACAGGAAATAGGGTAATGTGCCTCTTCTATTTCCTGTTTTGTTTAGGGATATTTAACCTCTTTCTTTAATGTCTGATACCCATTGTTGAATCAAGCGTTTACCTTCTTTATCAGATCCAAATTTTATAAAATTCATATCTATAAGCTTAAGTTTGTCTGCGGGTGTAAAGCCTGGTGCTGGTTGGGCATAAATATTGGTCGGTAACTGATAAGAATCGCCAAATCGCCAAGGAATTTCTTGAGCTTCTTTGCTTAACACGAAATCAATAAATAATTTTGCATTATCTAAATTACGCGCCCCTTTAATAATGCTTGCAGCCCCTAATGCGTATCCAACACCTTCACAAGGTAAAACACCTTCAACGGGTGCGCCTTTATTCTTTTCTTTAGCATAATTGAGCATGAAACCTATATCAATTGCGACATCACCCGTTGCCAAATAACTAGTTGCGAGCCCACTTTTTGTATATTGGGAAACATTGTGATCCAAGGCTTTTAAGTAATCATTCGTTTTCTCTTCACCCCATAGAGAAATGAGCGTGCTTAATAACGAATAACCGGTTCCTGAAACACGTGGGTCTGCGTATTGAATTTCATTTTTGAATTCAGGTTTGGTTAAATCGGCGAAACATTTTGGTGGTGTAATCCCCAATGAGGCTAGTTTTTTAGTGTTAATGCCAATTCCCATTTCCATTAGGTAAATAACAGATGTGAAATCACCGCGCTGAGCCATTAAGGATTTGAATTTGGGCATAATCTGTTTTTGTATTGGGGAGCGGTATTTTTCAAGCAAGTTCAACTCGGCTGCTTGTAAATGCGGTTCAATAGTGCCCCCATACCAAACATCTGCTTGAGGATTTTCTTTTTCAGACTTGATTTTACCTAAAATGGTCCCTGTGCTATTACGAATGAACTGTGTTTCTATTTGATATTTTTGAGCAAATGCTTTTGTCACTTGTTCACAAGTTGTATTTTGAACACTGCAATAGACGGTAAGTTTACCTGCAGCTTGAGCGGTAGAGGTAGCACTTAGTACAGCTAGTCCAAGAAGTGAAGTGAGTTTTAATGATGTTTGGAGAGGTTGTGCCATATTTTTCCTTATGATTATAGTGTCATGTTAAGCCAAGTCGCTAGGCAATATAAAATTTTAAAAAAATTTTGTAAAGAGAGGTAATACCCGTTTTAGAGCGTATTCATTGCATTAATGATTTTAATTTCATCAAAATTGACAATATCTTCTTGGAATATTGTGCGCTCTTGAATTTTCCCCTCTTGTAATAATTTTTCTCGTTGTGTGCCTAAAAGCAATGGCGAGTCTGGTGTGTACCATTTTTTCCCTTGGCGGAAAATTAAATTACCAATGGAACAATCTGTCACTTTTCCATTTTTGATAATAATAATTTCATCACAAGAGCCTCGTTGATCAAACAATTTATTAATTAAACTGCGATCAGAATATTTCAAGCTATATTCGATATTGTCACAAATTACAGGTTGGAAAGTACGGTAAATTTTTCGATAGTATTCAAAATATTGAATTTGTGTGGTTTCGGCATTGTAATCAATGCGGCAGCGAACTAATTGATTTTGTAAGAGGGCTGGCAGTTGAATGAGTGAAAAAAGATTAAAAATTTTTACCGCACTTTTGCCATAATATTCATGCAAACTACGTTCATATCGTGCTTGGTGTAAATCGATATTTTGAATTTTCCCGTTTTCAATACAAAGGGTTTCAAATAGAGGATACATTAATGAGCCCCTTCAATCGGTAAATAGACTTTTTCTAACAATTCTTCATATTCATCTTGCACATTGCTATGAATGGTAATTCCACCTCCACTATGAAAATAAAATTTTTCATCTATTTGAGAAATAAATCGAATTGCTACCGCACTTTGTAGTGTTTCACCATCAAATATGCCAAAAATTCCTGTGTAATAACCGCGTTTTTGTTTTTCTGCTTGTTGAATAATTTGTGTGGTTTTTTCTTTTGGGGCGCCACTAATAGAACCAGCCGGCAAGAGTTTCGCTAAAATATCCCCAATTTGATTTTGCCAGTTTTCATTCAATTTTCCGTAAATTTCAGAACTGGTTTGCAGTATTTCGCCTTTTTGTGTTTTGATGCGATCGATATAACGAAATTTTTTCACCTGAATGTTTTCTGCCACCATGGATAAATCATTACGCATTAAATCAACAATTGTGTGATGCTCGCGTTGTTCTTTTTCATTTGTGAGTAACTGATTTTCTGCATCGGGCAGAGACGCATTAATTGTCCCTTTCATGGGATAAGTAAAAATGCGGTTGTCATGAATATTGATAAAACATTCTGGTGAGAAGCAAACAAATTGGTCTTGTAACCACAATTTATAAGGTGCATTTGTTTGATGAAAAATCTGTTCAAGTGACAGATTACCTGAAATTTCAGTGGGGCAGGTGAGATTCAATAAATAAGAATTGCCTTTCTGCAATTCACTTTGAACAAGTTTAAAACCTTGTTGATAACGCGAGAAGAGCATTGGATGTTTGGTAAAATTAAGAGGGAGAGGTTGTGGAGAAACCGTGCTATTTCTTTTCCCTAAAATATCAAAATAAATGCCTTGTTGTGCAGAATTTTCGAGTGGACAAATCAATGGTTTTTCTTTTTCAAAATCAATGAGAAAGAAAAATGGCGTACGTTGTTTGCCATAATGATTAGCCTGTTCAATAAAATGTTGCATTGTGCTTTGTGCCATTTTGCGTAAAATTGCCCGATTATAACGAATGCCGAGCGGTTATGAAATTACTCATCATTAATAATCACGATTCTTTTACTTTTAACTTGGTAGATTTAATTCGAAAATTAAATGTGCCTTATGATGTTTTAAACGTGGAAGATTTAAAGGAAAGTACAGCAGAAAAATATAGTCATATATTGATTTCACCAGGGCCTGATGTGCCACGAGCTTATCCACAACTTTTTTCTATGTTGGAAAAATATTATCAGCAGAAATCTATTTTAGGTGTATGTTTAGGGCATCAAACCTTATGTGAATTTTTTGGTGGTACATTGTATAACTTAGAGAAAGTCCGTCATGGCCAAAAACGAATTTTAAAAGTGCGGTCAAATTCTCCATTATTTTTTAGCCTTCCAAGCGAATTTAATATCGGGCTATATCATTCTTGGGGCGTACAGGAAGACGATTTTCCTTGCAGCCTAGAAATCACAGCATTTTGTGATGAAGGCGTGGTAATGGCTATGCAGCATAAATCTTTACCAATTTATGGGGTTCAGTTTCATCCTGAATCTTATATGTCAGACTTTGGTGAGCAAATTTTGCGTAATTGGTTGACTATTCCTACGACGATAAATCAATAATAGCGCTTGCTTATTAAGCTAAAATACGTATTATAGACGTCTATACGTCAATACATCTAAATTTAAAAAAGAGAGAAAATATGTCTAGCTATTTATTTACATCTGAATCTGTATCTGAAGGGCATCCAGATAAAATTGCCGATCAAATTTCTGATGCGGTACTTGATGAAATCCTAAAACAAGATCCAAAAGCACGAGTAGCTTGTGAGACCTACGTAAAAACTGGTATGGCATTGGTGGGTGGTGAAATTACCACATCAGCATGGGTCGATATTGAGAATTTAACGCGTAAAGTGATTTGTGATATTGGTTATGAGCATTCTGAAATGGGTTTTGATGGCCATTCTTGTGCAGTGCTTAATGCGATTGGTAAACAATCTGCAGATATTAATCAAGGCGTTGATCGTGAAAATCCATTAGATCAAGGCGCAGGCGACCAAGGTATTATGTTTGGTTATGCCACCAATGAAACGGATGTATTAATGCCAGCAGCTATTACTTATGCACATCGCTTAATGGAAAAACAAGCTGAAGTGCGTAAAAGCGGTAAATTAGCATGGTTACGCCCAGATGCGAAAAGCCAAGTAACGTTAAAATATGAAGATAATAAAATTGTTGGTGTGGATGCGGTTGTGCTTTCTACTCAACATTCTGAAGAAGTTAGCCAAAAAGATTTACATGAAGGTGTGATGGAAGATATTATCAAACCTGTATTACCAAGTGAATGGCTTTCTAAAGAAACAAAATTCTTCATCAACCCTACTGGTCGTTTTGTTATCGGTGGGCCAATGGGCGATTGTGGTTTAACTGGTCGTAAAATTATCGTAGATACTTACGGTGGTGCTGCTCGTCATGGTGGTGGCGCATTCTCAGGAAAAGATCCATCTAAAGTTGACCGTTCAGCAGCTTATGCTGCACGCTATGTCGCAAAAAATATTGTGGCAGCAGGTTTGGCAGATCGTTGTGAAATCCAACTTTCTTATGCGATTGGTGTGGCAGATCCAACATCTATCATGGTAGAAACCTTTGGAACTGGAAAAGTTGCGAATGAATTATTAGTGTCATTAGTTCGTGAATTCTTTGATTTACGTCCTTATGGCTTGATTAAAATGTTAGATTTAATTCAACCAATCTATCGTGAAACAGCAGCTTATGGTCATTTCGGTCGTGAGCAATTCCCTTGGGAAAAAGTGGATCGTGCAGCAGAATTACGTGTTGCAGCAGGATTAAAATAATCTTATTTTTTAATTTAGTAAATTATATAAAAGCCGCTTATCTAGCGGTTTTTTCTTTTCAATCATGACATCAATAGAGCAAATTCCATTTCGTCATTTAAAAATGCAAGTGCAACGTAAATTGAATCAGTCTTTGCAGCTTGCAGAGGCTTATTTTAAGCGAAAATTTACAATGCCTGAGGTAAATTATGAGTTACGTGGAATAAAGGCAGGCGTGGCTTACCTACAAAAAAATGAAATAAAATTTAACCACACTTTGTTATTAGAAAATGCAGATGAATTTATTCGACAAGTCGTGCCACATGAGCTTGCGCATTTGATTGTGTATCAAATGTTTGGTCGTGTAAAACCTCATGGTCGGGAATGGCAGATTGTAATGAATGAAATTTTTAAGCTTCCTGCGGATACTTGTCATCAATTTGATATAAAAAATGTGCGAGGTAAAACCTTTGAATATCGTTGTGCGTGCCAACCACATTTTCTAAGTATTCGCCGTCATACTAGAATAGTAAGAGAAAAGATTGAATATTTATGTAGAAAATGTAAGGGAAAATTAGTTTTTGTCGATGAAATAGAATAATTTTTGTGATATATTTTTCCAGTTTATTCAATAAATAAAGGAGTTATCCAATGAAAAAATCTTTATTAGCCGTTATTGTTGGGGCATTTGCCTTTGCTTCTGCTGCAAATGCGAATATCTATGCTGAAGGCGATATCGGTTTATCTCAAACTCAAGCAAACGGTAGCAATAATACTCGAGTTGAACCTCGTGTAGCGGTTGGTTATAAATTAGGAAATACACGTGTCGCAGGTGATTATACTCATCACGGAAAAGTTGATGGTGCGAAAATTCACGGTTTAGGTGCATCAGTATTATATGATTTTGACACGAATTCTAAAGTTGAACCTTATGTAGGCGCTCGTGTTGCAGCTAACCAATTCAAATATGATAATCGAGCTAACCAAGTATATAAAAGTTCTTCTGAAACTAAAATTGGCTATGGTGTTGTAGCGGGTGCTAAATATAAATTAGATGGTAACTGGTATGCAAATGGCGGTGTTGAATACAATCGTCTAGGTAGTTTTGATAATACTAAAGTTAATAACTATGGTGCAAAAGTTGGTGTGGGTTACGGATTCTAATTTTTAGAGTACCCAAATCTCCTTAAGAAAACACTTTTGGTTTAACGGTGATTGCTTATGGTGATCACCGTTATTCATTTCTAGATATTTTAGGAAAATGTTTGAATAAAATACGGTGAAAATTCACCGCACTTTGGTTTTCCCCTTGAAATCTTTCTTTTTATTCTTATATCTGTGACGTTCAATTTTTATCTTTATGAAGGAAAAAATTATGTCACAAAATCAAGAAACTCGCGGCTTTCAATCTGAAGTCAAACAACTCCTCCAATTAATGATTCATTCTTTGTATTCCAACAAAGAAATTTTCTTACGTGAATTAATTTCTAATGCCTCTGATGCTGCAGATAAATTACGCTTTAAAGCACTTTCCAACCCTGCTTTATATGAAGGTGATGGTGACTTGCGTGTGCGTGTTAGCTTTGATGCGGATAAAGGCACTATTACAATTAGCGATAACGGCATTGGTATGACTCGCGAGCAAGTCATCGATCATTTAGGTACGATTGCAAAATCAGGAACAAAAGAATTTTTAACCGCACTTGGCCAGGATCAAGCAAAAAATAGCCAACTTATTGGGCAGTTTGGTGTGGGTTTTTATTCAGCTTTTATTGTGGCAGATAAAGTGACTGTAAAAACTAGAGCAGCTGGCGAAGAGGCGGATAAAGCTGTACTTTGGGAATCTGCGGGTGAAGGCGAATATTCTGTGGCGGATATTGAGAAAAAATCCCGTGGCACTGATGTGATTTTACATTTACGCGAAGATGAAAAAGAATTTTTAAATGAATGGCGTTTACGTGAAATTATCGGTAAATATTCTGACCATATTGGCTTGCCAGTAGAAATGCTAACGAAAGAATATGATGATGAAGGCAAAGAGTGCGGTGAAAAATGGGAGAAAATTAATAAATCCGATGCACTTTGGACGCGTTCTAAAAATGATGTCTCCGATGAGGAATATAAAGAGTTTTACAAACATTTAAGCCATGATTTTGCTGATCCTGTGACTTGGGCGCATAACAAAGTGGAAGGAAATCAAGCATATACTAGTTTGCTTTATGTGCCAGCGAAAGCACCTTGGGATTTATTTAATCGCGAACATAAACACGGCTTAAAACTTTATGTTCAACGTGTATTTATTATGGATGATGCTGAGCAATTTATGCCGAATTATCTACGTTTTATGCGTGGTTTAATCGATAGCAATGACTTGCCATTAAATGTATCTCGTGAAATTTTACAAGATAACAAAATTACTGCTGCATTACGCAAAGCATTAACTAAGCGTTCATTACAAATGCTAGAAAAATTAGCAAAAGATGATGCAGAAAAATATCTTCAATTCTGGAAAGAGTTTGGTTTAGTCTTGAAAGAAGGCCCTGCAGAAGATTTTGCTAACAAAGAAACTGTCGCGAAGTTATTGCGTTTTGCTTCAACACATAATGATAGCAGCGAGCAAACTGTCTCTTTAGAAGATTACATTTCTCGTATGAAAGAGGGGCAAAAAGCTATCTATTACATTACAGCGGATAGTTATGTTGCAGCGAAAAATAGCCCACACTTGGAATTATTCAATAAAAAAGGCATTGAGGTTTTATTGCTTTCCGACCGCATTGATGAATGGATGTTAAGCTATTTAACTGAATTCGATGGTAAACCATTACAAAGTATCACAAAAGCAGATTTGGATTTAGGCGATTTAGCTGATAAAGAATCTGAAACGCAAAAACAACAAGATGAAGCCTTTGGTAGTTTTATTGAGCGTGTGAAAAATTTACTTGGTGAACGAGTGAAAACGGTGCGTTTAACCCACAATTTAACAGATACACCAGCGGTGGTTTCGACAGATAACGATCAAATGACGACCCAAATGGCGAAATTGTTCGCAGCCGCAGGGCAACCTGTACCTGACGTAAAATACACTTTTGAACTTAATCCAGAACACCACTTAGTGAAAAAAGTAGCTGATATTGCAGATGAAACAGAATTTGCTGATTGGGTGGAATTATTACTTGAACAAGCTATGCTAGCAGAGCGTGGCTCTTTGGAAAACCCAGCTGCATTTATTAAACGCATAAATAAGTTGTTAGGTTAATTCATTTGAGATGAAGTAGTATAAGGGTTAAAATCCTCAGTCTGATTAGATTGAGGATTTTTCTTATTTTTTTAGGTGAAACATGATTACAGTTTACGGCATTAAAAATTGCGATACAGTAAAAAAAGCGTTGAAATGGCTAGCGGATCACAATATTGAACACAAACTCCATGATTACCGTGTTGATGGTTTGGATTCGAATTTTTTAGTCCAAGCAGAAGCTCAATTTGGCTGGGATGTGTTGGTGAATAAACGCAGTACAACTTGGCGTAATTTGGATGAGCAAGTTAAAAATTCTCTTGATAAAGCTACCGCACTTTCCGTGTTGGCTGAGAATCCAACCTTAATTAAACGCCCAATTATTTTACAAGATGGGAAGGCATTAATTGGATTTAATGAAAAGGAATATCAGGTTGCTTTTGCTTAAAGTGCGGTTATTTTCTTAGGAGTTTTTATGAGAGAAAAAGTGATTTCGTTGGCGCAAGATTTAATTCGTCGCCCGTCTATTAGCCCGAATGACCAAGGCTGTCAGCAAATTATTGCCGAACGTTTAGAAAAGTTAGGTTTTCAAATTGAATGGATGCCTTTTAATGATACGCTGAATTTGTGGGCAAAACACGGAACGGGTGAGCCAGTTATTGCTTTTGCAGGTCATACGGATGTTGTGTCTACAGGTGATGAAAATCAGTGGTCGTCTCCTCCGTTTTCTGCTGAGATTATTGATGGCATGCTTTATGGTCGTGGTGCGGCGGATATGAAAGGATCCCTTGCTGCAATGATTGTGGCGGCTGAAGAATATGTAAAAGCAAATCCTAATCATAAAGGCACAATTGCATTATTGATTACGTCTGATGAAGAGGCCGCCGCAAAAGATGGCACTGTGCGTGTGGTTGAGACTTTAATGGCGCGTGGTGAAAAAATTACTTATTGTATGGTTGGCGAGCCATCGAGTGCTAAAAACTTAGGCGATGTTGTCAAAAATGGTCGTAGAGGCTCAATTACAGGAAACCTTTATATTCAGGGGATTCAAGGACACGTGGCATATCCGCATTTAGCTGAAAATCCAATCCATAAAGCCGCCCCATTCTTGCAAGAATTGACGACCTATCAATGGGATGAAGGTAATGAGTTTTTCCCTCCAACAAGCCTACAAATTGCTAATATTCATGCGGGAACAGGAAGTAATAATGTGATTCCAGGCGAGTTATATATTCAGTTCAATTTGCGTTATTGCACAGAAGTAACAGATGAAATCATTAAGCAAAAAGTAGCTGAAATGCTAGAAAAACATAATTTGAAATATCGTATTGAATGGAATTTATCAGGTAAACCGTTTTTAACAAAACCAGGTAAATTATTAGATTCGATAACCTCCGCTATTGAGGAAACTACAGGCATAAAGCCAAAGGCTGAAACAGGTGGTGGTACATCAGACGGTCGTTTTATTGCATTGATGGGCGCTGAAGTGGTGGAATTTGGTCCACTTAACGCAACAATTCATAAAGTAAATGAATGTGTCAGTGTAGAAGATCTTGGCAAGTGCGGTGAGATTTATCACAAAATGTTAGTGAATTTATTGGATAGCTAAAATGAAATTAACGCCAGAAATGCTTACAGGAAAGTCTCGTGAGCATTTAGTCAATTTACCCGCAAATCATTCATCAAATCATTTTTTGCAAACGCAAGCGGTGAACGCATTTCAAGGGCTGCAAAAAAGTGCGGCAAAAAATGGCTTTAATTTACAGCCAGCGAGCAGTTTTCGTGATTTTGAACGCCAACAGCTTATTTGGAATAGTAAATTTAAGGGCGAGAGAAAAGTCCATGATGACACAGGCAAAGCATTAGAGTTGAGCCAATTAGATGACTGGCAAAAATGTCAGGCGATTTTACGTTGGTCTGCATTGCCAGGGGCTAGCCGTCATCATTGGGGAACGGAAGTGGATATTTTCGATCCTGATCTTTTGCCACAGGGGCAATCTTTACAACTGGAGCCTTGGGAATATGAAAAAGGCGGCTACTTCTTTGAATTGAGTGAGTTTCTTACCGAAAATTTACCGCACTTTGATTTTGCTTTGCCTTTTATGAATATACAGTCCAATAAGAAAGTGGGGCGGGAGCCTTGGCATATCAGTTATTTGCCGTTAGCTGAATTGGCAAGTCAGCAATTTTCTCCAGACATTTTGCAACAGGCATGGAAAGAGGAAAATATTTTAGGCGCAGACTGTTTAATATCAAATCTTGAACAAATTTTTTCTGAATATATTGTTTAAAAATAAAGCCTTATCGTGAAGATAAGGCTTTATTCTTAGGCGTAAAAAAGCCCTTTTCCATGCAAATAAATTGGTAGCTCATCGCCAATAGATAAATCGGGGGAAATGATGTTCTCAATCCATATTGCGTAGCCATTAATTTCAATTTGAATAGCGGTAATTTTCCCTTTGAATTCGATTTGTTTTACTTGCCCTTTGAAAAGTGCGGTTGGATTTTCCGATGTTTTAAACAGGCTAAATTGTTCTGGGCGAAGTAAAATCTTACCTTGTTTCAGCGAGATTGATTTGTTTTTTACAGGAATATTACCTAATTGGCATTGAACTGTGTTTTCATCAATCAGATTCGCCGATAGCACGATGTTTTCACCAATAAAACTTGCGGTTTCAATATGATTAGGCGACCAATAAAGTGTACGAGGCGTGTCGATTTGTAAAATTTTTCCTTGTTGGATAACAGCGATTTTATCCGCATAACGTAATGCTTCATCACGATCATGGGTGACGAAAATCGCTGATGCACCACTTTGACGCAGCGCTTTCAGCATATCATGACGAATTTGCTGGCGAAGATGTTCATCTAAGGCACTAAAAGGTTCGTCTAATAAAATCAGTTCTGGATTCGGCGCCAATGCTCGTGCAAGAGCCACTCGTTGTTGTTGTCCGCCTGATAGCTGATGAGGAAAACGTTCTGCCAATTCACTAATTCCAGTGAGTTGCATTGCCTGCTCAATCCGCATTTTCTCTTCATCCGTTTTCCCTTTTCCATTCCCTAATCCATAAGCAATGTTGCGATAGACATTTAAGTGAGGGAAAAGCACGCCTTCTTGTACCACATAACCTAGATGACGCTGTTGCGTTGGCACATTTGTATTCTCGCCGAAAATTAACTGCTCTTTTAGCCAAATTTCGCCCGTATTAGGTTGTTCAAATCCTGCGATCGCTCGCAATAACGTTGTTTTTCCACAACCAGAGGCACCAAGCAAAAAGAGGATTTCACCTCGTTGCAAGGTAAAGGAAATATCGTGAAGAACTTGTTGTTCATTAAAAAATTTATTGAGATTTTTAACGGCTAATAACGGATTATTTATCATTTTATTTAAATGCATATTTTTTCAATAAAAACACAGGAATCCCTGAAAAGAGAACGAGCATGAGTGCATAAGGCGTTGCTGCAGCGTATTGCGCATCACTAGTATATTCCCAAACGGCAATCGAAAGGGTTTTGATGTCGTTTGGCGTGAGCAAAAGTGTTGCCGTAAGCTCTTTCATTAAATTCAAAAATACTAGAGAGAATGCCGCCGCAATGCCTGGTAGCATTGCTGGTAATGTTAAAGTTCGGAAAATATAGAATGGGCTTCGTCCTAGGCTTTGTCCTACTTTCTCAATATTATCAGAAAGTTGTTCAAGTGAGGCTCTAAGTGTGGTTTGTGCCATTGGTAAATAGAGCATAAAGTAAGCCACGATGATAACTAAAAAGGTTTGATATAAGCTGTTGGCATAGTTGATCGTAAAGTAGATCAGTGATAATGCGATAACTAAGCCGGGTACGGCGTGTAATAGGTAAGGTAAGCGATCAATCCAAACGGTTAATTTGCTACGATAGCGTACAGCTGCCCAAACCAATGGCAAAGCACAAACTACGGTAAGCAATGCGCCTAGTCCTGAAATGATAAATGAATTACTGAATGCCGATAAAAATTCTGAAAAATCACCTGCACTTTCGAGTGAAGTTCCCACTATAAGCCAGTAAATTAACATAATCACAGGCACGCCAATGCTTAAGATGAATATACTAGAGAAAAATCCGAAGGTTAAACATTGTTTGCCAAAGGAAAGTGTTTTTACTGGATAAGGACGAGTGACACCTTTTCCACTGTTGTAAAGTGTTTGTTTACCGCGGAAGAATGTTTCTCCCAGCACAATAATGCTACAAATTGCCATTAATACAGCAGAAAGTAGTGCTGCGGTGCTGTTATTAAAAGACATTTCATATTCTTGGAAAATAGCTGTGGTGAATGTTTGGTAATTCAAAATAGAAACCGCACCAAAATCTACCAGCATATGTAATGCTATTAGCAATAAACTACTACCGATTGCTGGTTTTAATTGTGGGAAAATTGCGTGCCAAAAGGTGTAAGTTTGGCTTTTTCCTAATGAAAGGCTTACTTCTTCAAGGGAGCGGTCAAGTCGTTTAAGTGTAGCTGAAATAGGCAAGTAAGCGAGTGGGAAAGAGCTTAATGTCATGATGCCAATCGTTCCCCAAAAACCTTCTACTCGAAAGGTTAGGCTGATCCAAGTAAAACAACTCACAAAGGCTGGAATACAAAGTGGTAAGCTCATCGCCACTTCAAAAAATGATTTGCCGAAAAAACGGTAGCGTTCAAGTAAAAATGCACAAAGAGTACCGAGAGAAATGGAACCAATGGTTACACAGACCATGAGAAGCATTGTGTTGCTCAGTAATTCCGCCATTCTCGGGCGAATAAGAAGCTCAAAGCTACGATCTAATCCGACTTCAATCGCACGGAAAAGAATATACAGAAATGGTAATAAGAGCGGTAAACCAATAAGTAAAATAATGATGGTGAGCCAAAGTGGGGGAGTTCGGGTCAAAAGATAATCCTTTATATGTGGCAACTGTATCTTCACTTTTGGTGAAAATACAGTTGCAACGTTAGCGGGCTTATTTTAAACCAGCTTCTTCAATTAATTTATTTGCTTGTTCTTTATCTTGAGCAGTAGTTGCTGAAACTACTGGCGCTTGCAATTTAGCATAAGGTTCCATATTGAATGGAGAAGTCACATCTGTACGTAATGGATATTCTGCACGTACAGCAACTAAAGCTTCTTGACCTTTTTTGCTTGCTAAGAAGTCCACGAATTTTTTCGCTTCTTCTTTATTTTTAGATGATTTTAAGATTGCAGCACCAGAGTAAGTGACTAATGCACCAGGGTCTTTATGACGAATAAAGTACAAACGAGTTTTTAAGTTTTCTGCGCCTTTTTCTTTTGCTAATGCATACCAGTAGTAGTTATTAATTAAGGCTGCAGGCACTTCGCCATTTTCAACAGCTTGCAATGCAACACTGTTTTTCGCGTAAAGTTTACCATTTTCTTTTAAGCCTTTTAACCAATTAAGTGCAACTTTCTCGCCTTTTAGTTTAACAATAGCGACAACTTGTTCTAAGAATGCACCAGAGGTTGGTACATAACCGATTTTATCTTTCCATTTTGGTGTCGCGTAATCAAGTACTGATTTTTCCATATCTTTTTCAGATAATTTAGTGTGATCATAAACTACAACACGAGAACGACCACTTAATGCAATCCAATCTTTTTTAGGTGCTACTGGTACACCTTGGTGAGAGGTTTGTTTGATCGTATTGGCTGAAAGTGGTTCTAATAAACCTGCTTCAGAAAGTGTGGCAAATGGAGAGGTTTGTTCTGAATAGAATACATCGGCTGGGCTTTTATCGCCTTCTTCTTTAAGTTGACCTGCTAACTGTTCGCTTTTAGCACTATTTAAAGTAACTTTAATACCCGTTTCTTGTGTAAAAGCATCAGCAACAGCTTTTGCTGCTTCTTTATGCTGACCATTATAGACAGTAATATCTGCAAAGCTACTTGCTGAGAATGTAAGTGCGGCAGCGAGTGTCGCAATTTTGAATGATTTTAACGTCATTGAAAACTCCTTGTTTTTGAGAATGGATCTTAATTTATATTGAATTGGCTTCATTCTATTTCTAAAATCCAATAAATGCAAATAGTTTTCAATTTGAATTTTGCGATTGGGACAAAAAAAGGAGAGCTAATCGATCTCCTTTAGTATGTTACTTGCTTTCAATTTTGCTTTTTGCTTATGGTGTAGCAGGTTGGATGTAACCTAAGTCTGCTAATACTTTACAAATAGAATCACATAATCCTGAACAATCATATTCTTCATCAATGAGTTTTTCGTTGTTGTTCATATCTTTGTAGCCATTTTCAATTAAATATGCTTTGAGTGACGCATTAAGTTCCGCTTTAGTTGTCGGTTTTTCCATTTGAGACATCATATAAACATGCAGTTCATTTAAATTTTCAACGCCTCCATTATACATATTGCCTGCACCGATATATTGATCTGCACCTTCTAATAAGACCTGTACATATTGAGTAAATCGTTTTGGTACATAAGTTTTGTTATCTTCAAACGTATATGTTTGATAAGGTGTGAGAAAAACATTGATATAACCGAAGATAATTGCTAACAATACGGAAGAGTAAATTTCATTCTCTGTGAGATTTTCAAATTCTTTATGCTCAGCAACGTGATCAATTAATGATTGAATAGTGAAATGAACTACTTGATAGATAAAGTATTCAAGTAATTTTTCTACGTCTTTATTATTGAATATATGGCTCAGATTATTTTCTTTGTTCTGTCCAATAAAAGTTAATTTATTTAATAATGCTTTATCAATAGTTTCTGTACGGTTAATTTTATCTTGTAAATGAGCATGGCATAGTAAACTTCTTCTGAATGCTACATCGTAAAGATAATCAAGGCATTGCTCACGTGCAACATAATCTGTTTCGGATAATTGATTGATCATGTCACGTAGATGTTGTGGCATCCAAGAAATATATGAAAGTTGAAAATCCGTATCGCCAATATAAGCTAATTGATGTTGATGTAGGCTATCAACAAATTGATTCAAATAGAAAGGGTGGTTGTGATATTCGAGATATTCATGTGCGATGTAATGATCGCCTTTAGTTTGAATATTATCGAAGTTATTGATTCGGCTCTTATTATTGTTTTTTTCAGACTCAATCGATTTAATTGCATCTGAGAATAATTGAACAACGGCTTTGCCACGACGAGTTTGCTCAGAGAGTGGTAAATTCTGAGTGTATTTATTAGCATAGAGCATAATATCCCGTGCAACTTCGCGGCTTTTCCAACCGGGATAGGTGTTGTAAGAAATATAAGCAATACCATTTGGCGTTAAATTCTCACGACAAACCTTAAGGATTTTATCTTTAACATTATCAGGTACCCAAGAATAAATACCATGCACGATGATGTAGTCAAACATGCCAAATTCAGGCGTAATATCGAGAATATTTTTTGTTTCTAAACGAACGTTTGTTAATCCCATTGATTGAATAATTTCATTACCTTGAGTAATTTGACTATCTGCTAAATCAATACCTACAAATTCAGTATCTGGATAATAAACCGCTTGAGAAATTAAGTTTCCACCAAAAGAAGAACCTAATTCTAATACTTTAGCACCTTTGAGTGCTGGAGGGGTTAATCCCCATAATGTTGCATTCCCTTCCAGAAGCGCAATGCTCGTATAAGAAAAGGGTCTTGAGTAGTATCTAAGTTCGTCGTAAGGGTTATTTTGTTCAGTCATAATATATTCAGCTTGTCACATAATCAAGGATGCATATTATAGTGGGGATATGGGTGAAAACAAAGTGATGATTGTTTCCCATGAAGTGGTAATTACGCTAGAATAACCGCAATTTTCACCAGCTTAGTATCCCCATGCTTTCATTTACTCTCGAACCTCAAGATAACGCACGTTTGCAATCTTTATGCGGTGCATTTGATGATCATCTAAAACTTATTGAAAAAGAATTTAACCTTGTCATTGCTCGTCATAATTTCACGTTTCATATTGATAGTGTGGAAGAGGATCCAAAACCTTATCATGCAAAATTGATAAAAAGTGCGGTGAAATTAATTCAAGATTTATATGTTGAAACTGCGCCCGTAAAAGGTAAAGTGAAAGAGTTAGATTTGGAAGATGTGCATATGGCTTTACAAGAAAGCCGAATGCTATCTCAAGTTGAACCGAACCGTGCTGAAAATAATGTTTTCAGTACAACGATTAAAACTAAGCGAGGTGTGATTAAACCTCGAGGCGAAAATCAAGTTCAATATTTACATAATATTTTAACTCACGATATTAGTTTTGGTATTGGCCCAGCAGGAACGGGGAAAACATTCTTAGCGGTTGCTGCAGCAGTTGAGGCTTTAGAGCGTCAAGAAATTCGTCGCGTTTTACTTACTCGCCCTGCGGTAGAAGCGGGCGAAAAGCTAGGTTTTTTACCGGGGGATTTAGGTCAGAAAATCGAACCTTATTTACGTCCGCTTTATGATGCTTTGTTTGAAATGCTAGGTTTTGAGCGAGTGCAAAAATTAATGGAACGTAATGTTATTGAAATTGCGCCTTTGGCTTATATGCGTGGGCGTACACTTAATGATAGTTTTATTATTTTAGATGAAAGCCAAAACACGACAGTTGAGCAAATGAAAATGTTTTTAACCCGCATTGGTTTTAATTCTAAAGCCGTGATTACGGGCGATATTACGCAAATTGACTTACCTCGTAGCACAAAATCTGGTTTACGCCATGCGATTGAAGTGTTGGAAAAAGTACCAGAATTAAGTTTTAACTATTTTGATAGTAAAGATATTGTGCGCCATCCGGTGGTGGCTAAAGTCGTGCAAGCATACGAAGAATGGGAAGTGCAAGATAAAATTCGTCGAAAAGAATTAGTGGAGCTTCGTAAAGCCGAACGTGAAAAAGAGCGGTCAGAAATTGAAAAGAATTTAGGAGAGTAAAATGGGAAGTATATTCGTTGATCTGCAAATTGCCACAGAAAATATAGAGGGTTTGCCAACAGAAGAACAGATTGTGCAGTGGGCAACAGCTGCAGTTCAACCGGAAGGGGATGAAGTTGAAATGACGGTTCGTATTGTGGATGAAGCCGAAAGCCATGAATTAAATTTAACTTATCGTGGCAAGGATCGCCCGACTAACGTACTTTCATTTCCATTTGAATGCCCTGATGAGGTGGAGTTGCCATTGCTAGGGGATCTCGTTATTTGTCGTCAAGTCGTGGAGCGAGAAGCCGCAGAACAAGAGAAACCATTAATGGCACATTGGGCACATATGGTCGTGCATGGTAGCTTACATTTACTCGGTTATGATCATATTGAAGACGATGAAGCGGAAGAAATGGAAAGTTTAGAAACCCAAATTATGCAAGGATTAGGTTTTGATGATCCTTATCTAGCAGAGAAATAATCTTTATTCGGAGTAATGATGTATAAAGCGGTATTTAGTGATTTTGATGGCACCTTATTAACCTCTCAACATACTATTTCCCCTCGAACTGTTGCAGCAATTAAGCGTTTAACGGCGAATGGTATTCCTTTTGTGCCAATTTCGGCGCGTTCTCCTTTAGGTATTTTGCCTTATTGGAAACAGCTTGAAACGAATAATGTGCTTGTTGCATTTAGTGGCGCGCTTATTTTGAATCAACACCTTGAACCAATTTATAGCGTACAAATCGATCCAAAAGATATTTTAGACATTAATACCGTTTTGGCGGCTCATCCTTTGCTTGGCGTGAATTATTATACAAATAATGATTGCCATGCTCGTGACGTAGAAAATAAATGGGTGATTTTTGAACGTGGCGTCACAAAAATTGAGATTCATCCTTTCGATGAAGTGGCGACACGTTCGCCGCATAAAATTCAAATTATTGGGGAAGCTGAAGAAATCATCGAGATTGAAATTATTTTAAAGGAAAAATTTCCACATCTGAGTATTTGCCGTTCCCATGCTAATTTTTTAGAGGTGATGCATAAGAGTGCAACCAAAGGAAGTGCGGTTCGTTTTTTGGAAGATTATTTTGGCGTACAAACCAATGAGGTGATTGCGTTTGGTGATAACTTTAATGATCTGGATATGCTAGAACATGCGGGGCTTGGGGTGGCAATGGGAAATGCACCTGATGAAATTAAACAAGCTGCAAATGTAGTCACCGCGACTAATAATGAAGATGGGCTAGCATTAATTTTGGAAGAAAAATTTCCTGAATAATTGGCAAGAAAAAGGCTCTCAAACGAGAGCCTTTTAGTTATGAATTTTTTGATTCTTTTGAATTATACATATCTTCAATTTGCTTACGATAACGTTCTAAAATCACTTTTCTACGTAATTTTAATGTTGGTGTAATTTCACCTAATTTGATGCTAAATGCTTGAGAAAGTAACGTGAATTTTTTTACTTGCTCGAAATGAGCCAATTCTTTTTGCAGCGCATTAATACGCTGCTCAAACATTTTTAGAATTTCAGAATTTTTTAATAATTCTAAACGGTCATGATATTTAATATTGAGCTGTTTAGCGTACTCTTCCAAACTATCAAAGCAAGGCACAATAAGCGCGGATACATATTTTTTCGCATCGGCGATGATCGCAATTTGTTCGATAAATTTATCTTTACCGATTTTGCTTTCGATATACTGTGGCGCGATATATTTGCCGTTTGAGGTTTTCATTAATTCTTTAATGCGATCGGTAATAAATAAATTCCCTTGTTCGTCAAATTCTCCCGCATCGCCAGTTTTTAAGAAACCATCTTCTGTGAAGGCTTGAGCCGTTTCTTCTGGCTTCTTGTAATAGCCTTTCATCACCATTCCGCCACGCACGAGGATTTCATTATTTTCCCCAATTTTCACTTCCGCTTTTGGCATCAGTGTGCCGATTGAATTTGGGTCAAATTGGCAATCATGCCAGCAAGAAACGGTCGCAGTTGTTTCTGTCATGCCATAGCCTAATTTAATATTGATACCAATAGCATGGAAAAATAGCCCAATAGCGGGTTCTAATTTTGCTCCTCCGCAAGGCATCATTTTTATACGACCACCCAATAATTGGCGAAGTTTTGAGAGCACTAATTTATCCGCCAAAGCAAATTGTTTTTTCAATAAGAACGGAATAGCTTTGTTATTCGCACGTAAATCAAAATGTTTTTGTCCTACGGAAATTGCCCAATGGAACATTATTTGGCGAAGTTTTGGTGCTTTTTGAACTTTATCCAATACGGCTGCATAAATTTTTTCGTAAAAACGTGGGACGGCACACATTAAAGTTGGGCGAATTTCCGTTAAAGCTGACCGCACTTGATTGGTGTCTTCTAAATAGCAAAGTATTGCACCTCTATGAAGAATATAAGACGCCCAAGCTCGTTCAAAAATATGAGAGAACGGTAAGAAAGAAAGTGAAATGTCCTGATCTGTCACATTAAGTGAAAGATCGTGTGTTTCTAATTGATGAGCGAGATTAGCGTAATCTAACATGACACCTTTTGGCTCTCCAGTAGTGCCAGAGGTATAAATAATCGTAAATAAATCCGATAATTGTTTTTGATTTAAGCGCTGGGTTAGTTCATTTTGTTGGGCGTTTGAATCTGTTTCAATAAAACTTTCCCAAGAGCAAGAAAGAGGATCTTGTTGTAATTGAATGGTGGATTTCATTGCCACGATTTTTTGTAATTGTGGACAATGATGAGCAATTTCCAATGCTTGATCGTATTGCTCTTGATCTCCAACGAATAGAATTTTTACATCGGCGTGATTTAGGATAAATTCTGCTTGCTGGGCTGTATTGGTTGCGTAAATAGGTACTGTGATTGCTCGAATTTGTAACGTCGCAATGTCAGCGATTGTCCAACGTTCCATATTATGTGCGAAAATAGCGATTTTATCTTGCACGCCAATACTGTGAGCAAGCAATGCACGAGAAAGTTGATTGAGTTGCTCTTGAAAATTTTTCCAAGAGATGTCTCTCCATAAGCCGTGTTCTTTATAGCGAAGTGCGGTCATATTTGCACGAGTTTTGGCTTGTTGTTGAATACGATGAACAAAATGGAGATCGAGATTCATATTAACCCTATTTTTTGATTTTATTGAGCGAACAGTTGTGCGCTAATATAATCTTAAATAGGAATAAAAGCTAGAAGTATATTGATTGTTTTAAATTATTTTTAGTGATCCCTTGTTCATTTTTAGATCGTAAACTAAATTTTAGATAATAAAAAACCGCTCCGAAGAGCGGTTAATTTTTTCAAAGTTTTAATTAGCCTTTGTAGTTGTAAATGTGAGCTACTAAGTCTAATACTTTGTTTGAGTAACCAGTTTCGTTATCGTACCAAGATACTAATTTAACGAAAGAATCAGTTAATGCGATACCAGCGTCTGCATCAAATACAGAAGTTAAAGTACAGCCGTTGAAGTCAGTAGAAACAACCGCATCTTCAGTGTAACCTAATACGCCTTTTAATTCGCCATTGAAAGTTTTACCTTCAGCAGCGTCTTTGATTGCTTGTTTGATTGCATCGTAAGAAGCTGGTTTTTCAAGGTTAACAGTTAAGTCAACAACAGATACGTTTGGAGTTGGAACACGGAAAGCCATACCAGTTAATTTACCGTTTAATGCAGGTAATACTTTACCTACTGCTTTCGCTGCACCTGTTGAAGATGGAATGATGTTTTGTGATGCTCCGCGGCCGCCGCGCCAGTCTTTAGCTGATGGACCATCCACAGTTTTTTGAGTTGCAGTTGTTGCGTGAACAGTGGTCATTAAACCATCTTTGATACCGAAAGTTTCATGAACAACACGTGCTAAAGGAGCTAAACAGTTTGTTGTACAAGATGCGTTAGAAACGATATCTTGACCTGCGTATGTGTTGAAGTTTACACCACGAACGAACATAGGGGTTGCATCTTTAGATGGGCCAGTTAATACAACTTTTTTCGCGCCTGCAGTGATGTGTTTACGAGCAGTTTCATCAGTTAAGAATAAACCAGTCGCTTCAACAGCGATATCAACACCGATTGCACCCCAGTTTAAGTTTGCTGGATCACGTTCTGCAGTTACACGGATAGTTTTACCATTAACCACTAAGTTACCATCTTTCACTTCAACAGTGCCGTCGAAACGACCGTGAGTTGAATCATATTTCAACATATAAGCCATGTATTCAACGTCGATTAAGTCGTTAATACCTACAACTTCGATGTCATCACGGTGTTGTGCTGCACGGAATACGATACGGCCGATACGACCAAAACCATTGATACCAATTTTAATTGCCATAAGATTTTCACCTTTTATTTAAGTTAAACAAATCTGTTTGCTTTGAGTAATACTGCTCACTCAGTAAGACAGCGCACAGAGTATAGCACGAGCATTTTTATAAAACTATAAACCCTACTACTTTTTTGTGATCTATATCAAATCATGATTAGAATGAAAAAGTACCGTAAAAAATCACCGCACTTTTGATGATTTTTTATAGAGAAATCTGCATAATAGACTGAAATTGTTAGAGAAGGTTAAATGTTCTATGTCTCAAGGTAATCTTTATATTTTGTCTGCACCAAGTGGTGCGGGAAAATCTTCATTAATTTCAGCATTATTGGCATCAGATAGTTCAACTCAAAAAATGGTGTCTGTGTCACATACGACCCGCGCCCCACGTCCAGGTGAAGTTGAAGGCGTACACTATTATTTTGTATCAAAAGAAGAGTTTGAATCACTCATTGAGCAAGATTTATTTCTAGAATATGCCAAAGTTTTTGGCGGCAATTATTATGGAACCTCTTTACCTGCGATTGAAGAAAATTTAGCAAAAGGCATTGATGTATTTTTAGATATTGATTGGCAGGGGGCTCAACAAATCCGTAAAAAAGTGCCTTCAGTAAAAAGCATTTTTATTTTACCGCCTTCATTGCCTGAATTGGAGCGTCGTTTAATTGGTCGTGGGCAAGATAGTGAAGAGGTTATCGCTGAACGAATGTCAAAAGCGATAAGTGAAATTTCGCATTATGACGAATATGATTATGTCATTGTGAATGATGATTTTGAGAAAGCATTAAAAGATTTACAAAGTATTTTGCAATCGGAACGCTTAACTAAAGATTATCAACAAAAACAAAATGCAATGTTAATTCAACAGCTACTAGCAAAATAGGGCGAAATTGAGTATTATAACGCCCTTTCAATAGAGTAATTTTTGACAAATCGGAGTAAATTATGGCTCGTGTTACTGTGCAAGATGCAGTAGAAAAAATTGGTAACCGTTTTGATTTAATTTTAACGGCTGCGCGTCGTGCAAGACAATTACAACTTAACCAAAGTGCGCCGTTAGTGCCAGAAGATAATGACAAACCAACAGTAATCGCACTGCGTGAAATCGAAAAAGGTTTGATTAATCAAGATATTATGGATGCACAAGAATTCCAAGAAATGGCGAAAGTGCAAGAAACGGAAGAAGCAGCTGTTGCATTAATTACAGAATAATCTTTTAAAAGTGCGGTAAAAAATCACGATATTTTAACCGCACTTTCTCTTTCAACGATAAGTAGGTCTCCTTTGGAACTGTTTGCGGATTTAGATCGAATTATTCAAGGGTATTTGCCCGCAGATAAAATTGAACTCATCAAGCGTGCGTTTGTGATTGCAAGAGATGCGCACGAAGGACAATTTCGCTCCAGCGGCGAACCTTACATTACTCATCCTGTGGCGGTAGCCTCCATTATTGCTCAACTACATTTAGATCACGAAGCGGTAATGGCTGCGCTTTTGCACGATGTTATTGAAGATACACCTTATACGGAAGAACAACTGAAAGAAGAGTTCGGTGCCAGTGTGGCTGAAATTGTGGATGGTGTATCAAAACTCGATAAGTTGAAATTTCGTACTCGCCAAGAGGCGCAAGTCGAGAATTTTCGCAAAATGATTTTGGCGATGACGCGTGATATTCGCGTTGTGTTAATCAAGCTTGCTGACCGCACACATAATATGCGCACGCTTGGTGCGTTACGACCGGATAAACGCCGTCGTATTGCGAAAGAAACGCTTGAAATCTATTGTCCGCTTGCTCATCGTTTAGGCATTGAGCATATCAAAAATGAATTAGAAGACTTATCTTTTCAAGCAATGCATCCACATCGTTATGAGGTGTTAAAAAAACTCATTGATGTGGCGCGTAGTAATCGACAAGATTTAATCGAACGTATTTCACAAGAGATTAAAGTGCGGTTAGAAAATGCGGGGATTTTTGCTCGTGTGTGGGGGCGTGAAAAACACCTTTACAAGATCTATCAAAAAATGCGCATAAAGGATCAAGAATTCCACTCGATTATGGATATTTATGCGTTCCGTGTGATTGTAAAAAATGTTGATGATTGTTATCGCGTTTTAGGCCAAATGCATAATCTTTATAAGCCACGACCTGGCCGAGTAAAGGATTATATCGCGGTACCTAAAGCAAATGGCTATCAATCTTTGCAAACTTCAATGATTGGGCCGAAAGGTGTCCCCGTAGAAGTTCATATCCATACTGAGGATATGGAACAAGTCGCCGAAATGGGCATTACTGCGCATTGGGTTTATAAAGAAAATGGTAAAAACGACAGTACAACCGCACAAATTCGCGCACAACGCTGGCTGCAAAGTTTGGTCGAAATTCAACAAAGTGTAGGTAATTCGTTTGAGTTTATTGAGAATGTAAAATCAGAGTTTTTCCCGAAAGAAATTTATGTTTTTACGCCAAAAGGTCGAATTGTTGAATTGCCAATGGGCGCAACAGCAGTAGATTTCGCTTATGCCGTGCATTCAGATGTGGGAAATACTTGTGTTGGTGTGACTGTTGAGCATAAACCTTATCCGCTTTCGCAAGCTCTTGAGTCTGGGCAAACGGTCAATATCATCACCGATCCAAATGCTCATCCTGAAGCTGCATGGTTAAATTTCGTCGTAACGGCTCGTGCGAAAACACGGATTCGCCATTATCTCAAACAGCGTTGTGAAGAGGATGCCGTGAAATTAGGTGAGGTTGAGCTTAATGTAGCATTACAGCCTCATAATTTAGGTGATTTTTCTATTCAACAAATTAGAACTGTATTAGATGCTTTAGCACTTTCTTCTTTAGATGAATTATTACGAGAAATTGGTTTAGGTAATCAGTCTGCCTCCATAATTGCGCATCAATTTGTGGGCGTGCCGTTAGAATCTTCTAATACTCAGAATTTTAAATTTGAATCCAAAATACTCACTATTGCACCAATGCAAGTGGGTAAAACACAATTTGCTCAATGTTGCCATCCAATCCCTGGTGATCCTATTGTGGGATGTAGTACACAAGAAAACACAGTTGTAGTACACCATCAACATTGTGCAAGTTTGAAAAATGCTTGTCACCAATCGCTGGCTAAATGGGATAACGTTCAAAGTGCGGTGAATTTTGAGGCAGAATTACAAATAGAAATATTGAATGAGCAGAATGCCTTGCTTAGTTTAATGACTGCAATTTCTGCGAGCGAAAGCAGTCTTCAAAATATTTGGACGGAAGAATTAGAGAACAATTTATTGCTTGTGATTTTGCAGGTATGTGTAAAAGATATCAAACACCTTGCCAATATCGTTCATCGCATTAAAGGCATCACTGGCGTCGTTAATGTCAAACGCAATATTAATGAGCTATGAGCCTTGAACTTCTTGATGCCGTACCTTTGACCAGCCTCTCTGGTGTTGGTGCGGCCATTTCTAATAAACTGGCTAAAATCGGTATTCATAACCTGCAAGATTTACTCTTTCATTTACCTATTCGCTATGAAGATCGTACGCGAATTACGCCAATCGCTAATCTTCGCCCCGAACAATATTTTACAATCGAGGGCGTTGTTCAAACCTGTGAAGTTACTTTTGGCCGTCGCCCGATTCTGTCCGTGAGTTTGTCAGACGGCACATCGAAAATTATGTTACGTTTTTTCAATTTTAATGCGGGAATGCGTAATAGTTTTCAAGTAGGTGTGCGAGTAAAGGCCTTTGGAGAGGTAAAACGTGGGCGTCACATGCCTGAAATTCATCATCCAGAATATCAAATTGTGCGAGATAATGCGCCTATAGTATTGGAAGAAACCCTAACGCCGATTTATTCTACGACGGAAGGGCTCAAACAAAATTCATTACGAAAATTAACGGAGCAGGCTTTGGCATTACTCGACAAAGTTCAGATTGCAGAAATTTTGCCTAATGAATTTAATCCACATCAATATAGTTTAAAAGAAGCATTACGATTATTGCATCGTCCGCCGCCTGATATTTCATTAGAAATGTTAGAGCAAGGTAAGCATCCTACACAACAACGATTAATTTTTGAAGAATTATTGGCGCATAATCTCGCTATGCAAAAAGTGCGGTTAGGAACGCAGCAATTTTCTGCTTTACCGCTACATTATCAAACAGATTTGAAACAGCGATTTTTAGCCACCTTGCCATTTCAACCAACTAATGCGCAAAAGCGAGTCGTATCGGATATTGAACAAGATCTTATCAAAGATTATCCGATGATGCGCTTAGTGCAAGGGGATGTAGGATCGGGAAAAACATTGGTTGCCGCATTGGCTACTTTAACTGCAATTGATAATGGCAAACAAGTCGCCTTAATGGCGCCAACAGAAATTCTTGCAGAACAGCACGCGAATAATTTTCGACGTTGGTTTGAGCCTTTCGGTATTGAAGTTGGTTGGTTAGCCGGTAAAGTAAAAGGAAAATTAAGACAAGCGGAGCTTGAAAAAATCAAAACTGGTGCCGTACAAATGGTGGTGGGGACGCATGCTTTATTCCAAGAAGAAGTCGAGTTTTCCGACTTAGCATTGGTGATTATTGATGAACAACACCGTTTTGGGGTGCATCAACGATTAATGTTGCGTGAGAAAGGCGAAAAAGCGGGATTTTATCCCCATCAGTTAATTATGACGGCCACACCGATACCAAGAACGTTGGCAATGACCGTATATGCAGATTTGGATACATCAATTATTGATGAATTGCCTCCAGGACGTACGCCGATAACAACCGTAGTTGTTTCTGAAGAACGTCGTGCTGAAATTGTAATGCGTGTAAAAAACGCTTGTGTTAATGAAAAACGCCAAGCCTATTGGGTGTGTACATTAATTGATGAATCAGAGGTGTTAGAAGCTCAAGCTGCTGAAGCGATTTGGGAAGATTTAACTAAGGCATTACCTATGTTAAATATTGGGTTAGTGCACGGGCGGATGAAACCACAAGAAAAACAAGATGTCATGATGCGTTTTAAAAATGCAGAATTGGATTTATTGGTGGCGACGACAGTAATCGAAGTGGGTGTTGATGTTCCGAATGCTAGTTTGATGATTATCGAAAATGCAGAGCGTTTAGGTTTATCTCAGCTTCATCAATTACGAGGGCGGGTCGGTCGAGGCAGTACGGCTTCTTTTTGTGTGCTAATGTATAAACCTCCGCTCGGTAAAGTTTCGCAAAAACGTTTGCAAGTGCTACGAGATAGCCAAGATGGGTTTGTTATTTCTGAAAAAGACTTAGAAATTCGCGGACCAGGTGAAGTGCTTGGAACGAAACAAACGGGCATCGCTGAATTGCGAGTAGCAAATTTAATGCGAGATAGAAAAATGATACCAACGGTGCAATTTTATGCGAAATCACTTATCCAAAAATACCCTGATCTAGCAGAAAGTCTGATTCGTCGTTGGTTAAATAATAAAGAGATTTATTCAAACGCTTAAAAGTGCGGTCAATTTTCAAAGAGTTTTAAATGGATACAAAAGAAAAACGCCCAACTGTACTTTTTTTTGACTCTGGAGTCGGTGGGTTTAGCGTATATCGTGAAGCCAGAAAGTTATTACCAAATTGGCATTATCTCTATTGTTTTGATAATGCCGGCTTCCCTTATTCAGAACGCGAAGAAGAAAGTATTATTCACCGCACTTTAGAGGTTTGCCAACTGATTAATCAACGTTATCCATTAGATGCAATCGTGATAGCTTGTAATACAGCGAGTACTGTTGTGCTTCCGCCTTTGCGAGCTGCTTTTGATATTCCTATCGTTGGGACTGTGCCCGCTATTAAACCTGCATCAGAAATGACAAAGACAAAACATATTGGTTTATTAGCTACAAAGGGTACTGTAAAACGTCATTATGTCAATGATTTGATTGATAAATTTGCGCAAGATTGTATTGTTGAGAGATTGGGGACAACAAAATTAGTAGAAATTGCGGAGCAAAAAATTCGTGGTCATTCCGTTGATCTAATTGATTTAAAAGATGAGTTATCTCCATGGGCAGACATGGCAGATTTGGATACATTAGTTTTAGGTTGTACTCACTTTCCACTCATCAAAGATGAAATTCAGTTGTGCTTGCCACAAATTAAATATTTTATGGATCCTGGAGCGGCGATTGCTAAGCGGATAAAATATTTGCTCGATGGTAAAAGTATACGTGCTCAAGGTGAAAAACATAATCAAATGTTTTGTACCGACCATTTTTCTGAAGAATCTCAATTTAAAAAAGCTTTACACCTATGGGGATTTGAATCTTTAGATGTAATAAAAATAGACTAAAATTGATATTAAATAGACCTTTTTGTATTAACTTTATCCAAAAGAACATTTTTTTAAATATTTTTACCAAAAAGTACTTGCAAGGGATTTGAAAATCCCTATAATGCACCGCACACAACGACGCACTGTTGTGAAGTTTTTAAGTTTCCAAGTGCGTCGTTGTTTTT